>JAFAOS010000182.1 GCA_019247515.1 Chloroflexota bacterium | reverse complement strand
TGCGGCGCGATTACCAGTGGCTACGAACCGCCCGATTTCGCAACAGTGGACACCCAATGTACGCGGCGGAGGCCGCAAGACGAAACTCGGATGATGCGTTGTCCCGGCCAGGAGCGTACGCGCCGGACCGCCGGTGCGGCCCGGCGGGGTGGGCAAGACCCGTCTGGCGCTGGCAGTGGCCGCCGCCCTGGCGGAGGACTACACCGATGGGTTGGCCTTCGCCGACCTGGCACCCCTGCGCGACCCGCGGCTGGTGCCGGCGACCATCGGACGGACGCTTGGCGTGCGGGAAGGTGGTGGGCGCAGCGCGCGTGAGCTGCTGCTTGACTACTTGCGCGACCGACGCGTGTTGCTCGTGCTGGACAACTTCGAGCACCTGTTGGCGGCGGCGCCGCTGGTGTCCGACCTGCTCCAGCGGTGCCCGCATGTCGCGGCGCTGGTAACGAGCCGCGCGCCACTGCACGTGCAGGGGGAGCACCGCTTCGCGGTTTCGCCACTCGCCACGCCCGCAGTCGCCTCCGACGCTAACGAGGAATCAGTAAGCACCTCGGCGGCAGTGCAGCTGTTCGTCGATCGAGCACAGGCAGTGGCCGCGGAGTTTGCGCTCAGTGACGACAATGCGGGGGCTGTTGCCGACATCTGCAGACGGCTGGAGGGGATACCTCTGGCTATTGAACTGGCGGCGGCCCGCGTCTCTCTGCTCCGTCCGGAGGCATTGCTCGCGCGCCTGGAGCGCCGCCTGCCGCTGCTAACGGGCGGAGCCACCGACCTGCCTCAGCGACAGCAGACGCTCCGCGCGACTCTGGCGTGGAGCCACAACTTGCTCGATCCCGTCACCCAGGTGGTTTTCCGTCGGCTGGCGGTCTTCACGGCGGGCTGGACACTCCAGGCCGCCGAAACGGTCTGCGCGGATGCAGACCTGCCCGCCGCCGACGTGCTCGATTGTCTTCAAGAGCTGATGGACAGCAGCCTGGTGCGTTGGTTGGGCGAGGGGGACCGCCGCTCGCGCATCGGGATGCTGGAAACCGTGCGCGAGTATGCCGGCGAGCAGCTCCTCCTCGCTGGTGAGTTCGAGCACATTCGAGCGCGCCATGCGCAGTTCTACGCATCGGTGGCAACGCCGGCCGGCGCCACGCCGACGACCTGGCCATGGGTCTGGGTCGAGTCGCCGGAATCGACGCACCAGGTGCTCGATCGGCTCGATGGTGACTTCGACAATCTGAACACGGCGCTCGACTGGTTGATCGCCGAACGCCATATCGCGGCAGGCCTGCAGATCGCGGTCACCCTCAATTCCTTCTGGGCGCGCCTCGGGCAGTACGCCGAAGGACGTCGCCGGCTGGAAACCCTCCTGGACCTCGCCGACAGGACGACCCAGCCTTCCGAGTTTCGGGCCGAACGGGCGGTGGCCCTCACCGAGGCCGGAACACTGGCCAGTTTTCAGGGCGACAACGAGCAGGCACGAACCTTCCATCGAGCCAGTGTGGCGCTCTGGCGCGAGCTGGGCCACGGCCCCCCGCTGGCCGTCAGCCTGGCCAACCAGGGACTCGCCGAGTGGGTGGCGGGTGACGCGCTGCAGGCAACCGAACTGTTGCAGGAAGCTCTGGAGCGCAGCCGAGCCGCAAACCTCGCTCACACCGTAGTGGTCTGCCAGCGCAACCTCGGCCTGGTGGCGCGCTCGCAGGGCGACTATGCGCGCGCCGCAGCGTTGTTCGCCGAGTCCGCTGCGCACCCCCTGCCGAGCGGCTGGTTCCGCGGCTACACGCAGGCGCGCTCGCTGTCGTGCCTCGGCCGCACGGCCAGCCTCCAGCATGATTTCCCGCGGGCTACGGCCAGCTTGCGGCACGCGTTCGAGGTGATCCGCGAGGCGCGGCTGACGGGCCAGGCACTGGCCGATTGCCTCGACTTTCAGGCTGCGCTGGAGGGGATGCAGGGGAACGTGGGCCGCGCCGTCCGGCTGTTCGGCGCCGCCGACACACACTGGCGGACCAGCGGAGCCCATCGTTTCCAACCCGACGAAGCGGCATACGCGCGTGATGTCGCCGTGGTACGAGCCGCACTGGACGAACGAACATTCGCCGACCTGTGGCTGCAAGGTGCCGCGCTACCAACACCGCGGGCCATCGGCTACGCGCTGCGGGAGCTCGAGTTGGAGTCGCACTGAGACGGGAGCCACAGTGTGGCGCCCAGGTACCTCCCCGCTCGCTGCGCTACTCCAACAAGGAGTAGCCCATCACACCGTGGAACAGCACACCCGCGTTAGTGGGCATGCGCGCGGATCCATTCCTCGTCGACTTGCACGCCCAACCCCGGGCCTGTTGGGACCTCGAACCCGCCTCCAATGGGTTCCCAGTTGGGCGAGACGAGACGCTGGATCAGCTCATTCTCGGTCGTGTCGTACTCCAGCAAGCTAGCAATGGGGTCTGGCACGCGCGTCGGTTCCGGCAGCACAGCGGCAAGGTGCAAACTCGCCACGTGCATGATGGCGCCATTCCAGGTGTGCGGAATGCACAGCACGCCGTACAGTCTGGCAAGGTCCGCCACGAAGCGCGCTTCGGCGATGCCACCACAAATGCAGATGTCGGGTTGCACGATGTCCACCGCGCGTCGGTCGAACAGCTCTTTGAACGCGGCGCGCGACTGCAGCATTTCTCCGCCGGCAACGGGCATGTCCAGCGCCGCGGCGATGTGCTCGTAACCAGTGTATCCAGCTTGCGGCAGCGGTTCTTCATACCAGCCGACGCCAATCTGCTCCAACTCACGCCCGACGCGGAGAGCCGTCGCCGGCGTGTAAGCACCCCACGCGTCGACGAAGAGCTGCGTTGCATGCGGCAGCGCGTCCTTGACGCGTTGGATCAGCGGTAGCTCGTGCTCCGGTGCGTATGCGCCGATGCGCATTTTGATTGCCGTGAATCCGCGCGCGGCAAGTCCACACGCGTCGTCCAGCCAGGTTTCGCCTGGGTCCATGCCTTGCTGGTAGCAGAGGCCCGACGCGTAGGCTCGCACGTGGCTGCGTCTGGCGCCGCCGTACAGGTCGCAGATCGGAACGCCGAGTGCCTTGCCACGCAGGTCGTGCAGCGCGATATCCACGCCGCCCACGGCAAAGCCGTTGCCGAACGTCGCGTCCATCATCTGCTGGTGCAGTCGCCCAGTCGCCACATCATGCTGCTCGAGCAGGAGTGGCTTCAGCGTGGTGTCAATCGCCTCGCGCACGCCCGCAACGGCGTATGTTTCGCCCCAGCCGACGAGCCCATCAGTGGTCATGAGCCTGAGCACCACCGTCCGGCGCTCGCTGTTGTAGGCGCCTGCCGGTCCAGTCGGTCGCGAGAGCGCGTGGCGTACCAGGAGTGTCTCGACGGCTGCGAGTTTCATCCACATCCCCGCGCGGCGCTTGACATTATTTGCAGCCCAACTGTAGGCTCCGTCCGTTCGTGAAGCAAGCCTGAATCTCGTGCTACTGGAACAGCGTCTAGCCCCGCGCCCCACTGGGCGTACTGAGAGAGGTTCTGCTATGGAGAAATTTACGCGCCGTCGGATTCTCGAGTTGAGCCTCCTCGGAGGCAGCGCCGCGCTGCTTGCGGCATGCACCTCGCCCGCACCTGCCGCGCCAACCGCCGCTCCAGCCGCCCAGCCAACCACCGCACCGGCCGCGGCGCCGACGACGGCTCCGGCTGCAGCCGCGCCAACTACAGCGCCGGCCGCCGCGTTGGCACCGACGATCGCTCCAGCCGCGCCATCCGGCGCATCGGCATCGGGTGGCACGCTCACGCCGCTCTGGGGCGCGACCTTCCCGCACACCAACCCGTTCACGTCGGTCTCCAACATCCAGTGGCAGTACCAGGCCAGCGTCTTCTCGTCGCTGCTCACGCCCACTGCCGACAAGACCAGGATGGATACGGAGCTGGCCGACGTCACCGCGGCTCCGGACGGCTCGTCCTATACGTTCAAACTCAATCCCAACGCCAGGTTCCACGACGGCCAGCCCGTCACCGCCGACGACGTGGCGTTCACCTACATGCTGGCGCTCAATGCGGATACCAAGTCCAACCGGCTCTCGCGCCTGTCGATCATCAAGGGCGGCGCCGACTACTCCGCCAAGAAGACCGACAGCGTGCCCGGCATCGTCGTCGTGGACCCGCAGACGATCCGCTTCGACATGGAGTTTCCCACCGCGCTGTTCCTCGTGGAAACGGATCTCGCGATTTTGCCGAAGCACATCCTCGGCAGCGTCGCGCCGGCGGACCTCGAAAAGCACCCGTTTATGTTCGATTCGCCGATTGGCAGCGGTCCCTACAAGGCCGTCCAGAACCTGACCGATCAGTCGTCCGAGCTCGCCGCCAACCCGGACTTCTACCGCGGCAAGCCGAAGATCGACAAGATCGTCTACCGCATTGTCAAGCAGGCCGACGCGGCGCAGATCGCGCTCGAGCGCGGCGAAGTGGACTATAACGCGGCACCCTCCGGCAGCATCAACCTGGCGCCTGACGCGTTGAGCCACTTCCTGGCCCAGCCGAGCCTCTTCATGGTCCGCATGCCGAATCCCGTGTCGCAGACGCTTGGCTTCAACCTGCGCACCGGGTACTGGCAGGACAAACGCGTGCGTCAGGCGATGGCGTACGCGATCGATCGCAAGAAGATCATCGATAGCCTGCTCGGTGGGATCGCGGAAATCGTCAACTCACCCATCCGCCATCCGTGGGTCAACTACAAGCCGAAGAATGATTACGCCTATGATCCTGACAAGGCCAAGCAATTGCTGACCGACGGCGGCTGGGACTTCAACCGCACGGTGAACGTCAGCTCAGTGCCGAGCTCGTCCGAGACCGATCGTGCGACGCGCGCCGCCATCCAGGCGATGCTGGAAGCCGTCGGCGTGCAAACTACCTGGCAGGAGATGGAAGCGTCGGTCTGGGCCAAGCAGTTCTACGAAGACCACACGCACGACATGGTCTACATCCCCGCGACGAATTTCATCGATCCGGCGCTGTTCCTCGACTTCCACTACAAGACGGATGGTCGCAACGGGCCGGGGTATGGAACGCCGGAGTTCGACGCGCTCATCGAAAAGGGTCGTCGTGCGCCTTCGCAGGAGGCGCGCGCCGCTGTCTACCAGCAAATCGGCGACCAGCTCAACGAAGATCAGCCGTGGATCTGGCTGTGGAGCCTGGCGGACATGTACGTGTTCAATCGCCGCGTAAACATTCCATTCATCACCGCGCCGGCGACCAACCCCACGTCCGCGAGCGACGTGCCGCTCACGCCGAGCGTTCAGGCGCTGCCGACGTGGTACTACCGCCCGGAGGAGTGGACGGTCAAAGCCTGATCCCGACCGGTCTCGCATGACTCAGTACGTCCTTCGCCGCATGCTCCTCACGCTGCCGATGCTGCTGGGGATCTCGATCATCGCGTTCACGTTCATGAACGTCGCACCGGGCGATCCGGTCAGCGCGATGATCGATCCACAGCAAGGTACGGGCTTCGACTCGGCGGCACTGCGTGAAAAGCTCGGGCTGAATCAGCCGCTGCCGGTCCGCTACGTGAACTGGCTGGGCGAGGTGGTGCGCGGGAACTTCGGGTATTCGTACAACACCGGCCAGCCGGTGCTGCGACGCATCGGCGAGCGCATTCCTGCCACCGTGGAGCTCATGGGTGTGGCGCTCGTGGTTTCAACCGTCGTCGGGTGCGCATTGGGTATCGGCTCCGCGCTGCGGCGCTACAGCTTCTGGGATTATGGCCTCACGATCTTGAGCATGTTCTGGATATCCGTGCCGGCGTACTTCTTCGCGCTGATCGGGCTCTATGTCTTTTCGCTCAAACTCCAGATCTTGCCGACGTTTGGTATCGCTACCCCGGGCTCAACCAATCCCTTCGACCACGCGCTGCACCTGATCTTGCCCGCCGGCGTGCTGTCGCTCGAGGCGCTCGCCGCGACGGCGCGCTACACCCGCTCGGCGATGCTCGAGGTCCTCCAGCAGGACTACGTGACCACCGCCCGCGCCAAGGGCTTACCGGCGCGACTGGTGACGCTCCGCCACGCATTTCGCAACGCGTTACTGCCCGTCATCACGGTGGTTGCGCTGCGCGTACCGGTGCTGCTCGGCGGCGCGGTGGTGATCGAGTCGATGTTCCAGTGGCCGGGCATGGGAACGCTGGCGATCCTGTCCATCCAGCAGCGCGACTATCCGGTGCTGATGGGTCTGACGCTCATGACCGCGTCGCTGGTGCTGGTCAGCAACCTGGTGGCGGACGTGCTGTACGCGTACGTCGATCCGCGGATCAGGTACGCCTGAGATGACGTCAATCGCGATCGCGGCACGACCCGAAGTCTCGGATGCGGTGGTCATGCCCACAGCACGCGGCAGCAATACCGCGTGGCGACGGTTCCGGCGCGATCGTCTGGCCCTCTTGGCGCTGCTGCTCCTGCTGCTTGTCGTCGTCCTCGCCCTCGCCGCGCCGATCGTCGCAACCGACCCCTCGAAAGTGGACCTGGACGCAATCAAGAAGGCCCCGACGCCGCAGCACATCCTCGGCACCGACTCCGCCGGTCGCGACGTGTGGTCGCGCGTGGTGTACGGCGGTCGTGTCTCGATGAGCGTTGGCGTGGTCGCGGTGGCGATCGCCACGGTCATCGGCACTCTTCTCGGCCTCGCCGCGGGCTCGGCCGGCGGAGTCGTCGACAACCTGCTCATGCGCTTTACCGAACTGATCCAGACATTTCCCCTGTTTTTTGCGGTGGTGATCATGGTCGCCCTGGTGGGTCCGAACGTGGTCAACGTCATGTTGGTGATAGGGCTGCTGTCGTGGCCAGGTCTCGCACGCCTGGTGCGTGGTCAGGTCCTCTCGCTCCGCCAGGAGCAATACGTCGAAGCCGCGCACGCGCTCGGAGTTCCAGAGCTCTGGCTTGGGTTCCGCCACATCCTGCCCGGCGTCCTGCCGTATCTCGCCGTCTATGGTACGCTCGCACTGGCGCAGGCAATCCTCACCGAAGCTGCGCTCAGTTTTCTGGGTCTCGGAGTGCAGATGCCGATCCCCAGCTGGGGCGGCATGATGAACTCTGCCCAGGCCCTGACCGTCCTGGTAGATCAGCCGTGGCTGTGGATTCCACCGGGTCTGGCGATTGGCGTGACGGTGCTGTGCGCGAATTTCGTGGGCGATGGGCTGCGCGACGCCTTCGATCCCCGCGCTGGAGTGCGTTAGGTCAGATGCAATGGTTGGCTATCTCGAGGAGGTGCTCAGTGGGTCATACAACCACGTGCCGGCGCGCTGAGGCTGCAGAGTGACCGGGCTCGGGTTCTACACCGAGACACCCGCGAGCAGCTCGCCGCCGGAGCAGTTGCTCGGCGCCGGAGTTCGAGCGGAGCGCCAGCGGCAGGGGCTGACCCTTACGCAGCTCGCCGAGCGGTCCGACCTGTCACCCAGCGCGTTGAGTCAGATCGAGCGCGGGGTCACGGACCCTTCGATTTCGTCGCTCCGGCGCATCGCCAGCGCACTCGGGATCGGCTTCTTCCAGTTTCTGGTGCAGGCGGGGTCGCCAGATCCGGTCGTTCGCAAAGCGGAGCGACGCACCATCTCTTTTCCGAATCGAGCCTTGGAGTACCAGTTGCTGACGCCGAATTTGCGCGGTCCATTTGAAGTCCTGGCGCTGGAGCTGGCGCCAGGCGCGGCAAGCGGAGAAGAACCGCTCGGGCACGACAGCGACGAATGCCTGCTGGTACTCCATGGCCACGTCGAAGTTGAAATCGCCGGCCAGGTCCACACGCTGGCGGAAGGCGACGCGGTTTCGATCGCACGCAATTTGCCGCACCGCGTCTTCAATCACACACGGATTGCGGCTGAAGTGCTGACCATCATCAGCCCGCCCGATACGTTCTAACGATGACAGACTTCATCGGCCGCGATCTCGACCAGCTGGATACACCCGCGCTGCTGGTGGACCTGGACCGTCTCGAACGCAACATCGCGCGCATGGCGGCCTTCGCTCGAAGACACGGTGTTGCACTCCGGCCGCACGCGAAATCACACAAATCAGCGGGCATCGGGCGACGCCAGATGGACGCAGGCGCCGTCGGCCTGACCGTTGCCAAACTCGACGAGGCCGAGGCATTTCTGGAGGCGGGCTTCACCGACCTGTTCGTTGCGAACCAGGTCGTCGGCAAGCAGAAGTGGGAGCGCCTGGCGCGATTGGCACAACGCGGCACAATGGCCGTTGGCGTCGACGACGCCGACGTGGCCGCAGGCATCGCCGCTGCCGCCCGCACTGTCGGTGCAACGGTGGATGTCGTCATCGAAATCGATACGGGCCTCCACCGCGCTGGAGTGCTGCCCGGCGAGCCGGCGCTCCGCCTGGCTGAGCACATTGCGCTTCTGGACGGGGTCCGATTGCGCGGCGTGTTCACGCATGCGGGTCACGCCCACGGCGCGCATTCGCCAGAGGAAGTCCGGCGCATCGGCCGGGAAGAGGGTTTGAAGGTCGTCGAAACGGCCGAATTGCTGCGCCAGCGCGGCATCGCCTGTCCGGTGGTGAGCGTTGGCTCCACGCCCACCGCGCTGATCTCGGGTGCCGTGGCTGGTGTGACCGAGATGCGGCCCGGCAACTACGTGTTCTACGACCGCATGCAACTCGGCCTCGGCTCCGCAACTCCAGGCGACTGCTCCCTGAGCGTGCTGGCAACCATCACCAGCCGCCCGGCCGCGGACCGCGTCATTATCGACGCTGGCAGCAAGACCTTCGCGCTCGACCGCGGCGCCCACGGCATCATCGTGCGCGCTGAGGGCCAGTCCGACCCATCTGTTGGCGAGCGGCTCCGTTTGCTGCCGAATCACGCGTGCACCACCGCCAACCTGGCCGAGTGCCTGCTCGGCGTGCGCGGTAACCGCGTCGACGAGGTGTTCCCGGTAATCGCGCGCGGTGGAGGACGATGAGACACCATTTCACCGAACATATTTATGCCGCCGACGACGGCATGCTCATGGTCGAAAACGTCTCGACGCTCGGCCTGGCTTACCGGAAGTTCGGAATCACCTCGCCGGCGATCTGCTTCATCTTGTCGAGCACCAGAGCCACGTTGCCAGAGTCGGGCGCCAGGAGCACGTGCTCGACACCCACTCGGGCGTAGTCGCCGATGGCGTTGACCATGTCCTGGGAACTGCCGTCGAACGGTGACGGCGTTGCGCCCGCCGGTGGATTCAGCCGAATGTTGGCGCGCACCGAGAGGTAAATCTGGCCTGGGTCGCGGCCCGCAGCCGCGGCCATCTCTCTGATCTGCTCCGCGGCGGCACGGTAGTTCTCCGGTGAGACGCCATTGGGATGCCACCCGTCGCCCAGGGTGGCAGCGCGCTTCATGGCGCCAGGGCTCGCGCCGCCAACCCACATCGGCAGTGGTCGCTGAACCGGCTTGGGCGAGAAGCGCAGGCTTTCGAAGCGCCAGTTGGCGCCGCTGAAGGCGGGCATGTCAGAGCTCCACAGCTCGCGCATGACTTGCATCATCTCGTTGGCGATAGCTCCACGACGATGGAAATCCAGCCCCAGCGCGTCGGACTCCTCGCGCGTGCCACCGGCGCCGACACCCAGGATGAAGCGCCCGCGCGACAGCTGATCGAGCGTCGCCGCGTACTTCGCCAGCTCGAAAGGGTTGTGGTACGGCAACACCATCACAGACGTGCCAAGCGTGATCGTCGTGGTCCTGGCAGCCAGGAACGACAGAATCCCCAGAGGATGGAAGTACGGCTTGTTGTCGAGCCGGTCGCGAACGAAGCCGATGTTGAGGAGGTGGTCCATGGTCCAGATGGAGTCGAAGCCAAGCTGCTCGGCCTGCTGGCCGAGAGCCACCACATCGCGCACGTCCTCGACGCCCCAGTTGTTTGGGACGGTGATACCAATCTTCATAACCAACACACCACGCCACTACGGTCTCCACCTATCGTAGTACCGCCTGGCACGCGCCGGTCTCGGCCCGCACCACCGCGCCAGGTGCGACAACCGCCGCTCAGGCTACCATGAAGCGCGTACATGCCCGACGACCACGATCCGAATCGCTTCTCTCTCCGAGCGGCCGCGCCGGGAGACGACAATTCTCTGAAGAGTTGGCTGCGCGCCATCGGCTTCTTCCTCATAGGCATTCTGGTTCTCGTCGTCCTCGTGTCCCTGGCCCATGCCTGGTTCGGAGTCGGCTAGACCAGATCAGCCATCGTTAGTGCGGGCTCCAGTCCCGCGCCGCAAGCAGCGTCGTGGAGAATACATGCCTACCCGTAGAAGAAAGTCGACCTGTCCTGGACGCCCGGATCTGTGCAGCTACGCGGCGTATGACTGCAGGTGATCGAGCACAAACACCTTGCTGTTGGGCGAGAGTTGCTTGACCTCTGCTACCCATGGATCGACGTTTCCAACTGCCGGCTCAGTAAGCGGTTTCTCCCAATTGTCCCAATGCGTTGGAAGGATCACCGCTGGGTAATTGAGCGCCTTGAGCAGCCGCGCGTTGTACTGGTGAGTTTGCGTATATGTGCTGGTGGCACCCAGAATGGCCACGTCTGGGTGCAAACCGCTGAGCTCACGTTCCACGAAGTTCCCCGTACTCATGAGGAGGATGGCGAACCCGTCGTCGCGCGTGAGTTGGTAGACGAAGGTCCCACCCTCGTAGAGCTGGTCAGTTCGCGTCGGTGCCGCTGGCACGGTGTTCAGAGTATGTGGAAAGACGTACTGCTTGTTGCCATCCAGTCCATGCAACCCTCGAAAGACTTCAATGCTAAAGCCGTCGAACTGCATGTTTTCGCCGCCACTCACCTGCACCAGTTGTTTGTCAGGGACGCCAAACCCCCGCAGCAGATTATTGTGCGTCTCGGACCCGATCACCATGGCGCCGGTCTTCTTGGCCACGTACGGCACGTCGGCGATGTGGTCGAAGTGCCCATGCCCGAGCAGAATGATATCGACGTTCGTGATATAGGTGTCCAGCACACCGGTGTCTACGGAGATTGGTGTCGAGCCATCGAAACGCCCGGAGAACGCACCACTGTCGTATCGGGTCAGCCAGGGGTCCATCCAGATTGTCTTGTTTCCAGAAGTGATTTCCCACGCGTTCGTACCGAAGGAACGCAGGTTGACTCCGGCCGACCCGGGACCACCGGCCTGAGAAACGAGCGTCGCGCCTTCGAGTACGCCTGGTGCCAAGCCGGAAGGCTGCGCAAACGCTAACGAAGGTGCGAATGCCGCGGCCGACAGACCAGCCGCGGTGACGCCAAACAATTGGCGTCGAGACATAGACGTGTTGGCGGTCGCGAGCAGAGCATCGGCAAGACACATGGCGAGCCTCACAATGGCCTGAGGGTAGTATGGAGTCCAGCGTAGGCCAGCGTGCATGTGCTAGCAAGCGCCACTCGCCACGAGCACCGACCGGTCAGAACCATCGACGGCACCGTTCTACACAAACGGCTCGCGAATAAAGGGGCTCGGCGGCCCAATGCCGCCGAGCCCAGGTTCGTTCTTCGGGCCAAACCAGAAGTTCTGGTGTCGCCCTATCGCACCAACTGGACCACTGCGATGCCCTGGTCGTGTACGCAGCCACCCTCCTCCTGTGGCGGGCAGGCCGGGATGGGGCCCGGAACGGCCGGGGCCGGCGGCACTGGGCACGGGTTGGACCCGCCCGGCGTACTGCAGGTCGAATCCCTGACGGGCACGAACACCTGCTGATTCCGCGAATCGACGGCCACGGAATGCGATCCGGCGAACGCGGGGAGCTGCACTTCGGCGATCACTGTCCTGGAGCTGGCGTCGATCACCGCCAGGCACGAGTTGCTCTGATCCCCGAGGAAGCCGGGTGGGTTCGGCGTCGTCTCGATCGCGACTGTCCTGGCACACCCCGCAGTAGCACTGCTATCGGGCGCATACACGTTGCCGTTGGCGTACCAGACTTGATCGGCGCCACCGGTCTCGGGGACATTTGTCCCGATAAGCGTCTTGGACTGCAGGTCGATGAACTGGACGCCCGCCGTGCCACAGGCGGTGGCGGCATGGTTGGGAGGAATGAACGTCAGCCCCGACGGCCCGCAGGTCACCGGGATAGAGGCGATCCGCTGGAAGGCAGTAGGGCTATCTGGATCAGGGTCGATTTCGGCAATCTCTCCGCCAGGATTCTGCGTTGTCGCCCCAATTGCGACCCAGAAGTGGCCGAGGGCAAAGATCGGCTGTTCGATGCCCGCCGTCGCCGCGACGGTATGGCATATCCTCCTCGTGCCGACTCCGGGTATTGTTCCCGCAGCGCAACCTAACTCGGGATGCCCATCGAACTGGAGCTGACCCAGGACGCTCCTCGGGCCTGGCGTTCCAACCGTCGAAATGAACGTTTGGAGGACCACGGCGTCATTGGGGTTCCCGATCATGATCTCGTTGTGTTCGGGGTCGTCCCAGAGCTCGTCCGCGCGGCACTTGCCACCGGTCGGGATACTGGAGCCGACCTGATGGCCCGTATCCAGGTCGATGACCTTCACCGTGCTGTCGCCGTCGCCGGCCCAGGCCTGACCGCGATCGCGGTTCTCGTTGTCGTCGCTCGCCCAGACCTGACCGGTGTCCACAACGCTCATGAAGTCGTTGGTCGAGCGGTCCGCGTCCTCGCCTCGGTTGGAAATGATGACTACACCGTTGGGACCAGCGCTGTTACCCGCGTTGGTGTTCGGGCCGGTGCCGGTCTTACACCCCGGCCCGGTGCCCAGGCCGGTGAACACGGAATCGCCGGCGCGGACGAATCGATCATCTTGGGTGTCGAAGACATCAACGCTTGCGTTGTTGCGATCGGCCAGAACGTAGGTGCTGCGGCTTGAATCGACGAAGCTGATATCGAAGGATGTCAGCTGATTGAGTGTCGACGGTAAGTGAATGGTGACGGTGTTCTGGTAGGTCGGCGCCGCCGCGCTGGATGGGTTGGCGCCGAGCAGCAGTGTCAGGGCAGCCAGGATCGGGTTTACCAACAACCTGGCGTAACGCATCGGAAATACCTCCAGGAACGAATGACTCGACTGTGGCTTTCTTGCCTCTCTTGGATGGTTCCCCGCGTCGCGCAGGGATGCGAGACCGGTCGCCGCTCGCCAGCAATGAACGGCCGTCGCGTCAATCCGTGCGATTGATCCTCCTTTCTCTATCTGACAGAGGCGTCGCGGTCACGTGGACTGCCGAGCCTGCGCCTGACTCTGGTGCTCAGCGCCCTGGCGTGCCGCGACCCGTACGCACAGGCCTCTTTCCGCATGAAGCGAATCGCATCGCCTACCCCGCTCGCTCAGGGTGGAGCCCGCACACATCCGCAATATGCCCACCTTTGCATGCGGACCACACTCCCTCCCTTGACATGGTGCCTTCGCGAAACCGCGGCGCGCCTTGCCAGGATATCTTTCTGAGGAGCCTCGGCGGTCCGCGTTCCGTCTAAGGAAACTGTCTTGTCAACTTCGCCCTGTGACATTGCATGATATCTACCTGCCCGAAGTGACCATTGCAGCGTACGCAGCCGTGCTCAATCGCGCAACCTGCAACCTCGGTTCGAGGCCCTGTCAGACTGACGGGAACCGACAACCTATCCCGTCCATATCGCAGGCGGCCGGGCCGCGCGACGAGCATAGCGAGACGGTGTTCCATGCTCTCCAGCGGCGGCACCGAGTTGATCAACCGTCCGTTGCCGGAGTACTGCACCGACCAGGGCAGCATCTTCACTCGCTCGCGGCCATACCTCAAGAAGCATTTGTGTCACGTTGAACAAAAGAATTGGGCAGTTGACCTGGGATGTGCTGCGTCGCATACCCGCACCTGACACGAGCCGATCGGTATGCCAGGGAGGTCTCGAAGCCTTCACAGCATGCTTACGACCGTCGCGCTATCCTGCACTGAAGGGAGCGGGTCATGGATGCTAACTCGTCTGGACAGGCGACACGCCGGCAATTGCTGCGGGCCGTGGTGGCTTCCACGGTAGGTACATCGATCGAGTGGTATGACTTCTTCCTGTACACCAGCGCGACAGCACTGGTCTTTGGTGCGCTCTTCTTTCCGCAAGCCGATCCCACCACGGGAATCCTGTTGGCCTTTGGCACCTATTTCATTGGGTTCCTCGCCCGGCCCGTCGGGGCCGCGATCTTCGGCCATTACGGCGACCGGATGGGTCGCAAAATCGCGCTCGTTGCCACGCTGCTTCTCATGGGCGTCGGCACGTTCCTGGTCGGGCTGGTGCCGTCGTACGCCGCGATCGGGATCTGGGGCGGGATCCTTCTGACATTGCTACGGACTGTCCAGGGCATCGGTGTTGGTGGTGAGTGGGGCGGCTCAGTCTTGCTGTCGATGGAGTGGGGTACGCGGACTGGGCGACGCGGCTTCATCGCGTCATGGCCGCAGTTCGGTGTGCCAGTTGGGCTGATCCTGGCCAACGGAATCCTTGCCATTATGGCGGCACTTACTGGACCGGCCTTCCAGGACTGGGGTTGGCGGATCCCGTTCCTGCTCAGCATCATCCTGGTCGGCGTCGGCCTCTACATCAGGCTGGGCATCCTCGAGAGCCCTGTGTTCGCGCGGCTACTGGCCGAACGCAGGGTCGCGGCGACGCCGGTCTCGGAGGTGCTCCAGAAGAACCTGCGCGAAGTGCTTCTGGCGTGTCTCATCCGAACGGGGCAACAGGCACCCTTCTACATTTTTACCGCATACATTCTTGTGTATGGCACGCGGGTACTGAACTTCAGCAACCAGACGATGCTGACGTACGTCCTGATCGCCTCGTTCGTCTCACTGTTCACCATCCCCCTCTGGGGCTACGTTTCCGACCTTGTCGGACGGCGGCGGCTGTACATGATCGGCGCTGCGGCCATGGTCATCTATTCGTTCGTGTATTTCGGGTTGCTCGACACGGCGGTGCCAGCCCTCGTGCTGCTGGCGGTGGTTCTGTCGCTGCCAATCCACGATATCCAGTACGGCCCTCAGGCAGCCTTCATCGCCGAGGCGTTCACGCCTCGGGTCCGCTACAGCGGCTCGTCACTTGGCTATCAGTTGGCGTCGATTACGGCCGGGGGCCCGGCGCCCCTGATCGCCGTGGCGCTCTTCAGCATATATAACAGCTCTCTTCCCATCGCCATCTACATGGCCGTATGTGCGCTGATCAGCTTGGCCAGCGCGGCGGTCATGCCCGATCGAGGGAAAGCGGACATCGATGCTGACGTTGCAGCGCCAATCCCGGTAACCCATCCAGCGAGTGCTTGAGTTCGCGCTTGCGCAACCAGCAACACTCCATGGAGCGACCTGGCGGCGAGGCTCGCACGCCTGATTGGAGCGGCTCGTTGGGTTGCCGGATCGGTTGTGAGCTTTGGAAACCGGCATGTTGAACACGCTCGCAGATCCGCCACTCTCCCCTGGCACACCGCAAACAAATAGTTCTAGTTGTCCTCGCCGTCGGCCCTGGGGACCATTTCAACGGCTCGAGATGCAGCCGGTGCGCCCAGGATGCAAATACCGAAAAGAGCCCGGTACTACGTTGTCAGGCCGTTACCTGAAACCGGAGGTGCAGGCGAACTGGGCCGTGGACGAAGGACAGTCCGCGCGCGCTGCTGAGAACCACAGCAACGAGTCCACCAGCTAGCATCACCGGGCAGCAGGTAAGCGGCGTGAACGTTAGACGGGGGGAGGTAAAATGCCGGGGACCGAGCGTTCAATATGTTCTGGCTGGGAAGATCGGGAGAGGAGACGTGGAAATGGCAACAACACTGATTGAACTCACGAAAACGCGTAGTCAGACCGAGGGTCCTTACTGGCTCCCTGGATCACCCGAACGTAAGGACGTCACTGAGCCCGGGCTGCCGGGCGAACCGCTGATTTTCCGAGGCAAGGTCGTCAACATCCGCGGCAAGCCCATTGGGGACGCCTGGATTGACATCTGGCAGGCCGACAGCGAAGGTTCGTACGACATCTTCGGTTACCGTTTGCGCGGGCACCAGATGACCGACGCCGAAGGGTGCTTCGAGCACAGAACGATCGTTCCGCGTGAGTACGACGCACCCTTGACCAACGCGGACGGCGAGACCCGCATGGTCTACCGTACTGCGCACCTCCACGTGAAGGTCAAGGCGCCGCAGCGCGCGACGTTGACGACACAGCTCTATTTTCCGGGCAGCCCCGGTCATCAGCGCGACCGCGGGTATGGCGACGATTGTCTCCTGGAGATCACACAAACGCCGGAAGGCAAGATTGCGGAGTTTACTTTCGTCCTGGGTTAGCCAACCTTTGAAGCGTCATTGTTGATGTGCACTTGGAACGTGCGCTTCTAGTGGGGCGGTGCATTGGTCGCCGCGCACGTGGGTGAAACAATCGCCGCCGCCGCCGTTGAATCAGGCGCCTGGCGGCCGATAACCCTGACGCGCTGAACGCGCCCGATCGAGCAGGGCCGTCAGGTTTTCGGCCGGAATCAGCTCGTGCGTACGAATGCGGGCAAAGGCACCTGTGCTGCTGACAGCAAGACTGATCGCCGCGGCCGACTGCGAGTCAGGCACTTCGAAGATCACCATTCCGTCGTCTTCGCCAAACATGAAGTCGTAGCTCACCAACTTTCCGCCAACCGGCTCCAGCAGGGTGCGCACGGCCGCGGCGCGGTCACTTGGTTGGTCGATGAAGCGGCCGATTGTCTGGCCCGTCAACGAAAAGAAAATAACGAACCTGGTCATGTGAGCGATCTCCCCGGAATATGATGTCGACGAACGTTCCGCCAACGAGAGCTCTGGCGACGCACACCCCTTGTACGCAAACCGCGGCGCGTTGGATCACGTCGTCGCGTGCCATGAAACGGTTCTCGTAACGGCTAGCCAGTACGTCGATTCGCTGCAACACTTGACGTTGGCGATGCCGTACCAGCCGCCGCTCTTTCCTATTTTCCGGTGTTATGTCGGCGTGTTGGCCACTTCGGGTGTCTTCGCAAAAAAGCTTACGAAGCGCTCAAGGCTGTCCGCGTTGCCTTGCACGCGTCTGGCCGCCAGGGCCGTCTTCGGGTCAAGCCCTTCGCGAAGAAGGGCGAGCAGCGTTCGCCCATCGAGGGTAAAGGTCGCCGCCGGCGCGTGGGCCAGGCCTTCGCGAGTGAGGACCTGTCCGTCCTCAACGCGCACCTCGAATACGTGGCCGTCGACGTGCAGCTCGTAGGCCTCGTTGATGCCAGCTGCCTTCTCGGGCTTGAACATCACCCGCATGGCCACAAAGACGGCGGCCGTAGGAACCTGGTCGTCGTCCTTCGGCAGGCCAAGCGTGCGGGCGCCCCACAGTCCGAGCTCGAAGACAGCTGGCCCAAGCGCCTCGCCCAGCTGGGTGAGCTCGTAGACGGTTGAGCCGGCTGGCGGCGGTAGCACCGTGCGGCGGATGATCCCGCGCGTCTCGAGCTCGCGCAACCGGTCGGCCAGCAGGTTGGTGCCAATGCCGGGCAAACCTTCGAGCAGGTCCTTGTAGCGCCGGGGACCGAGCAACAGGTCGCGAATGATCAGCAGCGTCCAGCGCTCGCCGACGACGTCGAGCGCGCGCGCCACGCCGCAGTACTGGTGGTAGCTCCGGCCGCGTCCAGCCCCTTTCTCGCGTGACACACCCAAAATATAGCACGCGCTTGACATCTCTGTCTATGAACTATATCTTTCTAAAGTATTCACTACCTGAAGGAGAACAACGATGGTCGTGCTTCCCTCGGCAGCCCCACGCACCAGCTCGCGCTGGACGCTCGTGCTTACCTCCGCGGCGTTCTTCATGGTCACCCTGGATGCGCTGGTCGTCATCACCGCGCTGACGGCCATCCATCGTGACTTCGGCGCCAGTCTTGCGACCCTGCAATGGACGGTGAACGCCTACACGCTGGCCTTCGCCGCCGGCATCACGACCGCCGCCGCACTCGGCGACCGCTTCGGTCGACGTCGGATCTTCATTGCCGGCTTGTTGGTGTTCAGTGCTGCTTCGGCCGCCTGCGCCGTCTCGCCGACGATTGAGACGCTCGTCGCCGCCCGGGTGCTGCAGGGTGCCGCGGCCGCGATGGTCATGCCGATCAGCCTGACCATCCTGACAGCCGCGTTTCCTCCCGAGCGGCGCGGCGCCGTTGTCGGTATCTGGGGTGGTGTGGCCGGCCTGGCCGTCGCCAGCGGTCCTTTTATCGGCGGCGCTCTCACCGAGGCGCTCAGCTGGCACTGGGTGTTCTGGGTCAACGTGCCTATCGGCATCGGCGTCGCCGCACTCTCAGCCCTTCGGCTCAGGGAGAGCTTCGGCGCCCCCACCCGGCTCGATCTGACCGCCGTTGCGCTGGTCTCCGGCGGCGCGCTTGGCATCGTGCTGGGCCTGGTCGATGCCGGCAATCAAGGTTGGAGCAGCCCTGCGACCATTTTCACCCTTGGACTCGGCGTGGTGCTGATGGCTGGATTCGTCGCCTGGGAGCTGCGCGCCGAGCAGCCCATGCTGCCCATGCGGCTGTTCCGCAACCTGGCTTTCTCCTCAGCCAACGCCACGGGCTTCTTCATGAGTGGCTCACAATTCGCGGCGGCCTTCCTCATCGCGCAGTACTTCCAGCTGGCGCTGCATAACTCGCCGCTACAGGCGGGACTGCGCGTGCTGCCCTGGACCGCCACGCCGCTCGTCGTCGCGCCGGTCGCCGGCGCCCTGTCCGACCGCATCGGCCGCCGGCCGCTGATGGCCGCGGGGATGGTCTTGCAGGGCGTTGGGTTCCTGTGGTTCGCGGCCCTGGTAGGCAGCGGGACTGGCTACTGGGCGTCGATCACCCCGTTGGTCATCGCCGGTATTGGCGTGTCCATGGTACTGCCGGTGACCCCGGCCGCTGTCGTCAGCGCGGTGAGTCCGCACGACATGGGCAAGGCGTCGGGCGTCAACAGCACGCTGCAGCGCTTCGGCAGTGCCTTTGGGGTGGCTACCGTCACCGCCGTGTTCGCCGCCAGCGGCAGCCTGGCAGACGCGGCTGCCTTCACGGCGGGTATGCAGCCGGCGCTGGCCGCGGCCGCCCTGCTGTCCCTGTTCGGCGCCATCACGGCCCTCGGCGTCACCCGGCCCCGACTGGCGGCTGTCCCGGTCGCGGCGCCTGTCGAGCCTGAGTTCGTGAGCGTCGCCCGGGAGGCGGCGTGACGGGCCGCCCGCCTGCAAACGGAGCAGCAAACGCTTGCTCCCGCGAAAACTAGGTCGGCCACGCGCCTGATTTAGGGGTCGGCGCCCGATGCGCCTTCGCCTGCATCGCCGGATTATGGCGCGCACCATGACGCCTGAAATGATCCGTCTGGTTCGCACGTCGTTCGCCGACGTCGTGCCACTCGGCGATGCGGCAGCGAGCCTCTTTTACGACCGTCTTTTCACGCTCGAACCGAGCTTGCGCCGCTTGTTCCCGGATGACCTTCAACAGCAGAAGCGGTCACTCATGGCCACGTTGCAGTTCGCGGTCGAGTCGCTGGATCGTCTCGACCAACTGGTACCCATCGTCGAGCAACTCGGCGGGCGGCACGCCCGCTACGGCGTGCAGCCCGCGCACTACCCGGTCGTCGGCAGCGCACTGCTGTGGACCCTGGAACAAGGGCTCGGGCCGGCGTTCACACCGGCCGTGCGCCACGCCTGGACCAATGTCTACGAGCTGTTGGCGACCACGATGCAGGCGGCGGCCGGTCGCGCCCAGCCCGTGGCGGCTGGTGACTGAAGCGAAATCGCACTGATTCGCTGCTTCACGCTGCTCCAGAAAAGACGACATGCAGATTCTCTTCGTCACCTCCGCGCACAACAGCTTGAGTCAACGGCTGTTCGTCGAGCTCACTCGGCGCTCGCGGCAGATCACGTGTATGCGCGAGCCGGCACTGTGCTCAATCCGCACTACCGGAGCATGGGCAATCTGTACGCTCGGGGTACTGGACGTACACGCTGCCGCGCCGTGTCGGGGCCGAGCGCGCGCTGGAGTTGACGACCGCCTGCCAGCCGATACGTACCGAGGAAACCTGCGACAACTTCTTCGGACCTGACATCAGCTACCACGAGGCGCGCCGCCGCTTCGTCTACAAGCTGGCCACCACCGGCTCCTCAAGTGCTATCGTGAGTGCGTATGCTCGCCCAGGTTCGGGTCTACACGATCAATCGTGGTGAAATGGACGCCTTTTTGAAGCACTTCACGGAACAAAGGCTTCCGCTTCACCAACAGGTCGGCATTCCAATCGTTGGCATGGTCGCAACACCAGTTGCCGCGAGCGCGGGCTGAGCAACCCGCCGCGGCACGCGCGTCGGAACGCGGTAGCGTAGATACACCAGTGGACGACTTTCTTGCTGAACTCGAGGCGCGCATGGCCGCGGCCACGCGGGCCGATGGCGTGCACCCGCCGCTCACGGCGGAAGCGCTGCAGGTCATTGCCGCCGCGGATCAGGGCGGCACGCCGATGTTCACCTCGGCCAATCTGGCGCGCATCGCGAAAGAAAATGGCGTTGAGGTATCGTCGGAGACGACACCGAACGACATCATCGCCGAGCTGCGGCGGCGACAACGCCCGAACTCCTAGCCCTTGCCTGGTGGCAACCCTGGAAACCGAGGGTTCCAACCACAGTAACGGGTCGTCCGCAAGCGCGGCGGCCAGTCGAGGTCACACCGAAGATAGCGTTGTCCAGAGCCGCCGGCTTGCCAGAGCGGCGCCTTCGACCATAGCCCGCAGCTTGGCCCACGCAACCTGAGCGTCAATTCGCCCACCCATGCCACAGTCGGTGCCGGCGATGACGTTTTCGCGGCCGACCACCTCGGCGTAGCGCACCAGACGATCGGCGACCACTTCTGGATGCTCGACGACCGGCGTTTTGTGTGTGACGACGCCCGGGATGAGCACTTTGCCTGCGGGCAGCTTGACATCCTGCCACAACCTCCACTCGTGCTCGTGCCGCGGGTTGGCAGCTTCAACGTAGTAGGCGCCAGCACGGACCTGAAGCAGGAGGTCCACGATGTCGCGGAGCGGGATATCGGTCATGTGTGGCCCCGGCCAGCTGCCCCAGCAGATGTGGTAGCGGACGCGGTCCTCAGGCAGGCCGGCCAGTCCGTGATTGAGCGCGTCGACGCGAATCTGGGCGAAGCGGCGGTACTCCTCCACGCTGGGCTCCGGGTCGAGCAGGTCCCAGGTGTCGGGCAAGCCCGGATCGTCGATCTGCAGAACCAGGCCAGCCTCGACGTTCGCGCGGTACTCCTCTCGCATTGCTTCTGCGATGGCATACAGAAACGCCTCTTCCGTGGGGTAGTACCGGTTCTGCCCTCGACCGAAGGTTCCTGGCGCGATGGCGGTCAGGAACTGTTCGGCGGGCTGGGGTACGTTGGCGACCGCGGTCCGCAGGTTGTCGATGTCGGTCTTGATCTGCGCCTGGCCGCGGTAAGCGATCGGGCCGGTACAGACCGCCTGTGTTCCACCCGGCCGGCGGCCCCAGCTACTGTCGCGATAAAAGCTCTCGAAGTTCCGCCAATCGCGGCGAGCGAAGAAACCCTCGCTCCTTTCCGCTCGTTCGAAGCCACTCAAGCGATCTTCCGCGTAGGCGAGGAAGTTGGTCTTGCTGCACTCCCCGTCGTTGATCACGTCCAGGCCTAGCTCCGACTGCTGACGCACCACCTCGAGCACCGCGCCTGGAATGCGCGCCGAGCGCGCCTGGTCGTCATACACCTCGCCGCGCATCCTGGCTGCGTTCAGTTCAGCCAGGTTGAACGGGCGGGGCAGACTTCCCGCATGTGTCGTAAGAATCCGCTGTGTGCTCCGCTGCACGATTTGCTGCTCCTTCCATCGCAGCGTAGCTGATGAACAGTGTCTCGTCCGTGTGGCAGCGCGCTCTATGGGCCGATGCGACTTCACGCATGCTCGGTCGACTCTCCTGTCGGCGTAGGAGTGGGTCGCCCGCCTCAGGGCATGAAGGAGCCGCCGTTGACGTGCAGGACCTGCCCCGTCATGTACTCGCCTCCGTTGCCGCACAGGAACAACAGCGCCGGCACGATGTCTTCCGGCTCCGCAATGCGGCCCAGGGGAAAGGCGCGGCCACTCGCGAACAGTTGCTCATCGGTGACACCCCCGGCGCGCGGCATTGCGGTGTTGACGGTACCGGGCGCGATCGCGTTGACGGTGATCCGATAGGAGCCGAGCTCACTTGCCAGGCTGCGCGTAAATCCGACGATTCCGGCCTTGCTCGCGGCGTAGTGTGCCCCACGCGGATAAGCGGTGTACGCCGCCCGCGAGACCATATTCACGATTCGACCACCACGCCCCTGGGCGATCAGAATGCGCGCCGCGGCTTGCGAGCACAGAAACGTGCCTTTCAGGTTTACGTCGATCACGCGGTCCCACAACGTTTCGTCCATGTCCACGACCGTTGCGCGGGGAAAGACTCCGGCATCGTTGACCAGCATGTCGAGGCCCGTCCAACGATCCACGACCAGGCGCATCAGGTTCGCCACCGAGCCGCGCTCGGTGACGTCCACCTGCGAGCTGGCGGCCGTTCCACCACGTGATGCAATCTCGTTGACGGTTGCTTCGGCACCGGCGATGTCGACGTCGGCAACCGCTACCCGACAACCCTCGGCCGCGAGGGCTAACGCGAATGCGCGTCCAATTCCGCGACCAGCACCGGTGACAACCGCGACTTTGCCTTCCAAAAGAGCTGCCATAGAGTGAGCAGGGTACACACACCCGCACGCTTGCAATGTCAACAGATGATTTTTCCGAGGAGAAATCCGCACACGGGCGCGGGGTTGTCGTCCGGGCGACGTGTTATTCCCAGCGCACCTGCATTCGCGCGCGCCACAGGTCGAGCACGCTGGTGTCGCCGAATACTTGCAGACCGGTCGTGTCGCGCCGGTTCCACACCAGCAGGAACAGATCCGACGCCGGTCCCGACACTGCGCAGTCAGCTTTGGCGTGACCGTTCGCAACCTGGGTACCCTCGGGTCCGATCGTGGCAACCCATTCGCCCGCGCCGTCGGTGGCGTGCAGGTGGAACGTCTTTTGCGGATCTGAGCGCAGCTGGCTCCGTGGTCGACTGGCAAAGCCGTACAAGATCTCGTCGAGTCCGTCGAGCGCGAAGTCGACCGGGTAGGGGTCGATATGCCCGATGACGGTGGCCTCAGCGTCGGCGCGGTGCATTGCCGTTTCGTGGGCCTGGCGGCGCGCCCAGAACGCCAGTGGCGAGGGCGCCGGCAAGAAGCTCCACACGGCAAGATCGGGCGATGCCTGCTCGAGCGTTTCCATGAGCCGATCGTGGCCGGCTTTCGCCCAGCTGACGAGGTCCGTGTCGGCTGGCCAGCCGCCAGCAATAACTTCGAGGTCGCCCACCAGTGGGCGAGTGAAAGGAGTGGCGATGACCTGCCGCGCCCAGCGATGGATGCCGCCGATGTGCCGCACCAGGTCGCGCAGCTCCCAACCCGGGCAAGTTGGCACGGGCGCGTTCAGGTCGCCGGTGGCGGCCACCCGCAACAGGCGGTCGCCCTCGCGCCGCACGCCAGCGATCAGCTCCGCGACGTCCACGCGGCCTAGTGTAAAGGCTCGCGGGAAGAGCGCGACCCTGATTGATGCATATCTCGTCAGGTAGACGGCCAGACATCGGCGACGTAGCGGTGCTGGGCGTCCAGCTCGGCCAGTCGGGCGTCGGCGGTCGCCGCCTCGAGGCCCAACTTCTGTCGATAAAGCCCCGCGAACGCTCCGCGAACGTCCGGCGCCATGCGGCTGGCGTCACCGCAGACGTAGATCGTTGCCCCCTGTTCGAGCAGCGCCCAGACATCGTCGGCGCGGGACTGGATAGCGTCCTGGACGTACGTCCGTGGCCGCCCCTCGAGGCGGGAGAACGCGCAGACCACCTGCCCAACGCCGGACTGCTCGAAGCCGCGCAGCTCGTCTTCATACAAATAATCCTGTTCGGGATTTCGGCAGCCAAAAAACAGCAGGGCCGGACCAAGCGACTGCCCATTTGCCTGCAGCGCCGCGCGCTCCTGCAAGAAGCCGCGATAGGGCGCCAGGCCAGTGCCGGTGCCGACCATGATGATCGGCGCGGCCGGATCAGCCGGCAGCCGGAATTGGGTGCTCGGATTCCGGGTGAAGGCATCGATTTCGGCTCCAGCGTCCTGGTGCGCCAGGTACCAGGAGCACACACCACGATACTGGCCGTGGCCGGAGCGTGCCGGAGTGTCGAGCACGCCAACCGTCACGCTGCAGATTTGCGGATCGACCATCGGCGACGACGAAATCGAGTAGTAGCGCGGTTTCAGGGGCGGCAGGAACTCCAGGTAAATGTTGAATGGCAGGGCGCAGGACTGGAACTCCTCGAGCAAATCGATGACCGAGATGTGCCGATCCAGGACCTCTGTCCGATACCGCGCCGTACTCTCGGGATCGTCGCCAGCCAGTGTCAGCAGCCGTGTTTGCTCCGGCGGGCACTCGGCGTATTCGGCAAGCACCTGGATCTGGGACCGGCTGGCCACTTCCTGCACATCGACGTAGCTGCCGAGCAGCGTTGCCACGTCGACCGGTTGGTCCACCGGCAGAAAAGTCTTGCTGGTGCTATTGTTGACAATCCTCAGTCGAGTGCTCGGATCGAGCTTGAAGTGCGACGCAACGCGGCGGATCTGCTCGTCGCCGTTGCGAGGCAGCACCCCCAGGTAGTCACCTGGTTGGTACTGGACCCCGTCTGTCAGTACCACTTCGATGTGACGGGTGGAGCGCGGCGACGGATTGCTCCCCGACTTGCGGTGCAGCTCGCGGTTGACGCGGACCTTGAAGGCGCGTGCACCGTACTCGGCCCCGAACGGGCTGCTGACGGAGGCCTCCTGAGGCGCTGCCACGACGACCTCGTAGCGGTGACCGGCCGTGGCTTCCGTTCCGTCGACTGGAGCGCCAACAGCGCTAGCCAGCGCTTGCCAGAGCGGCGCATACCAGGTCCGGAACTGGCCGTCGAAGTCGTCGCTGGTGTCGCCCTCACCGCGGGCGTAGACCCGCTCGGCCCCGTGCGCCGTGAGCTCCTCGTCGATGATGGTCGGCACTTTTTGATAGGTGGAGGCCCACTCGCGACTGCCGCACCCGAAGACGGTGTATTTCACACCCTTCAAAGCATCGGCCGCCAATGATGAGCCAGTCGCCCAGTCCAGGAAACGCGCGGCGTTGTCGGGCGGGTTGCCATTGTACGAAGCGGTGGCAATGACCACTGCCCCGTTCGTCGGGAGCCGCTCGACGTAGTCATTCAGCGGCGCAACAGTGGCATCGAAGCCGCGCGCGGAACCATCGGCGGCTACCTGGCGAGCCAGGTCTTCGGTCGAGCCGAGGTTGGACCCGAACAGGACGAGGAGTGGCGTGCTGTGTTGGACCCTGACGGGGGACGGCTCCGGTTCAGCGTCGACCTCGGGGATTACGATCGGCGGCGAGTCCGCCACCACCGTCTCGGTGCGGCTGGTGCGCGGGCGGACCTGGATGAAAAAGTCGTCCGGTTTGACGGTCAGCGTCTCCTTGATCTTGAGCTGATAGCCATTGAAATCGATGAGCTCGAATCGCTGCAGGAGCATGCCCAGGACTAGCGTGGCTTCCTGCATCGCGAACTGGCGCCCGATGCAAGCACGTTGGCCATCGCCGAACGGCTTGTAGACATTGGCCGGGCGGTTGTGCTCGGCCTCGCGCGTGAACCGGTCCGGGTCGAAAGCCTCCGGGCTCGGACCCCAGGTCTCGAGGTCACGATGGAGCATTGGCGTCAGGACCAGAATTTCCTGTCCCTTGTCGAGCTGGTACTTGCCCCTGACGACGGTAGTCTCGAGCGGATAGCGTGAAAAGCCCGGCGCCGTTGGCCACAGGCGCAAGGTTTCCTTGAGCACCTGGGCGACGTAGTCCAGCTTGCGAATCTGCTCGTAGGTTGGCATGACTGACAGGTCGCTGCCCAGGACACGGTCGACTTCGTCGCAGGCGCGCGCCAGGACAATCGGGTTGCGCAGCAAGTAGTAAACGGCGAACGACAGCAGGCCGCTGGTGGTCTCGTGGCCCGCAACCAGGAAAGTGATGATCTGGTAGCGGATGTTGACGTCGTCCAGCTTCTCGCCCGTTTGCCGGTCCACGCCGCTCAGCATGTGGCCAAGCAGGTCGTTGACTTCCGCCGAGGCGGTGTCTGCTTTGCGCTCGCGAATCAACTCGTCCACCAGGCTATACATGGTGCTCGTGTCTTCGTGGAACTGGCGTCGCCGCCGGACCATCAGCGCAGTCTGTCCTGGCAAGCGGGTCTGGCTTTCGCGCTGCTCCTCCAGGCTTCGCGCCATCGCCTGAACAAATGGATGTTGATCCTCGCGATAGAAGGAGTTGAAGCGATAGCCGAAGCCGCACAGGCCGATCGTGTCGAGGGTGAGTCGCGTCATGTCGTCCGGCACGTTGACCGCCTCGCCAGGGTTCTGGCGCTGCCACTTGTCCATGAGCTGACTGGCCAGGTCGACCATTAACGGCATGTAGCCCTTCATCGCCGACTGGCTGAAGTTGGGCAGCAGGATGTTGTGGGCCTTTTGCCAGTTGGGCTCATACGTCCAGGCCGTGAACAGCCCGTCGCCGGCTATCGACGTGCGCCCACCGCGGCGAAGTTGGACGAGCTTGTCGAAGCGGGTGTCGTCACAGATCTCGTCGACAACCGCCGGACCGAAGGCAACGACGATTGTCCTGCCCGGCATCCTGAGCTGAAAAAGGTCGTGCTGGTCGCGTGCTAGCTGCATCATCGCCTGGACGGGCGTGTCGCCCAACAGATCGAGCAGGTTGCCGAGGACCGGTCGACCGGAGGGTTGCGGAATGGCTTCGAGAGTCACGCCGTGGCTCCCTGGAGTGCTCGCAGGTGCGCGCGCTTCTTCACCTGGATGCGGAAGTCGTCGGGTTTAATCGTGAGGGTTTCCTTGATCCGGAGCTCGTAGTGATCGTGGTCGACCAGTTCCAAGCGCTGGAGGATCAGGCCCAGCACCAGCGACGCCTCCAGCAACGCAAACTGGCGACCAATGCATGCCCGCTGGCCGTTGCCGAAGGGCTTGTACGCATTCGCGGGCCGTTGCTGAGCGGCCTCAGGGCTGAAGTGGTCGGGGTTGAACTCGCCGGCATCGCTGCCCCACACGCTCGGATCGCGATGCAGCGCAGCAGTCACGATAGTTGCGCCGCGCTCACGCGTCAGCCGGTACCGGCCACCGATCACCGCCGTAGCCTCCAGCGGGTGAACGCTGAAGGCCGGGGCGGTCGGATACAGGCGCAGTGTTTCGTGCAGGATCTGGGACACGTAGCGCAGCTGGTGAACCTGCCCATACGTGGGCGTCACATCCGATTCTGTCCCAAGCACGCTATCAACTTCCGCGTATGCGCGGCTCAGGACCTCCGGATGGTGAAGCAACAGGTACAGTGAGAAAGAAAGCAGACCGCTCGTCGTTTCGTGTCCAGCGATCAGAAACGTGATGATCTGATAACGGATGTTGACGTCGTCCAGCCTCTCGCCGCTTTGCGGGTCGACGCCGGTCAGCATGCGACCAAGCAGATCGGGCCTGGGGTCCGAGCCAGTGCGCTCCATCTCGGCGCGTCGCTCCTTGACAATGCGATCGACCAGCTCGTTCATCGACGCGACGTCCGCGTCGAACTGGCGGGCCTCGCGCACGGCGGCCCGCTCCTGGATGCGCAGCCGGCCAGCGCGTTGCATCGATTCGCTCAAGCAGCGTGTCATTGCCTCGACGAACGGGTGGGGTCGTTCGCGGTAGAACGAGTTGAAGCGGTAGTTGAAGCCGCACAGTCCGATCGTGTCCAGGGTCAGGCGGGTCATATCGGGCGTCACGTCGGTCGCCTCGCCGCGGTTCAAGCGCTCCCACTTTTTGACAAGCTGCATGGCGATGTCGAGCATCATCGGGAAGTACTGGCGCATCGCGTCCTGGCTGAAGGCGGGCAGCAGGATGCGGTGCGCCTTTTGCCAGTTGGGCTCTTCCGTGTGACTGGTGAACAGGCCGTCACCGGCGAACGCGCGCACCTCCGTGAGTCCCCTGCCGACGAGCTTGTCGAAGCGCCGCATGTCGCACAGCTCATCGACCAGCTCGAAGCCCGAGACAAAGACTGCCTCACGACTGCCGAGAGAGAGCCTGAAGATGGGTCGATACTCGTTGGCCAAACGCACGATGTCTTCGAGAGGTGCCCCCCGATCGACGTCGAACAAGTTGCCAACGATGGGCTTCGTGGGTGGCTGAGGGATCGGCTCGAGCTCTGCCGAGGTCTCGTGCTCTACCATGCGACACTCCTCGTGGTGCTGAGATATGCGCGATAGGTGGAAAACGCAGTAGCGACGATGTTGCCAGCGGCGAACATCAGCAGGATCGCCGTCAGCAAGGCGGCTGTCGAGGCATCCGGCTCGGTGTGTCCGACGACCTGGCGAATGATGATGCGCGCTGCCCAGATGACGAGCCAGAGCAAGAGCCCGATGAACGTGCTTTGCACGAGCAGGACGCGTGTCTTTGGATCGACACGTCGTACGTCAGTGAAGGCGACGCGTACTGCGCCGACTATGAGCCCGATGACCAGCGCGAGCGCGAGCCAACCCCAGCCGGACAGGTCCCTGGGCGGGTTCTCGGCGATGACGAGCCCGGTCAGGATGATGATGAGGAGTGGGACGAGCCACAGGCGTCGAACATTCACGCGTCGTGCGCGGACCTGCCCGAGGAGCAAGATGCCGATCAGCATCAGGCCAGCGATGTCGATGAGCGGGTTCGAGAGATCGGCGATCTTCACGTCGGAGCTCCAACTGGCCCGCCTGGGGACTCAGAAGCAGGACGCGAGCGAGCAAGCCCGGCATCGAGTTGGCTTGCCTGCTGACGTGAGCCGCTCCCTGGCGGCGGCAGTCTTCCGCCGAAGCTCGGCCAGGCCAGCCGTCGCTGACGCTCGGCATCGTGCGGCACGCTGAGCTTCTGCAACCGCACCAGTGTCCGCGTCTGGGCGCGATTGTCAAGGTCCCCGTTGCCTGAAACGCTGGTCAAAACGCCGTCGACAGCGCCCGTGGGCCGTCGCAGTATTGATCCACGGTGTCCCTGTCTGCGTATTGATGGCGAGAGCCACTCACAGTGGAGCTACTTCTGCGGTCGAACCACTTCTCGGGTCCGGACTTCACGTTTGTCGGCAAATTCGCGCACGCGCTGGAGCACATGGGCCAGTACTCCCCGGCGCGAGCGGGTGCAATCGCGGAAACACTGCTTCCGGACATGCTGCCGTACGACTACGCGCGACCCGCGGCGTATCCGGAGAGCGGCCGAGCGCTCAGCGACGACGTGTTCGATATTGCCCTGAGCGTCTACACGCAATGGCGCATCTCCGACGGTGTGGGCCGCCACAGTGACCTCTTGACCGAGTTCCCGTACCTCGGGCCGACGCATCGCGTTCAGGCCGAGGCGACCGGGTCACGCTCAGTGAGGCGAGACGCGCAGCTGATACACGGAGTCCCTGAGCGAGCGCATTGACGCACATGCGTGCTCTGCCGGACGAGCTGGTCTCCCTCCACCGGGCTCCCCGTGAGATCCCACCGTTTACCGTCCACCGTCCGGACCTCACGCCCGAGGACGGCTACGCCGCCGCTCGACTGCTGCACCAATATCGCGTTGACGCTGGTTGGCACCCGGTCGGGCGAAAGATCGGCTTCACCAATCGCACCATATGGCCGCGTTACGGAGTGTATGAGCCAATCTGGGGCTGGGTTTACGACCACACGCTGATCGAGGCCAGGGACGGCGACTATGCCTGCGTGCCTCTGGCCGGCTTGATCAATCCACGCATCGAGCCCGAGGTCTGCTTCGGCCTGAAGCGGCAGATTCCTGCCTCAGCGGCTCACGACCCCGAACAACTCCTTACTAGCATCGACTGGGTGGCGCACTCAGTGGAGGTTGTCCAGTCGTACTTTCCGGACTGGAAGTTCCGACTGGCGGACTGCACGGCTGTCAATGGGCTGCACGGCCGCCTGGTGGTTGGCAAGCGCCATCAGGTAGCAGAGATCCCGGACCTGGTGGACCGCTTGCGGGATGTGGAGGTCGTCTTACGTGCAGGCGACCGGGACGTAGACCGCGGTACCGGGGCAAACGTGCTCGGCAGTCCGCTGCTGGCGCTGGGACACCTGGTGGAGATCCTGGTCAATCAGCCCTGGGCAGCTCTGCGCGTCGGAGAGGTTGTGACCACGGGAGTGATCACCGACGCGCATCCGCTGGCCCCGGGCGAGAAGTGGACAACCAAGATTGGCGGTCTACCGCGATGCGGCGACGAGCGAGGCGACCGCGGCGCCGTCGACGGCGTATCGCTTCGCGTCGGAGTCGGGCGCGGTGCGTGCGCCGATCGGCGCGGGTTCCCAGCGCGGAGCCAGGTCCTCCTCCAGCTCGATGCTCAGCAGGTCCAGCACCCGCGCGACGGTGTGGTCCACGATGTCGTCGATCGAGGTTGGCCGCGTGTAGAACGCCGGCACCGGCGGTTGGACCACCGCCCCCATTTCGGTCACCTGTGTCAGCAGGCGCAGGTGACCCAGATGCAGGGGCGTCTCGCGCACCACCAGCACCAGCCGTCGCCGCTCCTTGAGGGTCACGTCCGCGGCCCTCAGCAGCAGGTTGTCGGAGTACGAGCTGGCGATGCCCGAGACCGTCTTCATAGAGCAGGGGATGACCACCATGCCATCGGCCCTGAAGGAGCCGGAGGCGATGGCGGCGCCAATATCCGACTGCTGGTAGCAGTGGTCAGCCAGCGCCTGCAGGTTGGCCAGCGATAGATTGGTCTCCAACGCGAGGGTCCGCTTGCCGGCGCCCGAGACGACCAGGTGCGTCTCGACGCCGGCCACTGGCCGGAGTGCCTCCAGGAGTCGTACCGCGTAGATGCTGCCGCTGGCGCCAGCGACGCCAACGACCAGACGTGTGGGACGGGTCAGCATGGAAGCACCTCCGCTACGCCTTTCGATGCCGCGGATCATGGTTGGAGAGCGCCGGAGACGGCTTGGCCCCAAACGCGAACTCGTGATCAGCAAAGGTGTAGCCGTACCATGGGGCGTTGTCGGCGCGACCCAACCGATGGCGCAGGCTACCGAAGGCTCGGTAAATCGTTGGATACGGCTGGCCCAGGTAGCGCTCGAGGATGTCCTTCCAGGCGCGCGGCGCCGCCTTGATGAACGCCTCCATGTCGGCGCTCAGCTGGGCCTCGGTCATGGGCGTGACCGTAGCTGGCGGTGCGCCGAGGTCCGCCTCCAGGCAACGGTCGAAGTTGTGGGGGTCCCAGTTGCCAACCAGCGGAATCGTGCAGTCCCAACCGATCTTCGACGCGGAGAACGGATGGTCCACATCCGCGATCTTGGGGTCGACGCTCATCGTGTTGCACTGCGGGATGATCAGGGTGTCGCGGTCGGGCATGAAGCGGAACGCCATGGCCCATTTGACCTGGTCGTCGTCCCAGATGTCGATGTCCTCGTCGAAGACCATGGCGATCTTGGGCAGGCCCTGCTTGGAGCAGGTCAACATCACCGCCAGCGCTTGCTTGGCGTCGCCGCCGCCGCGCGGCCGGATCTTGGCGTAGGCGATGTTGGACAGGCCGGGAGCATCGGCACGGACCTCGACCACGTCGATGCCCGCGTCTTGCAGGCCGCGGAACAGGTCCGCCTCGATCATCGGCAGCTGGATCATGTTGTCGGTGTAGCCGGGGTGCTGGCCGCCGACGGTGGCGTACTGGTAGATGCCACCCTTGCGATAGGTCATGCAGTGCACGACGAAGCGCACGTTGTGCTTGAGACCGCCGCCGTACATGCCGGTGAACTCACCGAAGGGACCCTCGTCGTGGACCCAACCCTCGGACGTCATGAGCTCACCCTCGAGCACGATCTCGGCGTTGGCTGGCACCACCAGGTCGACCGTCTCGCACTTCACCATCTGGGCCGCGTGGCCGTAGAAGGAGCCGAGCACCTCGAAGTCGTCGGTCGTGTCGGGCACACCCTGCAGCCCGGCCAGGTGGTCGAGCAGCGGGACGCCGATCACCACCGCCACCGGCAGGTTCTGGCCCTTGGCCCGCGCCGCAAGACCGTGCAGCCGCTGGCGGTGCGACGTGCAGGTCATGTCGAAGTTCTTTTCGGTGCACGTCCGGAACATGCTCCGATAGATGCCCCAGTCGTAGATGCCGGTGTCCGGATCCTTGCTGATCACGAAGTTGTCGGTCGTATATGCGTGGCCGTCGCGCTCGTGATACAGGAACTGGGGCAAGCGGGTGAGATCGACCTCGTCCCCCTTGAGGACGACGTCCTTGCAGGGCGCGGAGTCGACGACCTCCCACTTCACACGGCCCTGCGCGAGCTGGCTCAGACGCCGACCGGTCTCGGCCTTGGTGCAGCCCAACGCCCAGGCGTACTGGTCCTGGTTGGAATAGGCGTTGGCCAGGAACTGGAACTCCGAGTCGACGACCTGCTCGACGAGCACCGCCTGGCGCGGGTTGGCGCGCAGCAACGGCGCGAGCTGGTCGACACGAGTCGGTTCGCTGATCCGCTTCAACATTCCGGCGCGCTCGAGTGCCTGCGCGAAGTCGGACAGCGACTGCTGGCCGCGCGCGCTGGGGCTGGTGACGCCATTCGGAGACGGCGGGGCAGTACGGGTCATGGTCATGTGAATACCTCCGTTGGGTTCAGGCGAGCGCCGGCGCGGCGACGCCACTCTCGACGTACGTCTTCAGGCTGCCCAGCAGCAGGGCCCAGAGCGTGTTGCACTTGCGGAAGTTGGCGGCTTGCTCCGGCCAGCCCGAGTGGACGAACTCGAGCAACGTGCGGTCGTCGGCGGTCGGCGTCAGAACGAAGACCACCTCAGTGCCGACCGACGCCCCCGGCCCCTCCGTGCAGCGCCAATGGACGCGCCGCGGTCCCGCGTCGAGCACCAACCAGCGGAAGGTCGGCCGTCCATCGAACGCGAAGCGGAGGGTGCCACCCACCGACGCATCCCCGTCGGTATCCGGCGTATACCAGGTCCGCAGCGCGTCAGTCGCCGTGAGGGCCCGCAGGCAGGCCGCCGCTGGAGCGGCGAGCTTGATCTCGTGGTCGATCGTGTTCGTCATGCAGCACTCCTTTCGAGTTCGAACTCCAGCCTGCGGCAGACGGGACACCGCGACCAGCGACGCCACCTCGACAATGCCCCTCGGATCGCCATCGTTTCGTCGCACATTTGCTCCTCGTTTTTGGGAGCGATGAGCTCGCCGTGACGCGGGGGCGAGCTGGCCGCCTGCTACACTGCGGCGCGTGGAGGCGCCCCCCTCAGCGGGCGACGACCCGCCGCTCAACCGCGCCAGCGGCCGTCGGCCCTCACCCGAGTTGGCAAGCGAGTCGCACACCTTCGGCAGCCTCTTGCGGCAACTCCGGGTGCGGGCGTGCATGACGCAGGAAGTCCTGGCCGAGCGCGCCGGCGTGGGGGTGGCGACGATCGGCGCGCTGGAGGAGGGCCGACGGCGGCGTCCCCACCTCAACACGCTTGCCGCCCTGGCCGACGCGCTCGACCTCTCACCCGACGAGCGCGCGGCGCTGGTGGCTGGCATGCCGCCGCGCGTCCAGGCGCCGGAGTTGCCCGTAGAGAGCGTCATCAGTGAGCCGCTGGAATCCACCGCGCCCGGCTACCCTGACCTGCCCGCTCCGCTGACCCCGCTGGTCGGCCGTGAGGGAGATGTGGCCCGAACGACGGATCTGCTGCAGCAAGGGGTACGATTGCTGACGCTGACCGGACCAGGCGGGGTGGGCAAGACACGCCTGGCCCTGCAGGTCGCGGTCGTGCTGCGCGGGCATTTCGCCGACGGCGTGGCGTTTGTGCCCCTGGCGTCGTTGGCCGATGCAAAGCTGGTGCAGCCCACGGTTGCCCAGGTACTCGGGCTGCGTGAGACGGGCGGCCATCCCCTGACAGAGCTGCTCCGGCGCGCGCTGCGCGACCGGCACCTGCTGCTGGTCCTCGACAACTGCGAGCACGTGCTGGCCGGGGTCACCGAGGTTACAGGCCTGCTGGAGGGCTGCCCTGGCCTGGTGATACTGGCGACCGGTCGGTCGCCGCTGCGGGTGCGCGGCGAGCACGAGTACGTCGTGTCGCCCCTGGCGCTGCCGGCATTCGGCCAGGTGGTGAGCCTGGAGGAGGCGACCCGCTCCCCAGCGGTGCGGCTATTTGCCGAACGGGCGCGGGCGGCGAGTCCGGGGTTCGCGCTCAGCGCCGCGAATGTGTCTGCGGTGGCGGCCATCTGCGGCCGGCTGGATGGGCTGCCGCTGGCCCTGGAGCTCGCCGCGCCTCGGCTCAAGCTCCTGCCCGCCAGCGCGCTCCTCACGCGCCTGCATCGCGCATTGCCGCTGCTGACCGGTGGGGCCCGCGACGTGCCTGCCCGTCAGCAGACGCTGCGTGCCACCCTTGCCTGGAGTTACGGGCTGCTCGACTCGAAGGAGCAAGCGTTGTTCCGTCGGCTGGCCGTATTCGCGGGCGACTGCACCGTGGCTGCCGCCGAAGACATGGGTGCTGGGCTCGAGAGCGACGCTGTGGACGTGCTGGAATGCCTCGGATCATTGGTGGACAAGAGCCTGCTGCACGTGCGGGAGCAAGCCGGCGAGGCCCGCGTCGGGATGCTGGAAACCATCCGCGAGTTTGCCTACGAGGAGCTGGAGGCCAGCGGCGAGGAGACCGCCGTGCGCACGCTGCACGCGCGCTGGATGGTCGCGGCCGTCGAAGAGATCGAACCCCGCCTATCCGGGCCGGAGCAAGTACCGATGCTGACCCGTCTGGCGACCGAGCAGCCCAATATCCGGGCGGCGCTCGGGTGGCTGCTCGAGGTGGGCGAGTCCGACGGGGTTGGCCGGCTGTTGCGGAGCCTGATTCGCTTCTGGTGGGTGCGCGGCCAGATGATGGAGGCGCGGCGGTGGGCTGATGCGCTGCTCGCCGGGGACCCGCCGCCGCTTGCGCGGGCCCGCGCAAGCTTGTTGGCTGGCAGCGCCGCCATGTTGTACGACGCGGACGCGGCAGAGGCGCTGGTGCTCCTGGACGAAGCGTGCACGCTCGCCCGCGCTCAAAGCGACCGCTACGTTGAGGGCTGGAGTCTGCTCGTGCAGGGGATGCTGGGGCCGGTCCGCGGCGATGTCGCGGGCGCGATCGCGCTGGTGCGGCAAGGCCAGCACCTTTTCCAGGAGATCGGTTGTGAGTGGGCGGTGGGGTTCTGCCTGGGCAACATCTCGTCCTTGTCCGTGCTGCTGGGCCGGCTGGACGAGGCCGAGCGCTGCGCGGAAGAGTACGCCGCTCTGGCGCACCGCATCCAGGACGCCATTTGTGTGGCCCGGGCCGCGGACTGCATCGCGGTGGTGGCGCTCATGCGACAGGACTTCGAACGTGTCGCCGCCGTGCTCGACGAGGCAATTCCGGTGGCACTCACGGTCGGCCACGCCGACGTGGTCGCCAACGGGCTTATGGGGCTGGCCGTAGCTGCGGCGCGCCAGGATCCGGTGCGCGCCGCCCGCGAGTTCGGGGCCGCGGCCGCGCTCCGTGAGGCTACCGGCGGCGACTTCTGGCCAGCGCGGCGGACGCTGTACGACCCCGCGGTGGAGCGCGTGCGCGGCGCATTGGGTACCGCGACATTCGAGGCGGCCTGGCGCGAGGGGCGGACCATGACACGCGAGCAGGCCGCGGCGTACGCGCTCGGGCGGGATAGCTGGGCCGGGGAGACTCTCGGGCAGGCCGCTAACCGTGCCGGGTGACCGCCTCCACCAGTCGCTGGGCAGCCTATTCGGGCAGCGGCTGGCCCCTGGTTTCGGGGCCGGCGAACGGCGTTGCGACCAGGCCAACCACGTAGAAAAGGCCAAAGATCGAGGCGGCACTGGCGATGCCGCCCAACTGGGCAATCAGCACTCCTGCCAGTAGCGGCCCGAAACCGGCCACGTAGCGCGAAGTGTTGAAGACGATGGCGATCGCTGAGCCGCGGACGCTGGTGGGGAACAGCTCGGGGAGATAGACCGGCAGCCACGAGAATTGACCCAGCGTGAAGAAGCCGTTGATCGCCGCCACGAACAAGAAGAGCGCCGGCTGCTGGACGAGCAGGAACAGGGCGACGACCAGCGGCAGCGAGCCGAGGTAGTAGAAAAAGATGGTCGGCTTGCGGCCAACGCCATCCGCCAGGATGCCGAACAGGACGTAGCCGACGATACCGCCGGCGTTGTAAACGAGGCCGCCGAGCGAGGCCCACTGTTGAGCACCGAGACCGGCGCGCCCGGCCAACTGGCCGGCGTACAGCGGGATCCAGGTCGAGACCCCCCACCAGGCGATCAGCGTGCTCGTCGACATCGCCAGCAGCACGAGCAGCCTGCGGCGCAACGCGGGGGCCATCCAGAGCTGCGTGAGCGTGAAGCGCACCAGCGCGTGGTCCTCGGCACTCAGCGGCCTTCCGTCGCGGGCACGCACCCGGGCGGCTTGCCGACGCTCGACAGCCGCCGCCCACAGCTCCGGGTCAGCCAAGCCCTTGCGGATGGCGAGCACGAGCAACGCGGGTAGGACGCCGATCAGGAACATGAAGCGCCACGCCGAAGGTCCGAGTGGACTCAGCGCAAGCCAGAGGGCCGAGGCGAAAAAGAACCCGAAGCCCAGCGCCGACTGCAGGATGGCCGCCGCCCGGCCGCGGTGGGATGGCGGCCAGAGCTCGCCGACGAGCGCGGCGCCGGGCGCCCACTCGGCTCCCAGGCCGAGCCCAGTCAAAAAGCGAAACACGAGTAAAAGGAGATACGTGGGGGCAAGTGCCGTCAGGCCGGTGAACGCTGCGTAGGTCAGAATCGAGGCCATCAGCATGCGTCTGCGGCCCAGATAGTCGGCGAGCACGCCTGCCACCAGGCCGCCCGTGGCCCAGCCGAACAGAGTTACCGCCAGAAGTCCGCCGATATACACCGACGTCTGGGGCGCCTGCGCAGGCGTCAGGAGCTGCGGGACGGCAACCCCCGCTACCAGCACCAGCGCGTATGTCTCGTACCCGTCGAACAGCCAGCCCAGAAACGACGCGAGCAGCGCCCGACCTGCCGAGCCGGCCGCCACCGCGCGCAGTTGGGAGCCCTCGCCAGCCGCGATGGTGATGCCGGGCGTCATGCGCATGCCCTCCGGTGCGGCGGTCATTGTAGGCACATTTCGGCAGGAAGCCCGGCCGCAACCGCTGCCGCCGCTACGGGTCTCATCTGGTGAACACGCAGCCATAGCGGGCCGCTGTCGCCATCAGCCGGGCCTGATCGGGCGGTGCCGGGTCCAGGGGCCGGCCCAGGTACTCCGCCGGCTCGCTCATTTCATGGAAGTAGCGCTCGAAACCCGCTGGGCTGAACTGCAGCAGGAACGCCACCTCGCTACTGTCGTGCCTGAGGGTATGCTCCAGACCGCGGGGGATGCTGACGCTCTCACCGCGACCAAGATGCAGCTCCTGGTCGCGCGCCCGCACGGTCAGCTCCCCTTCAAGGAGATAGAGGGTTTCGTCCTCGCCCAAGTGGTAGTGCGGAGGCAGCTCGGTGCCCCTGGCGCCGATCACGCGCAGCAGGGCAAACCGCCCCTCCGTGTCAGCCCCGACGGCCAGGAAGGTGATCAACTGATTGAGGAACCAGCACGAATTGCTCAGCGTGGCTCGGGCCAGGCGCAGGCTGCCCCCTGGCTGCGGAGCGTAGTGCATCGCGGTCTTTGTGGTGGCCTAAAACGCCAGCTGTTCGGTGCTGTCAGTGAAGACCGGTACGGGCGCTGGGATGGATGGGGTCATGAGTTGCTCCTTCTCCTGGGGGCTGGGCTCGGTCGGCGAGCTCCTCGCCTCGGCTCCACTTGCCCCACCTTGTCAGGCTCGACCCTTGCATGCCACGGACAATACCCCTCGTTTGGCCCTCGTTTCGTCTCGACGTAGTGAGGTCGCCGACGCTCACGCTCGCGCCCGTGACTGGGTGCTGTCGTCCACAGTGTGACGCAGTCCACAGGTCCGAGATGAGCTGCTGCTGGTCGGCCGGCGCCGCGGCGCGAATGGAGGTACCTGTCCAGTTCTTTGCGGAGCAACGTACGCACCGCCGCAGGACGGTGCAGCCGTTCGATGGTCAACAGCGCGGAGTATTGCGCCATTGTCTCGGCGATCAGGCGGAAGGCGAATCGCGGGGCGGGAACGACCCGCTGCCGCCAGCACTGGTGGCCGGTTTCATGCGCGACGACGTACGCCGGCACGTCGAAGCTTTCGGACGTGTTGTAGTTCGGAATCTCGATCAGCCGCAGCCGGGGCTGCTGGTAGGGACCAAACGCGGCGTTGTCAACATCCGGCGCGGTGCCGATCGCATTCAGTTGATCGTCGAGGTTGAAGGGATGGTCCGCATCATAGAAGTCCTCCAGCGCAACCTCACCGTTCTGGACCTGCATGCGGTAGTCGAAGTAGTGGCGATCACCATCCACCAACTCTCGATGAAGATCGGAGAGCGCGATAAATGCCGGCGCGGGAATCGCGTGCTGGATCAGACCCACCGCGTGCCCAGCCTTCCGTCGGGTTGCCGATCCGATTTCGGATCAGCGACACGCGGTCAGAACGTATTCCACGGCCACGGGCTGGGTCATCGAACAGAAACCGCATGCCGGTGGGCGCCAGTGACAGGGATATCCAGGCTGGCGGCCCGGCCGGATCGATCGCGCGTGCATCCACGCCAAGAGCGCCGGGCGGCCGCCGGCGTTCACCGCGCCACGCGGCAATAAACCCCGCCCGGTTACCGTCGAGCGTGTGAAGCTGCCCGACGGCGAACGCATCTCGTGGTGGTCGGGAACAGACTGCCAGCCATTGCCAGGTCATGAGCGCGGCACTTCCCAGTCAGGTCTGGTGCGGCGCGTAATCTCGCGGAAATCCTGGCGCAGCTCCTCGGCGGTGGGTCGACCCCAGAACCAGTACCCGTTGTACGCCGCATGGATCGTCAAATCTGGATACAGGGTGAACACCGTTGGCGCGTACGGCCGGTGCAGCGTATCGGTCGTCTCTAGAAGGCCGAGTTGATCCACGTACCGCCGCTCGGTATCCGACAGAAATGTCCAGCGCGCACCGAGCCCAGCGCGGAAAGCCGCCTCAGTCTCTGGTGGGTCCACACTCACCGAAACGAAGCGGGTATAGGCGACCTCCGCCTCATCCTGCAGGCGAACGAGCATGCGAAAGAACGCTTGCTCCTTCGGACACCAGAAGCCTCGATAGAACTGCAACATGACGGGATCACCGCCAACCAGCTCAGAGAGAAGGCGAGCGTTCGCGTATTGATCCGCGAGCTCCAGGTCCAGGAAGTGCTGCCCGGGCAGCGGGCGCACCCCGCCGTTTGGATGTGACATACAGCTATGGTGGCCTGCTTCCGACTGACGTGCGCGGGATCCCGGCCCAGCGCCCACGCCCAGTCAGGATCAGGCGCTCTCACGACTTCGGCACGCCTCGAGCCATTGCTCGTCGGGCCGGGCTGGACCCTCTCTGTTGGCTAAATGGCTGCCGGCGTCGTCTGCCCATACGACAGCTCCGGGTCACAGTCGGGGTCAATCGCTGACAGTCCCTACGGACGAGCTCCTGCGCCAGCGTCGACTTTCCCGAACCCCGATTGCCTGTCACGAGGAAGGCGGCCATTACATGGCTATCGTACTGCGCCGCAAAGTGGCACGTTGTCGTGCCAGTATGCGGAGACGACAGGCTCGAGCGTGTAAGCCGCCCGCATGGTTGGGCAGCGCCGAGACGACAAATTCCAGGTCCCGAAAATTGCGAAGCCAGTATGCGGTGCGCAATGCCCGCGTGAGCTTGTTGAATCCAACTTCGTGTCGGGTCCAAGATGGTGCAGCGCCAGGAAATACGCACGCCTCGAGCCCTCGGTGGCGCGCCAATGATGCGCGCCAAACCCGACCGGCAGGTAATCCAGTTCGCGAGCTCGAATGCCCCAGAGATCCAGGAGCGTGGCGTGCAATCGGTCGACGGCGAATCCTCGCGGCGCTTCCTTCATCTCTTTGCCGTGAGGCGATACCATGACTGCTACGCTGATTGACGAAAGGGGCGTTGCAATGAACAGTCACAACGTGGGTCGAAGGCAACGTCGCGTGTCGACAGGTAGCGCTCGCTTCGTCAGCATCACCTGCTAACGTTCGCGTCTGAGAACTCGCACGCCCGGTACAGCGCCCCTTGAAGGGCTGACTCCGCGCCCAAGTGCTGACGCCACGGAGCACCCGTGGCGGCGTGGCCGAAACTCTTTGATCACCGAATAAGACGCCAAAAAGCTCCGGCGCGCCTCTGATCGACGCTGCGCGCCTGCCTTCTGCCCGCGCTAACCGTTCGCGTCACCGCTTCTCAGGAGTATTCGTGTCCCAGACGTCGATCATCTTCTGGCGCAATTCCGATTTGGGAAGAGTCTTGACGGGCGAGCTGATCTCAGATTTCGGCTCGCAAATTGGCGATCTTGCCTTGCCGATCTTCGCCGCGACCGCACTCGATGCAAGTGCGGGTCAAATGGCGAGCCTGCTGAGCGCGGAGTACGTTCCGCGCATTGTTATCGGGTTGGCCGCAGCGGGTTGGATCGACCGAGTGCGGCGTCGTCCAGTGCTCATTGGCAGCAATCTCGCGCGGTTTATTGCCCTCAGTCTCGTTGCGTTCGCCGCCTGGCAACAAGTTTTGACTGTCGAGCACCTGTACATCGTCGCGATACTGATGGCGGGTCTGGATGTTCTGTTCGCCAGTACATTCGCCGCCTACGTGCCGACGCTGGTGCCGATGACAATGCTCACCGCAGCAAATGGCGCCCGGGCAAGCTCGAGTGCCGCCGCGAGTGTGCTTGGCCCCGCACTCGCAGGTGCGCTGATTTCGATTGTTGGCGCGCCCGCGGCAATCGCCAGCGACGGCCTGTCTTTCCTGGCGTCAGTGGTCGCGCTGGCGTCTGTGCGCACGACCGAGTCTCGACGACATCCACAGCTCAGCGTTACGTCGCCGGTCGAGGCGATACTACAAGGCTGGCATGCGCTGCTGAGAGAGCCGACGCTGCGCGCATTCGCCGCGACAGCATTCACCGCAAACTTCTTTTATCGCGTGATTATGGCGGTGTACGTGTTGTACCTAACGCGTGATCTCGGTCTTTCCGCCGCGACGGTTGGCCTTATCTTCGGGTTTGGCGGCGGAGCTGGCGTGCTCGTTGGCTCGTTGCTGGCAGCACCGGTCGCGCGCGCTTTTGGGACGGGTAGGAGCATGATCGCGGCACACCTGCTCTTTGGCCTCCTGGGACTCCCACTGGCGTTGTCCTCGTTCAGTCCTCGCTACGCTGCTGCTCTGGTGTTTGCCAGCGAATTCCTCCAACTGGCTGTGAACGCTGTCTACATGGTGAATCGCACAAGCGTCGAGCAAGCGCTATCGCCACCGGACATGCGCGGCCGTATCCAGTCCAGTCGCAGTGTATTTCACGCGGTAGCGGGGATTCTGGGCCTGACATTCGGCGGTCTACTCGGCACCGCAGTGAGTCCGGCCGCGGCCATTGTCGTAGGCGTGCTCGGTGGTCTGACGAGCTTCATCTGTTTGCTATTCAGTCCGTTGCGCAACCTCCATGAGTTGCCAGGCTGAGCCAGGTAGCGCGAGAGCTCTGATTCAAAGTCTGCCACGGCTGGGGTCTCGCTACGTGCTGTCGCCCAGCACGCCGACCACACCTTGGCGACACGACGGGGAGAGTACCGTCACTCACGCTGCTTCAAAAGCGACCAGGTGAGCGCGCCGTCGACGCAGATTGACCTCCAGTGGGTCGATCGCATCGAGGACGAGTCCCGCGTCGATCCACGGCTCGTAGCGGTTTGCAACCTGGACCACGTCGTCCCACGTCAACTCGAGCACGCCTTGCTGCTCGCTGAGCTCGCGTGCGCGCTGAAGGGCTTCGGCTTTCAGGCGCGCGAGAAGCTCGGGCGCCGTTCGCTCCGGGGGCCAACGTGAGCCCAGACATATGGCTGACCCTCCCGCGCCGTGGCTGCTACAAGCGGCGTGAAGACCGTTGACTACGGCCGATACAGCTTCGCAATACGCGCATTGATAAAGGGCGAGAAATGCCCCGCATACCGCTCCTGGAGTTCCCGTAAGCGCCAGTCATTGCCGGTCACGACGCCACGGCACAGGCTGCTGCCGCAGTGACACTCCATGCACAATTCGGGCGCAACGCTGAACAAGGCGTAGTCGAGCGTCAGCTCCTGGCCCACGGCAATGTCGCGGCGCGCGCAGACGGTTCGCGCGTCCAACATCCACAGATTCGAATCACAGGAGTGATTGACGGCGCCACGTCCGCCGGCGTCTGGGTCGTCGGCGCCCCACAAGATGTACTGGTTTTCGTCGATGCCGACGCTACAGTAGCGTCGGCCCGACGCGGCAACTGCCCGCAACTCCGCATCTGAGATAATGCTTCCACCACCCCAGACGAAGACCATTTCACCCGCCCGAATCGGCGCCGACGCGTACAACGCGTTCCCCTCAATCGTTGATGGTCCGGCTCGTACGCGCGGATCGGTCCTGCCAACGCCACGGTTCGTGGATTGCAGTTGCCACAGGTACCCCATCCGGCGCAGACCGAGCCGGGCCGCAACTCCCTGGGAAGATCTATTCTTTCGCGAGGTGCTGTAGAACAGCAGTCTTCCGGATGCGCGCATCAGGGCCGCCCATTCGGCCGTTACAGCCGCCGCGTGACCGTGGCCCCGAAAGTCTGGATGCGTCCAGACACCCGCCTCAGCAGCACTGGTATTTGCCACGGGCGTGTGACAGATCGAAATAACTCGCTCGCCGTGCATGGCCATAACCCACGGTCCAAGGCGGCTGTCGAGCAGGTCATACCACTCGTCAGCGCCCCAGTTGCCCGGGTTGGCCGCTCGCAGCCGCGCAGGATCACCACTATCGGATCTGATCAGCTCCGCGTTTGTTCGAATGCTCACAGCAGTTCCGATCAGGTAGCTCGGCCCAGATCCAGGCGTGAGCCGGACGGCCGCATCCAGCTCATCCTCCAGCGCCACGCGCCAGCGTTCGAGTCGGACTGGCGGAGCCCCCGAGTCCCCACCCGGTGGTGCGCCGTGCTCGATCTCCGCCGCCAACGTCAGTGCAACTTCCGGGCGAACGCGGTTGCTTATGCGCGCGCGCATGCCGTCTCGCGCGCAGGCGAGGACGAGCTCCGGACCTCCTTCAGATCCCCACAGCAGATCCATCTCGATCTCCAGCAGGTCCAGGTCGCTGAGCGCGCGCGCTGTCTGGACATCCATGAGCCCGAACTCAAGTATGAGCCTACCGCACGGGCGGTCGGTTACTTTGCATGCACCGCGGCTCGGCTCGCACCCAACGATCCCGAGCTCAACCGGCTGGTTGTGGAGTTCCACGCGCAGCTGGGAAACGTCGCGCAATAGTCCGACGCACCGGCGAAGCGCGTGGCCTCACACCGAGCGCGCGCAAAGCCGTGATTGCCTCCGGCCGATTCGATTCGGCGAGCACGCGCATTGCCTCCTGCTTGACGCGTCGATGTGGATCGTTCCTGGCCCAATCGATCGTGAGCGGCAGAAGATCAGGCCGGCTCTGCAGTGGAGTGAGCTTGCACGTGTCACAGACAAGCGCATGCAGGGCGATGGCGCGCACCCGCGGCACGGGATCTTCCAGCAGCCTGGTCAACGTCTGTACACAGCGATCGTCACCAAACGAGTCCAGGAGGTGCGCGCACTCGTAGCGCACTTTTGCATTCGGGTGATCCAGGCCCTTCACGATCAGAGCGGTGACGGCATCCAGGGTGCCGCGCTCGAGCAACATCTCTCGCAGGAGTACCGCCGTTGTGCGACCGTACCAGCCACCGGGCGGCATCTCAATGGCAAGGGCCGCCGGATCACCTCGAGCAACGAGCCCGAGCGTGTACGCGTAGAGCTCCTCGAGTCGACTGAAGCTGGGCAATGTCCTGGGTCCGCGGGGTCGTCGCACGAACGGCCGAGACTCGACGTACACCTTCAGTCCTCTCCACAGACGGGCGCGACCGCCATCGCGCTGGTTTTGCACTGTAGCACACCTCGGGGTGAACGCCGCAGGCGGCACACTCGCGTGCGGTGCACGCTTCGCAATCGCCTGTGCTGTTTGCGCGAGCCGAGAACCAAGCTGCTTCCCAAGAAGCAACTTCAGAGTCTCGCGGACGGAGCCGGTGCGAGCGGTGAACACCGCCACGAGGAAATCTCCAACGGCCAGAACCGACTGGCGGAGGCATTCGCCGGCGTTGGGTGGTGTGATGGTCCGCAGACAGTGGCCTGGACGTTGGCGCCGGGTCGTTCTAGACAAGGAAATTACAGGAGATGCTGCGACTAAGCGTCGGTGGGCAATCTTGGCAGTGATGCTGCAGGTGAGTGTTTTCTCGTTGTCGCTCAAGCCGTACGTCGGGGTGCCCACGTCAGGTCCGAGCTCGAAGAACACGTTACCTCGACCAGCCGCGGCTGAGCCGCTGTATACTGGCGCGGCTTTGGACCTTGGCCTCGGCGGAAAAGTCGCGGTGGTGACCGGCGCAAGCCGCGGGATTGGCCGCTCGATTGCATTGCGGCTTGCAGCGGAAGGTGCACATGTCGGTATTTGTGGTCGGACAGCGGATACCCTTGAGCAGACGCTCACGGAGCTCAGATCCAGGAACGTGCGAGCGCACGCGGTCGTCACCGATGTGAGGCTGACTGGAGAAGTCGAGCGCTTCGTGGACGAGGTCGCCGCCGAACTCGGAGGAGTGGATCTCGCGGTGGCGAATGTCGGCGGTTCGTCGGGTGGCGAACTACTCGCGTCTTCAGCGGAAGATTGGGCGCGAACCTTCGAGTTGAACCTGTTCCACGCCGTTCGGACAATTCGGGCCAGCGTGCCGCACATGCGCGCGCGGGGCGGCGGCAGCGCGGTTTCGATCGCCTCGATTTCGGGGTGGAAACCCGCTCCGCGAGCGCAGTACGGCGCGGCCAAGGCTGGCGAGATCTTTCTGGCGAGCGCGCTGGCCTGGGAACTGGCGCCGTATCGCATTCGGGTCAACACCGTCAGCCCCGGCTCGATTATGTTCGTCGACGGTGCCTGGGAGCGCTTTCGTGCCGCTCAACCGGATCGCTTCGCCGAGTTCGAGCGGCGTGAATTCCCGTGGGGACGGTTGGGCAGTCCAGACGAAGTCGCGGACGCGGTCGCATTCGTCCTGTCCGATCGAGCGGCGTGGATCAACGGCGCCAACATCCCCGTCGACGGCGCACAGGGCCGCCCATCCGCGTTCTGACCACTATTGCGAATTGACGCTTCCGCGATTCGGGCCAGCGCTCGGTCCGAGAGTCCAAACGTCCGCCGCGCGAGCTCGTATTCGTCGAGTTCTGCTTCCCGTCGCGTGTTTCGCGACTGGCTCAGCGCGGAACTCCGGACTCCAGTGACGGTTTCGCAGCTCCACCGCTGATGCCGATCGGCACGCCGTCGGCTCGCCAGCACGCTGCGCCATGCAGCCATCCGTCGGCGTCGACCAGCACTCCGTTCATCCCTCCGGCGACCTTGTCGACAATCGTAACGTGGTGTCCCAACGCTTCCAGTGCGCTGCGCAACGCGTGTACGTCAGAAAACCCGCGCTCGATCTCGAGTTGCGCGCCCTCGGTCCACACGCGCGGCGCTTCGACCGCTGCCTGGAGCGACATACCGTGGTCGATGATGTTGAGCAACGCTTGCGCGACCGCCCCGAAGATGCGCTTACCGCCCGGTGTCCCCAACGCGGCAAACGGTCGGCCTGCGCGCAGCACGATCGTCGGGGCCATGCTCGAGAGCACCCGCTTGCCTGGCGCGATGGAATTCGTGTTACCGGGCAGCGGATCCATCAAACTCATATGGTTGTTCAGGAGCATGCCGGTGCCGGCGGCAGTCACTTTCGAGCCGAACGCGCTCTGAAGGGTCTGGGTCGCGCTCACAATTGTGCCGTCCGCGTCAATGACCGTGCAGTGCGTGGTGTTCGATCCCTCGCCGCCCATGAAACGCGACACTTCGGCGAACTGTCCGGCGACATGTCCGCATGCTCGGGTTGGATCGATCTCCGCCCGCCGGCGGTCGGCGTACGCCGTCGAAATCAGCTCATCCACCGGAACGTGCACGCGGTCCGGGTCCGCCATGTACTCGCGCCGGTCGGCGAACGCAATCTTGAAACTTTCCGCGAGCAAATGGACGTACCCCGGCTCACCGAACTTCAGTCCCTCGCCACCCACAGGAAAGGCCGACAGCAAGTTGAGCATCTGGACGATGTGCGTCCCACCGGATGATGGTGGCGCGGCCGAAACGATCTGGTAGCCGCGGTACTCACCGCGCACCGGTGCTCGCTCGTACACGCGGTAGTCTGCCAGGTCCTCGAGCGTGATCAGGCCGCCATTGGCCTGCATATCCGCGACGATGGCGCGCGCCAGCGCGCCCGTGTACAGCGTGTCGGCGCCTTCGTCGGCGATCTGCCGCAACGTGCGGGCGAACGCGAGCCGGCGGATCAGCTGACCTGCTCTGGGCGGCGCACCGTCCGGCAGGAATACCTCGGCGGTGGCCGGGAAGCGCTCGATCGCGGACGCGGAGTCGCGAATCAGATTGACAAGGTATGCGCTCGCGACGAAACCATCCGTTGCACAACGAATGGCTGGCTCGATCAACCTCGACAGGGCCATCCGACCGTAGTGCTCCACGGCATGCACCCATCCCTTGAGGGCACCCGGTGTGGCAACCGCGCGATAGCCGACACTGTTGGCGTCGTCGACCGTCTCGTACTCCAGGCTATCCGGCACGGGCTCGTACATCGTGGGCTGCGCGGCAGCCGGCACTGTCGCGTAGTTGTCGAGGAACACGACGTCACCGCTGCGTCCGTCGCGAATGAGGAAGAACCCGGCTCCAAATGGAGAAACCATCATGGGCTCGACCACGGACAGCGCGAACAGCGTGGCGACTGCCGCGTCCACGGCATTGCCGCCCGCGGCGAGCAGTTCCGCGCCCGCGGCTGAGGCGAGCGGGTGATTCGAAGCGACGACCGCCTCGGAGGCGATCACCTCACGCTTGTACGTCGGCCTGGGTACCTTCGAGTTCGCAGTATCGACCATGCCCTGGCCAAGTGTAGGCGGTCCGCACAGCAAGGGCTCCGCGCGTAGGCAGGTTGTGCGGCCGAGCGCTCTTTCGATAGAACGTGCCTCGATGCTGGACGTCGTGATAGTTGGTGGCGGGGTGATCGGGTCGTCCATCGCCTATCACCTGGCACGCTCGGGTGCCCGCGTCCGCGTCTACGAGCAAGCGGCTCCGGCGGTTGCACCGAGTGCGTCGTGGGCCAGCGCTGGCGGCGTCCGTCAGCAAGGACGCGATCCGCGTGAATGGCCTCTGACGCTCGAAGCGGCGCATCGATGGCCTGATCTCGACGACGAGCTCGCCGCGCCAACAGGATTCATCCAGGGCGGCCACCTGCACCTCGTCGAAACGGAAGCGGACCTTGGCGCGCTGGAGCAGCGCGTCCAGCGCGAGCGGCAGGCGGGCATGAACATCAGCTTGCTCGAGCCCAGTGCCGCCTACCAGGTCGCGCCGGCCATGAAAGGCGGCGTAGTGGGCGCGGCGTTCACGCCCGAAGACGGTCAGGCCGATCCGCGGCGCACGACGGCGGCCTTTGCCGCTGCGGCGCAACATCACGGGGCTGAGTACTCCAATCAGACGCGTGTCGACGGGCTTGTCAGCCGTGACGGCAGGATTCGGGGTATCAGCGTGGGCAGCGAACTCGTCAGCGCGGATACGGTTGTGCTGGCGACGGGCGTCTGGACGAATGCGTTGACCGCGCCGCTGGGGTGCGAGGTACCGATCGCGGTGCGCGCTCCGCAGATGCTGCTGACGACGCCCGGCCCGCCTCGGCTCGCCCCGACACTGACGGCGGTCAACCGTGCGCTGTCCCTCAAGCAGCTCTCGAGCGGAGAGTACTTCATTGGCGGAGGCTGGCCGACGGACGTCGTCGCCCACAACAACACGCTTGCCTGCCGAGTGCGGCCCGACAGTGTCGGAGGCAGCTGGGCCGTCGCGACCGAGATCGTGCCCAGCGTGGCAGACCAGCGAATCGACCAGCACTGGGGCGGCCTCGAGGCGCAATCCGTCGACGGCGTACCGTTCATCGGTCCTGCGCCTGGCCTGGAGGGAGCCTTCGTGGCCGTAGGATTCTCGGGGCACGGTTTTCAGCTGTCGCCGGCGGTCGGCCGCGCGGTGGCCGACCTGGTCGGTGGCGCGCGCGTGTCCGAGCTGGAGTCAGTCAGCACGGCACGCATTCACGCCCTGGACCCGGCGATTGTGGACGCGTTCAAACACGCCTCGCCAACGACCCCAGTCGCTACTCTCGAATGAAGCATTCCGTGATACGCGGCACCTGTGCGCGCGCGCGTCTAGCGACGACAATCGCGGGGTGAAGATCACCAACGTTTCGGCCTCGCACCTGGCCGGCACGCGCTACGCGTGGGTCTTTCTGCACGTCGAGACGGACGCGGGCATTCGCGGGCTCGGCCAGGTCTCGAGCGGCCCGAACAGCGCACTGGTTGCCGCCGCGGCGAGCCGACTGGCTCCGCTGTTGATCGGCGAGGATCCGTCGCGGATCGAGTACATCTGGCACAAGCTGTACGCGGGTTTCAACTCCCTGGGCTCGCACGGATTCGTCTCGGCGCTGATCAGCGGCGTCGACATTGCACTCTGGGATATTCGCGGCAAGGCCCTCGGACTGCCGATCTACGCGCTCCTCGGCGGCCAATTCCACGACCGCTTGCAGCTATACAGCAACGGCTGGTTCACGGGCTGCTCGACGCCGCAGGAGTTCGCCCGCGCGGCGGCGAAAACCGTCGCCGACGGGCACTCGGCGCTCAAGCTCGACCCCTTCCGAGGTGGCCACGCGTACCTGTCGCGTTACGCCGCCAGCTATCCACCGGGCGATGACGACGAAGCCGTGGCGATCGTCGCTCAGATCCGCGAGGCAATCGGCGATGGCGTGGAGATTTACATCGACGCTCACGGACGCTTTGACGTGCCCACCGCCGTGCGCCTGGCAAATCGACTCGCCCCGTATCGGATCGGCTGGTTCGAGGAGCCCGTGCCACCCGAGAACTGGGATGCCCTGCGCCAGTTTCGCGATCGATCGGACGTGCCCGTGTGCGTTGGCGAGCGGCTGTACACGCGCTGGCAATTCCGTCCCGTGCTGGAGCAGAAGCTCGCCGAGTACATCATGCCGGACATCATCCGCACCGGCGGCATCTCCGAAATGAAGAAGATCGCCAGCATGGCCGAGGCCTTCTTCGTGCCCATCACCCCCCACGATGCAACCGGACCGATCACGCTCATCGCGGGTGCGCACGCGATGCTGTCCACGCCGAACTTCTTCCGACTGGAGGTTGCCTATTCCGAGCTGGAGGTCTACCAGCGGATCATGGACCCGCCGTTCGACGTCGCAAACGGATTCTTCAACGTGTCCAACCGGCCGGGTCTGGGTCACGAGCTGCGCGCCGACTACCTTGCCCAGCCAATTCCGTTCTGAGCCGGCTGGCGTGTGACCTTGCTGCGTGGGTTGGCGCGCTCGGGTCGCCGCAGCTTGTCGAGGCTGAGCCAGGCCTGCAGACGACGAGGACGATACACTCGAGCAGTTGGCCGGACCCCAGCCGTGAGCGAGTACCAGTACTATGAATTTGCCGCTATTGATCGACCGCTGACGACTGCGCAAATGACTCGCCTGCGCGCGCTTTCCTCGCGCCAGCATCACTCCGCCGCGGTTTTGCAACTTCTACACGTACGGCGACTTCAAGGGTGATCCGGCGGCGCTCATGGAGGAGTATTTCGACGTATTCGTGTACGTGACAAACTGGGGCACCCACGAACTGATGCTTCGGCTGCCGCGCGGATTGCTCAACCGGGCGATCACCGATGCGTACTGCAGTGGTGAGAGCCTCGGCGCGCGGTACACAGGCGACCACGTAATTATTGACTATTGCTCCCAGGATGCGGAGGGCGCCGACCTGGACGAGGACGATGCCGACGGCTGGATGTCGGCTCTCACATAACGCGCCGAGCTTGCAAGCGGTGATCAGCGAGGCTTGTATCTCGGATGGCTTTGCAGCGCCCAGGCTCGCGAGCTCGAAGACGACGCTCTCGAGCCGACCGTGCCGAGCGGGCTGGGCGCTCTCTCAGCCGCGCAACAGATGCTCGCCTCGTTCCTGCGTCTTGACCCTGATCTCCTCCACGTTGCGTCCGAGGCAAGCCCGCCGCCCGAGCCAGCGCTTTCACGACAGTCTATCGAAGCCTGGCTGCGCGGTCTCAAAGAGTCCGAAAGACTAAGCTTGCTGGTCCGACTATTGGAAGAGGGCGATCCGCACCATTTGCGTGCCGAGCTCATCCAGAGTGCTAAACGAGCCCTCGCGCAGCCGGACGAGCTGGTACCCGGAAGTACCCGCGCCAGACGGACGGCGCACTTCCTGTTAGCTGCCGCTGCACGCCGGGCGGAGGCGCGCGCACGCGCGGCGCGCGAGAAAACCGAGCGCGAGCGCCAGCAACTCGCCCGCGCCCAGGCAGCGGCCCGTGCCCGGTATCTGGAAGGACTCATCGGGCATACCGACGAACTATGGCAGCAAGTCGAAGCACTCGTCGCGACCAAACGTCAAGGCGATTACACGGCCGCCGTAAAGCTGGTTCAGGACCTGTACGACGTATCGGCGCGACAACGACAGCTCGATACGTTCATGCCTCGGCTGCAGCAGCTTCGGGCGCGGCATGCGAAAAAAATCAGCCTGCTCGACCGCCTCGATCGTGCCCAGCTTGCATAGTCCTGTGGCAACTCACAGGTGCGATGCGCTGCACCGCAATGAGAGATTCGTCAAGTCGGCTCACTTCGGCTCAGACCGCACACCCTCGTCAGCCAGCCACTCTCGCACCGGCGTGTCCAGTCGCTCCATTTGGAACGCGAACCAGCGATGCTGCTCGGCCGGATCACGTGCCAGTACATTCTTGAAGCGGCGCAACACGCCCTTGCCGTGAATGGCTACCTCGAGCAATTGTTGGAACTGTTTGTCGCCGACTGTATCGATGAACTCTCGCATGTCCTGATAGCCGTCGCTCGATTCGGCACGTGGAACCTGCGGATAGCGGCCGGGCTCCGCTTCGTCGATCGCCTCGAGACGCTGAGTCGATTCCTCATCGTCATCGTATTCGGAGATCAGGATGACTTCGCCTGTTTCAGTATCCAGGAAATACTGGTGTTCGTACGAAGCATCCTCCATCGCGAAGCGGAGCTCCTCAAAATCGACTCGGACGGTAGGCCTGGACTGCTGATCGTTCACATCCGAACTCCTGTATGGCCCGCAAGCGATGCCGAAGCACAACTCTTCATCACCGGTTGCGAAGTGGCTGCACCGCCGTGCGTACTGTTCGGCGCACCCGGGCGACAGCCTTTTTTCGCCCGCCGTCGCGAGGATCGGCGAGATTCGATACCACCGCCGTGATCGGCACGCGCTTGCCGCGCAAACCAACGATGTCCTTGAAGAGCGCGTCGTCCTTGCGGAGCCGCGCCCAGCTCGACCAGCAACTGCTCGGCTGCCGGTCGTTCGGCAGGATCGCGGAGGTTCACGACGACCAGGCCAGCGCACTCGATGCCCTGGAACCGCTCGGAGACCAATGATCAACTGCCCCTGGGTGGTGGGCGCGTCGCAAACCTGGGCGATTCCCTCCAGCATTCTGGAGCAGACCTCCTCCGCCAGATGCGGATTGGTGCGCGCGAAATCTGCCAGCGGCAGGCCCCATGACGTCCCCCAGCACTTCTCAGCACTCACAAGATCGATAATGTCCTGGTACCGCTCCGCACGATAGAGCGCGCTCAGGCAGGCGGTTGTGCCGCAACAGTAGCCGCGCAGGCCCTCTCCGGGCTGGGCGCCATTCGGGTGACGCCGACCAGCCGGTCGGCCCACGCCCTCGCAACTTCTTTTGAGCTGCACAATTCGCCCCAGTAATCACCGAGCTGTTCGATGCACGGAATCTCGTCGCGCCGGTAAGCCTCCCACAGCCGTTCGAGCCACTTCTCGCGTGTCCTGATGCCCACCGGTGCGTTAGCAATGATGGGGACCAATCGAGCTATCGCATGATTGACCGCGGTTCCGATGCCACCCGATGACCTGTCCACATTGTCCAGAGCCGGCGAGATGCGCTCGAACAGCAGTACGGCTCCTTCGGCTGCGAGCACGGGATCCCGCCGCTCCGCTCTGATGATCTCGCTCATCGCTTGCTTGACCCTCAGAATAGCCGGTTGCGAGCGCCAGCCGAATGCGTGGCGTCGAAAGCGAGCCTGGAACTCCCACCTGCGACTTGCGCCTGCAGCGTTCACATCCTGAAGCTACTCAATTCGGGGATCCGAGTTTAAGACCTTTGTCTCGAGCGGAGCCCTGAGCGCCGGCGCAGAATCGGGTCGATAGTGAGAGGCGTAGCCGCGAGTAGATCAAGCGCGATCACGCAGAGACGCGCGCGCAGACAGTATCGTTCAGCCCAGGCCCGCTTGCGGGGCGCGGACGATGGCCTGGCGGCGTCGCCACAGGCGCAGTGTTCGCAGACGGCTGCACCGACGCGTCCGTGCGCAGTCAGCGTGCAACGAGCGTACGGAACTCGTCAGCGTCGAGCGTCCGGCGGATGACGAGCGCCCCGGCGACCCGCTCAAGCAGCGACCACGTCGTTGGGTCCTCCAGGCGGCGCCGTGCAGCATCGAGTCCGCTGGTGATTGCGAGCGCGCTTTCCACGTCGTCGCCGCCGGTCGCCGCCCGGGCTATGCGGGCCGCGGCGGCACGGTCGCCAGAATCGGATCGCGAACGGCGCGGCAACGCGCGCGCTACGCCGGCCTCACCGGCCATGACTGCGATAAGGCGTGCCGCCGGGGCGATGCCGCGGGAGTCCGCCAGATGAACCATGCCAAGGTTCGCTTCGGCGTGCGGCGTGATGGAAACGCGCATCACCCGATCTCCCTGCTGCCAGCCCAGCACGGCGTGCGCGGCCTCGTGGACCGAGAGCGTGCGGTCGTCCAATCGCAACGGTCGCGGGCCGTCGTCCAGCCGGTAGTGGCCGGCGAGCGTGGCGCGCGCCTTGTGAAGTCGTGTCTTCAGCGCGCCGACCGGGATGCCGAGCGCGTCAGATGCCTCTTCATACGACAAACCGCGCAGGTAGAACAGCTCGACCGCGCGTCGCTGGCCGGCAGGCAAGTCGACCACCGCCGAGCGCACGCTGCGCACGAGGTCGGTGCCGACGAGCATCTCGTCGAGCGACGGCGCCAGACCGGGTCCCAGGAGCCAGGTGCCGAGTTGCTCGTCCTCGGATGGCAGCGGCGCGTGCGGTGCGAGGCGCGCCCGCGTCCGGCGGCAGACGCGGATCGCGATCCCACGCAGCCAGTGCTCGAACAGACCCGCATCGCGCAGGCTCGGCAGCCGCAGTAGCGCGAGCAGCAGCGTGTCCTGGACGCAATCTTCCGCCAGTTCCGGGCCGGCGACGCGTCGGCACAGCCGCGTCAGGTCCGTGAGGTGCGGCGCGACGAGTGCACCGAACGCCGCCCGGTCACCGCTGAGGGCGAGTCGTACGAGCAACTCGTCGCCGCTCGCTCCGCTCACGTTTGCTGACGCGCCAGTTTGCTCATGGATTGAGCGTGGCCCGAATCTGGTCGGCGTCGAGCACCTTCTGGCGCACGAGCTGTTGCGCGAGCGAGTCGACGAGCTTCCAGTTGGCGGGCTCTTCCAGGCGGTCGCGCACATGGGGCCACTCGGCTTCGATCATCGCATGCGCCGCGGTTTCGTCCAGGCCGGTCTCGGCGGCGCGGCGGATGGCGTGCTCTCGGTCGACTCTGCCGCCGGCCTTGACGACGCTCTCGGGCGCACCCTGGATCGTGGCGGCGACCTCGCCCGCAACCAGGAGCGCAACCAGATCGCGCAACGCCTTCAGCTGGTCGGCACTCCCTGTCGCCGTGAGCTGTTCCGCAGGTTGCATTCCTTCCTTTGGATCGGTCCGCTCGATGCTCAAGCGGACGATGGTGCCGCCCTGCAGGTGATGGACAACGGCGTGGCCCGCCTCGTGGTAGGCCAGGTGCTCGTCGGTGAACTGGGCCAGGTGGCCGAGGCGCTCTTGGGTAACCAAGGTGATCTCCTTCTGTGAAGGAGTCACCTGAACCGGCGCCTGGGTTACCCGCTCCGTTGGCATAGGCCGCGTCCAACTTTGATCGATCTGTCGCGGGATCTTGCTCGGGCTGTGCCGAGCTAGAGCGAAGAATGAGCAACGGGGGCTGGTCACCAGATTGCGGGCTCGCAATCGCCCATCTTAAAACGGCGGCTTCAGCTACCCTCCAGCCGGATAGTCTGTATGTTCCCAAGCGCGGAGAGGTAGCCAGTGGGATGGGAGGCACTCGAGCATTGGGGCGACGGCGTCGCTCGTCTCGAACCGCTCACTGGCGGAGTTGGCATCAACCAGGTGTGGAGCGTGCGCGTCAACGGGCATCTCGCGGTCGGTCGTCTCGGCGCCCGCAGCGACGCTGACCTCCGGTGGGAGACGGAGCTGCTGCGACACCTCGACCGCAAAGGGCTGACTGTGCCTGTGCCCATCCCGACGAGGGCAGGCCGGCTGTTCGCCCAAGGTCTGGTGGTGATGACCTACGTGGAGGGCGGACCGCCGGAGACGGAGGCCGACTGGCATCGTGTCGCCGACACGCTCCGCCAGTTGCATCAGTTGACGCAGGGCTGGCCACAGCGTCCGGGCTGGCGGTCGTCGACCGACCTCCTGCATGCCGAGACCGGGACGAAGGTCGACCTCGCGGCGATGCCGGCCGAGGGCGTTGCTCGATGTCGAGCGGCGTGGGCGCGCCTCGCCGGACGTCAGACGTGCGTCGTCCACGGCGACCCCAACCCGGGCAACATCCGCATGACCGCGGACCGTGTCGCGCTGATCGACTGGGACGAGTCGCACGTCGACGTCCCCGACCTCGACCTGGTGCTGCCCCACAACGCCGCCGGTCTCCACGACAGCGCGTACGACATCGCCGCGCAAGCGTCGGCCGCATGGGCCGCCGCCGTGTGCTGGGATGACGAGTACGCCGTCAAGCGGCTTGCCGAAGTTCGAGCGGTCTGAGCAGCGGCAGCGACGCCGGCCGCGCCGATGTGGGCGACACCTGATACGTGCCTGATGCGCTTGCTGCTTGAACTGCGGGCAGGCAGGAATGGTCGCGGCAAAGACGCTCGGGCATCCGGCCAGGGTCGATGTCGACGGTCCATCTGCGGCGGGCAAAACGACTCTGGCTGACGCGCTGAGCGATCCACTCGTGGGACAGACGATCAAGTATGTCCACGTCGCGTCGGCAAGCCAGGTGGCTGAAGGACTACCGGCGACGGCGCAGGTACTCCAGGATGTGCGTACCGTGAGGGAACCCGCGAACTCCCGCGAATGGGCTGGAGCTAGCCGTTCGTCCGGTCGCGCAGCAGCAGGTGGCGGTAGCCCCACCCATCCTCCTGCTTGTACATCTCATGCTCGATGACCAGGCCTTCGGCGGTCAGCCAGTCAAGGACTCGGGCGCGGCCCGGATAATAGTGGTAGCCGGCGACGTCACCTTCGATCACTTCGCCGCGCACCGCCGGATAACCCTGACGCGTCAGCTCGGCGAAGGCACGCTCGATGAGGGCCTCGTCCACCTCTTCGACGGTCACATACAGTTCGCCTCCGCCGCGCAGCGCGCGATGCAGGTTCGACAGCACCAGTGGCCATTCCTCCGGCGGGACATTTTCCAGGGCATCGATCGTCAACACAGCGTCGAACTCACGCACATACCGCAGCTCCTGGAGCGACACCTGCTCGACCGCAACCGCGGTCCCTCGCGCGCGTGCGCAGGCAAGCATGCCTGCCGACTGATCGATGCCAACCACTCGCTGCCCCGCGGCGGCGACCAGCGGGAAGTACTTACCCGTGCCGCATGGCGCGTCCAGGATGATCGAGTTGGGCGGCAAGCGCTGCAGCACGCCCGCTACCCATTCGCGCTGGGAATCTGACGGGTATTCATGCTCGTCGTACGAGCTTGCCAGGGCGTCGTACGTGGCGACCACAGCCGCTCGTCTGTCCGACAGCCACGCGGCACGATCCGCGGAACCCGCCCGATCAGCAGACATCCAGGTACGTAGCGATGGTACTGCAGCGTCGGAGGTGCAACGCATTTCCGGCCGCCTTCTCAGAGCGGCCCGTCGCTGGTCACGAGCTCGATGCTCGGGTTGTACACACGCAGCGGCGTACCGTCGACAATGAGGTCGGCGTGCTCCCAGGGTCGGCGAGCAGCTACCCACGGCAGCTCCTCCGCTAACCAGCCATTATCCGCGCCGCGGCCCGCGTTGCGACGATCAATGGTCGCGCGAGCGGTTTGTACCCACAGCCTGGCGTCGAGCAGGTCGGCGAGCTCCTCGCGGGACGCGCCGACGCCCTCGAACAACAGCAGCCCGATTCCGGGTGGCACCAGGATGGCGCCTTCGCGACCTCGCTCGATCCATGCTGGTGGTCGGTACGCCAACGCTGCGCCGCTGCGGACGGTTTCCAGCACGTGCCGCGCGAGATCGGCCCAGCCGAACCGCGAGTGCCACCAGGCGATGTCATCAGTGTGCACGACCGCGGTC
>JAFAOS010000172.1 GCA_019247515.1 Chloroflexota bacterium | reverse complement strand
GGCGTTGGGATCCCCTGCGCGGCGATGCCACCAGTGTCGCGAACCGGCTCATGCAGGGCGAATGGTATTCGCAGAATGCTGACGTGTATCGCGCCTCGGCGGAGCGATATCTCTTATGGTTGTTCCAGGCGCTCGAGATCGCGGGGGTCGAACGTACACCGGAGCGCGTCCTGGAATTACTCGAGCCGCCCGCGCTGCTGAACCTCCTGCGCGCGGTGGACGACAAACCCGAGGTCAAGCACCTCGTCAGCGGAATCAAGAGCCTCGGTCAGGTTGAACGCGAAGGCCTCGCCGGCTTCCGCGCTCGATTCGGTGTGGTGCTGGAGGGAGTCGCGGCGCCGAGTCTGGGTTCCGGGCTCGTACTGGAAGATGCCATGCGCGCGCGCCAGCCGGTGTTGTTTAGCCTCGACGCGGCAACATACCCGGAACTGGCCACCAAGATCGGCGCATGGATTCTGCTCGACCTGGTTCGCGTCGCAGCGCTCCGACCGGGACCATCCCTGGTAATTATCGACGAGTTTTCGGCGTTAGGGCGCGAGGGGCGTCACGTCGTGCCACTGCTCGCGCGAAGCCGCGAATCCGGCATGGCGTGCGTGCTCGCGACGCAAGGTCTTGCGGATATGGCACGCGTCGATCGTGATCTTCCCCAGCAGATCACCCAGAACACCGCGGTGCGCCTCGCATTGCGCCAGGGATCCGCCGATGACCAGGAGGGTTGGAGCACGCTGCTGGGCGGCGCATCGATTCCGCTCGATGGCGGCACCTACGTACGTCGCGAGCGCGCGCGAGCCGTTGCACCTGATGAGCTCGCGATGCTGCGCACGGGCGAGGCCTTTGTACAAGTCTTGCCCGGCGCAAACGACGGAATCCGAAAGCGACTGTGGATTGCACAGCCGCGGAGCCTCAGGATGAGCGGTATAGGTCTGCACAGCCCGAAACCCGAGAAGCAGCCAAGTAGGCGCTCGGCATGGGTCTGGCCTGACCACACTAAACGGGGAGATCCACATGCCATCTGGCTCAGTGCCCCGCAGGCATTCAGCGTCGCGGATGACCGAACGGGACCTCGAGATCCTTGGGGAAGTGTTGCGGTGGGGTCAGCTGACGACCCGCCAGATCGCTCGATGGTTCTTCGATCATCCGAAGACGGCAACGAATCGGGTGACGGTGCTCGTCTCGCTCGGGTACCTGAAGACAATACCCATCCCGTGGCATGCGCCTGCGATTGTCACGGCGACGCCCAAGGGGGCTCGAGCTCGATCCGACCTGCACCTACCGGCAAGACTCCACGCGCCCGGACGTCTGCTTCACGACTTGACAGTGGTCGAGATCGCAGCGTGGCTGTTGGACCAGGACCCGACCGCGACGTGGATTACAGAACGGGAGCTGTTGCGGAACCAGCTCAGGGAGGTTCGCGACCTGGACGGTCGACTGCGCGGGGGTCCAGGCCGTCGACCAGACGGAGTGCTGATCCGCAAGAACGGGCAGTGGGAAGCAGTGGAGGTGGAGCTGACCGCAAAGCGGGACCGAACGGAGTATGACCGAAAACTGGTTTGGTATCTCGGCCAGCTCGACTATCGCCGAGTGCACTGGTTTGTGCCGAGCGCCACGTTGCGCGAGCGACTCGTGCGCTTAGCGCATCAGATTCGCCTCGAAGGCGTCATGCACGTCGCACCGCTCCCACCCGGGCTCGACTACCTGCCAGGGATCAAGTGGGATCGGCGCCCACCGCATGCGGTTCAGCTAGTCGTGTCGAATAAGGAACGCGATTTACTCTAGCACTACATCTATTAAGCTCGAATCCGCCTACCACGCTCGAGCGGACCCGGGGGACGAACTCTGATGGTGAGTGTACGCCGCGCGTCGTCGTAGTCAACCCGCTTCGCGGGTCCTCCACTCCGCTCGTTCCTCGCTCCGTTCCGGTCCTTCGGATGACTACTCCTCGTGCGCGGTGTACGGGACATCTAAAGAAGCTTGCGTAATACGCGGCTGGGGGAGACTACCGGTGATGGGTGGGCTCGTGCGACACTGATGCATGACATCTGTTCCGGTAAAGCAGAGGACAGACCAAACTACACTGCATCGAGTTCGGCCGCGACGGGACTTTGCGGCGATGGAGGAGCGCCGTATGCAGGCGGCGGACCTCTTCGAGCAAGGCGTCACACCGGCCGAGGTCGCGCGGCGGCTGGGCGTGTGGCATCAGATCGTCTCAGACTGGCGCACTGCCTGGCGACGGTCTGGCCGAGATGGGCTGCGCGCAGCCGGACGCGCTGGGCGACTGCCGAAGGTCACGCGTGAACAACTTGAGGATGTGGAGGCTGAGTTGGCAAAAGGCGCCGAATCCAACGGCTACCCGAACGATGTGTGGACCCTGCAACGTGTCGCCGAGGTGATCAAGCGCGTCACGGGCGTGCAATACCACCCGGCACTGGTGTGGTACATCCTTCGATACGAGTTGAACTGGAGTTGGCAGCGACCGGCGCGTCGGGCGACCGAACGCAATGACGAGGCTATCCACCGCTGGGTCGAGCGACGCTGGCCAGCGCTGAAAAAAGGGCCAGGCGCCAGAACGCGCTGATCGTGTTCGAGGACGAATCTGGCGTCTCACTGCTGCCGTCGGTGCGAGCGACGTGGTCGCCGCGCGGACACACGCCGGTGCTGCGCCATCGATTCAATTGGAAACGGCTGTCCCTGGCTGGCGCGCTGGCCTATGAGCCGGATGGCAGCGACGCGCATCTGTTCTTCGAACTGCGTCCTGGCGCCTATAACGACGAAACCCTCATCGAGTTCCTGAGTGATTTGAACGAAGCTGAGCGCCGCCCAGTGCTGCTGGTATGGGACGGACTGCCAGCGCATCGCAGCAGACGCATGAGCGACTGGATCGCGAGCCAACGTGACTGGTTGTCGGTTGAGCAGCTTCCTGGCTACGCACCGGAGCTCAACCCACTCGAGCAGGCATGGGGCAACCTCAAGTCACAGGAACTCGCCAACCTGTGCCGCGACACAATCGTTGAGGTCGCTGATACCGCAGAACACGGCCTGGATCGCATCGGCACCGATGCCGACCTCTGTTTCGCGTTCCTCCGTCATTCCGGTTTGCGGCTAT
>JAFAOS010000170.1 GCA_019247515.1 Chloroflexota bacterium | reverse complement strand
CGGTCGCGCAGCACGGGCACGCCGCTGGATCTCGGGTTTGACCTGAAGGGCGCGGCGACCGACGCCATGAAAAAATGTGCCAGCTGGCTGGGTGTGGGGTTGTACCTGAGTCGCAAGCCGCCGCCCCGGCCGCGCCTGGCGCGGATTGGAGGCAATGGCATGCGCTGATGCGGGACGGCGCCCGAGGGACATCTACAACTGAATAAGGCGGGGCGTCCGTATACTGCGCGCGGTGCCTGGCCAGATGTACGACCCGGCGATCCAGCGCGCGGTGCTGGAGAAGCTTGCCCACTGGCGACAACTGCCCGAGGGTGACCTGATCGGCATGCTGAGCCCGGTCGAGCGGCTGCGGTTCAGGCCCGAAGCGCTGGAAGACCTGGAGTGGGACGGTCTGATCGTGGCGCACACGACGGGTGATGAACGCATGGTGAGCATTACCGAGGCGGGCGACGCCTGGCTGCGGCGGCATCAAGGCAACGCCATCGCAGGCGGCGCTGTCACGGGCGGGGTTGCTGGAGTACCAGGTGACGTCGGTGCATCGCCTGCCAGCGGCGGGGCTTCAGGCGGCGGCGGTGGCGCAGCGGGCGGTCCCGAGAGCGGCGCCCGATGACGCCCTCGGACGCCGATGCGCTGCTCGGCCCCGTCCTCGACGACCTGCCGCCCGAGGCGGCCGCCCAGGCGTTGGCGCAGGTGATCAACCGCGCCGCCGCGCGCCTGCACGCCCTCAGCCGCGCCCAGGCGGCTGCCCGCAAGGACCAGCCGGACTGGCCCCAGTGGGCGCAGCTGCAGAACGCGGCCCGCGCGCTGGTGCTGCACGCCAGCACCTGCCGCGATCTCGCCGCCCGCCTCGCGAGCCGCGACTCGTGAGCCGCGACTGGTGAGCATCCTGGCCTGGATTGGCCTCGGCCTGCTGGGCGGCCTGGCGTGCGGCTGGTTCCTGCGCAGCCGCGGCCGCGCGCTGCTCGGCGACATCGCCGTGGGCGTGCTCGGCGCGATCATCGGCGGTTTCTTGGCCGCGGTGCTGCTCGGCCTGGACATCGCCGACCTGGACGGCACCAGCATCCTGGTCGCCGCCATGGGCGCGGCGCTGCTCATCCTGGTCCTGCACTCGCTGCCGACGATCGACGTCTTCGACTGACGCTTCAGCATCAAGCCTCAGCCCGACTCCGAGTCCCTCGCCCGCCGCTTGAGCAGCAGCCCGAGCCGATTCTTGAAGACCCGCACCGTCGCCCGCCGATCCCGCGGTGTCCGCCTGCGGCTGCCCTCCAGTGCCGCGATCGCCCGCCGCAGCACCCGCTCCGCATCCTCCAGCGCGCCGCGCCGCTCGTACAGCGCCACCAGCCGGCCGTACGGCAGGTCCCCAGGAAAACCCTCGGCGACGTTGCGCTCGTACAGCGCGATCGCCGCTTCCACGTCGCCCGCGTGCTCGGCGCTCAGCCCCTCCAGGTTGCGCGCCGTCTGCGCCTCGAGCAGCCATCGCTCCTCCAACGTCTCGCTCGGCTCTGCCCTCCGCCGAGCACGTCGTCGCGGCAGGCGCGGCGGAGAACTTTCAGCGCTCATTTCCAAAGGATTGTGCCGCCCGCGTGGGGTCGGGGAGAGAGGATTTGAACCTCCGGCCCCCACGTCCCAAACGTGGTGCTCTGCCTGGCTGAGCTACTCCCCGCGAAGTTCGCGTGAGTGTACCAGAAGTCATTCGCCGCTCTTTTCGCCACGCGCCACGCCCGCCAGCGCCAAACCGCTTTGCGATCTGCTAGCTTGGAGGTGGACTGAACCCATTGACCTCGTCCATTACGCTCCCACGCTTGAGCGCTCGGCGCGTCCTGGAGATCCTGCCCACGGCCGCGGTGTGGCTGATCATCACCGCACCCGTCTGGGCGGCGATCCTGGCGCCCGAGGCCCTCGGCTTTGGCCTGATCGTCTTCAGCATCTACTGGTTGTGGAAGTCACTCGGCTTTGCCAGCGGCGTGGTGATCGGCTTCTGGCGACTCCACCATGCGCAGAAGCACGATTGGCTGGCCGACGCCGCCAGCTTGCCCGGCTACGACTCGCTTCATCACCTCGTCATCCTGCCGACGTATGGCGAAAGCGAGGACATCGTCGCCGACGCGCTCCACTACCTCACCCTCCAGGACGTGCCGCTCGACCGTGTCTCGGTCGTGCTGGCGTTCGAAGAGCGCGACCCGCAGTCCCCGGCGCGCGCGCAGCGCCTGAGCGCTCGCTTCGGTCCGCTCTTCCACAACCTGCTCATCACCTTCCACCCGGATCAGGACGGCGAGGTGCGCGGCAAGTCCGCCAACCTGACCTGGGCCGCCAGGCGCGTCCAGGCGCAATTGATCGACACCGGCATCCTCGATCCCGAGCACCTGATCGTGACCGTGTGCGACGCCGACTCGCGTCTGCACCACCGCTACCTCGGCGCGCTCGGCTGTGAAGTCCTGAGCAAGCCCGACGGCTTCCTGCACATCTTTCAGCCCGCCATCCTGTTTTATGCCAATCACTGGCGGCTGATCGCGCCGCTGCGCGCGCTCAACAGCATCTACTCGTTGTGGGAGCTGGCGCGCATGGTGCCGACGCACCGTCTGGTGACTCAGTCCACCTACTCCCTCAGCTGGATGGCCGTGGCGTCGGTCGGCTACTGGGACGTCGATGTCATCCCCGAAGACTCACACATGTGCTTCAAGGTGCTGTTCCACTTTGGTCAGCGCGTCAAAGTACGGCCGATCTTCTTGCCCGTCTACGCCGACGCCGCCGAAGGTGCGACCTTGCGGCGCACGCTGGAGAACCAGTACCAGCAGATCTTGCGCTGGGCTTGGGGTGTCTCGGACATCCCTTACGTCACGTTTGGCGCCCTGCGCGCCCGGGATATGCCCTGGCACCGCCGCGCGATGCGCGTGGTCTGGTACGTCGAGGAACACCTGATGTGGCCCTCGCACTGGTTCCTGCTGACCCTTGGCGGCCTCGTCCCTCGTCTCATCAATCCCGCTTACGCCCACAGCCAGATCGGCCTGTGGCAGTCGAGCCTGGTCTCGGCGATTCTGGGCCTGTGTTTGCCCTGCTTGATCCTGGTCATCCTCATCGACTGGCGTCTTCGGCCTCAACATCCGGACGGCGAGGATGCCATCGACGTGCTCATCGGCTGGGCGTCGTTCGCGTTGCTGCCCGTGGTGGGCCTCGTCCTGTGCGCCTTGCCCGCCCTCGATGCCCACACGCGCCTGCTGTTTGGCCGCCGACTCGAATATCACGTCACGGAGAAGGTCCCGGTACAGGCGCGGTTCAGAGACCAGCAGGCCGCGCCCTCGCTCGCGCCAGCGCACGCCGCTGGATCGTCACGCAGCGCCCGTTTCGATCAGCTCCCGCAATATCGCGCGTACGCGCCCGGCAGCACGACCGCGGTGACTGATTCGGTCCTTCTCGTCTACCGCGACCTGCGCTAGCGTCTGCTTCCAGCGCGGGATGTAGAAAATCGGATCGTAACCAAAGCCACCGCTGCCCGCTGTCTGGAACGCAATTTGTCCGCGCACTTCACCACGTACCCGCCAACGCCGACCATCTGGATGCCGCAAGATCACCACGCAGGTGTAGCGGCACGCACGCTCGGCGCCCTTTTTGTTCGCGAGCAGGTGGATCAGCAGTGCGTTCTTGTGGACGTAGTCGTCGCCTTCCCAGCGCGCCGATCGCACGCCCGGCTGCCCGTTCAGCGCCGCCACGGACAGGCCCGAGTCCTCGGCCAGGGTCAGCAGCTGGCTGGCCGCGCCATAGGCTTCGGCCTTGATCAGCGCGTTGGCCGCGTACGTCGACCCGGTTTCCTCGACGTCGAAGTCGATGCCGACATCCCGCAGCGAGACTAGCTGGAGTGGGACGTCGGCGAGCAGCGCCTGCCACTCGCGCAGCTTGCCCGCGCTGGTCGTCGCCAGCAACAGTCGTCCATCGGCCATGTGCCTCGGTAACGGTACACATGCCCGCCGATAGCCTCGCTGAGGCGGTCCGCGGGCTGCCGGCGCCCTGGAGGGGCAACTACTTCGCCGTGGTGGACAGCACCCAGGACGTCGCGCGCGCGGCGGCGCAGGATGCGGCCCCCACGCGTTCCGTATTCGTGGCCGACTACCAGCGCGCCGGACGCGGTCGTGCTCGGCGTGACTGGCTCGCGCCGGCCGGCGCCGCGCTGCTGATGTCGATGCTGTTCCGAGAACGCCTTGAAACGCCGCCGATCAGGCCCTGGCGCTACACGAGCCTGGTGTCCGTCGCGCTGTTGCAGGTCATCGACCAGCTGCAACCCTCGCCGATGGCGGCCATCAAATGGCCCAACGACGTCGTGCTCGGGGAAGGCAAAGTCGCGGGCGTTCTCGCCGAGACGCGCTGGGATGGCCGCGAGCTGCAGGTCATTGTCGGCCTCGGTTTGAATGTCTCGGCCGCGCCGGACGGCATCTCCGACGCAACGTTCCTGCGGGCGGCAATCGACCGGCCCCTGGATCGAGGCGACCTGCTCCTCACGTTCTTGTCACACCTGGAGGCTCTGTCTTCCGAGGCTGACGGGGTTGTCCACGAGCTGTGGGAGTCCCGCCTGTGGCGCCGCGGCCAACGCCTGCGCTTGCTCGACCGCGGTGTGGAAGAAGACGTGGTCGTGCTCGGCGCCCTGCGCGACGGGTCGCTCCGCGTGCGCGGCCGCGACGGCCAGGATCGAATCACCACGACTGGCGAGCTTCTGGCGTGAACGTGCCGCGCATCTGCCTGAAGCGGCATCTGTTCGCCATTGGCCTGGTCGGCGTGGTTCTGACAGGTCTCGCCCTGCGACTGGCGATCATCGCCGGTCCTCTCGGCGAAATCGACGCCGACGAGGCGGTTGTCGGTTTGATGGCGCGGCATATCGCTTTCGTGGGTGAGCGGCCGGTCTTCTACTGGGGCCAGCCGTATCTGGGCAGCCTTGAAGCGTTCACCGCCGCGCCGCTGTTCCGCGTTTTCGATTCCAGCACCTTTGTGCTGAAGCTGGTCCCGACCGCCTACAGTCTGGGCTTTCTAGCTGTTTCGGCGTTGCTCGCGCGCGAGTTGTTTGGCACCGGCCCGGCCCTGGCTACCGCGCTCTACCTCGCCCTTCCGCCAGCGATGTGGGCCGTCTGGAGCACCAAGGCGCGCGGCGGCTACGCCGAGGTGCTGTTCCTTGGTCAGGCCTTGCTGCTGGTCAGTCTGTTCCTGGCGCGCAGGCCGACCCCCCGATTGGCCGCGCTGTGGGGACTGGTGGCCGGACTGGCGTTCTGGACTCATCTACTGGCGATCGTCTACCTGGTGCCCGCCGCGATCTACGTGCTGGTCGGGCGGCGGGGACGACTGGGGAAGGCCCCGTACGGACTGGCCGGCGCCGGGCTGCTCGTCGGCATGCTGCCCATGATCCTCGACAACCTCGGGAACGGCTTTCGAACGCTCGGTTCCATGTTGCAAGCGCCCGACCTGCCCATCGATCCGCCCGCCCAGTTCCTGCGCTTCTTTCGCGTCGGCGTGCCCGTCCTGCTCGGACTGGGCCAGCCGACGACATCCGAGACGATGTTCGACCAGGACTGGCTCCAGCGACCCGCCGGCCACCTGGTCGTCGCCCTTGGCGCCATCGCCGTGCTCACCGCCGTCGTCCTGGTGTACCTGCCCGCGGTGCGCCGCCTGTTCGTGTGCGGCGCCGACTCCGAGGCAGGACCCGCGCTGCTGGTCATGGTGGCGATGCTCGTCCCACCGGTGGTCGCCCTGACGCGCTTCGGGTTTTTCGTCTCTGAGCCGCGCTACGCGCTGCCGCTGTACAGCACCGTGCCGCTGCTCTTCGGGGCGTTGTGGCGAGTGCCATGGTCCAGGCTGAGATGGCCCGTCGTCGGGCTGCTGGTCGCCTTCAACCTGTGGAGTCTGAGCAGCACCGACCCGCGCCTGTGGCGCCCGGAGGACTCACTTGACAGTAGCCCCGCGACGCGCGCCCAGCTCGTCCAGTTCCTGGTGCCCCAGGATCGGCATCAGCTGTACACCGACTATTGGATCGGCTACCCGATCATGTTCGAAACCCGCGAAACGGTGCTGGCCTACGTCATCTCGGGCGGGTTCAATCGCTATCTCCCGCCGGCCGACAACGTGCAGCGCACGCCGAACCCGGCCTGGGTTTTTGTGCCGGGCTCGGACGCCGAGCAGCAATTTCTCGACCGGCTGGCGTCGCTCGGCGGCCGCGCGGATGCGAGCGATGTCGCGGTGTATCGCGTGTACACCAACGTGGAGCCGCTGGAAGCGATGCGGCCGCCACGCTTCTGATCTGGCTAGCCTAGGCGCGACCCAGCAACCGACGGCAGGGTGGGCACTCACGCGGCTCGGCGGCCACGCCGCGAATCGTCTGCAACTCCTGCTCGCCCGCCGAGTACACGAAGTGCTCACCGCAATGGTTGCAGTTCAGCTCGACGTCGAAATGTCGGGTGGCGGGCATGATGTTGATCCTCGGCCCGCCGGGTTGAACTGGCGTTGACCAGCAGGTAGCGCCACGTTGAGGCGCTAGAGTCGAGGAGTCATGCGACGTGCACTGGCACTCGGCCTCGTCTCGATTCCGCTGGCGCTGGCCGCCTGCGGCCCAAGCACCACGCCAGCGACACCCGCGCCAGTCGCGTCCACGACAACCCCCGCACCTGGAGCAAGTCCCGTGGTCTCACCCGAATCAGCCGCCGTCGTTGACGCGGCGGTGACCGACGCCGCGAGCCACCTGGGTGTCAGCCGCGACACGCTGCACGTCGACCAGGTCGAGCCGCGCCAGTGGCCGGATTCGTCCCTTGGCTGTCCGCAACCGGGACAGCTCTACTCACAGATCGTGACTCCCGGCTTCTTGATCGTCATCAGCTCCGGCGCCCACCAGCTCGAGTACCACAGCGACGACCGGACACGTGTCACGCTGTGCACCGAGACGTAGTGGACTTCACCCCATTCGGTTATCTGCGCAATCCCGCGCATCGCGCACGTGACTGGGGGGATACGGTCGGCGGAAACCTGCGCACCTGCCCGGACCGACTGGGCGTGGAATGGGCCTATCCGGTCGGACGCGACGCGAACGCGCGTGCTGGCCTGGCCATCGAGACGACGGTGGATGCTCGGCCGTGTCGCTCCCGCGCGGATTTCGACGCCATCGGCCTTGCCTGCCGTCATCACTCGTGCCTGATCGTCGCGTACGCCTGGCGCCTGAATGGCATGAGTGTTGACGCCTGTTTCTTTCTCGCCGCGGACGACGCGCTCGCCCTCCGCATCACGGTGCTGAACACGGCGCTGGAGTCGCGCGCGGTCGACCTGCGCGTGATGGCCCTCCACGACGGCACGCCGCCCGGTGGACACGCGTTGGCGGGCGCAACTTCGCTCGCGGTCTCCATGGCGCCAGGCGAACAGCGCCAGGTCGTCGCCGTCCTGGGCCGCGGCAAGGACCGCGCGTCTGCCGATGCGGAAGCAAGGCGCGCGAGCGCGGATGCCGACACGACATACGCGCGACTGCTCGACGAGGATGCCGCGTTCGACGCCGCCTGCCCGAGGCTGAGCGGCGACTGGCCTCGTCATTGGAGTGAAGGCCTGCACCACGACTTCCAGACCACACGCCTGCTCGTTCAGCCGCCGGGCGGTATCTTCACCGACGTCTGGCCAGCGTGGATGGCGGCGTGGCCACGGGTCGTGCTGGCCGAAGGCACACTGGACATGCTGCGTCTCGCGTATGCCCAGCCAGGCGTTGCGCTGCGGGCCGTGGCCACGCTGCTGCGCGACGCCCCAGACCCGAACGTGCCCTGCGTGTTCAGGGACGGCGAGTACAACATGGTCGCGGCCGACGGCAGTCTGTGCGGCACCTCGCCGGCCTGGTGCCTGCCGTTTCAGAACCTGCGGCTCCTGTATCTGCGCACGCTCGACCGCGAGTGGCTGGCGCGGATCTACCCGTTCGCCGCCGCCTACCTCGAGTGGTGGCTGACCGAGCGCACCGACTCCGAAGGTTGGCTGGTGTACCGCTGCACCTGGGAATCTGGAGAGGACGGCAACCCCCGGCTGGACCCGACCGGCTCGGGCAACGCCGACATCTCGGCGCGCGTGCGCCCGGTCGAGCTCCAGGCCACGCTGGCCCACGCGGCCGGCGTCCTGGCGTTCTTTGCCGCCGAGCTGGGTCTCGACGCCGCCCGCTGGCGCCGCCTTGAGGCCGACTACCGGGAGCGCACGCGGTCCATGTTCGACGCAGACACCGGCCGTTACCGGGACTGGCTGATCGCCGAGCAGCGACAGCAGCCCGACTGCCCCGAACGGCCGTACTGGGGCGTTGACGCGTGTCGCTACTCCGCGCAGTCCCTGACGCCGCTGCTGCTCGGGCTGCCGCTCGATGCGCGGGAGGTCTGGCGTCACGCGAGCCCGCCGTGGACGCTCTGGCCGTCGTGGACGTGGTCGCTGATGGAGTCCGCCGCCGCGGCCGGCATGTTCGCCGGCGTGGGCCAGGTCGCCTTCGACATCGTCGACCGCGTGTATCGCATGACGACGCGGCGCGAGCTGGGGAGTTTACCCGAGCCGCGACCGATGCCCGGATCTTCGCCAGAGTTCTGGCCCGAGGACTGGCGGACCTACGCTGGCAGCGACGCCTACGGCTGGGGCGCCACCACCGCCAACCTGCTGATCCGCCATCTGTTCGGCTTCAAGGAGTCTTCGGACACCACTGGCTTCGTGTTCGATCTGACCCCGGCGCTACCAGCTCCGATGCTGCACGTCGGCGCCCGGTACGCGATCGATCGCCTCAACTACCGCGGGCGCCACTTCAACCTGGCGTATACAGTCCGGGCCGACAGGCTCCTTGCCGAGGTCGAGCTGGAGGGCACGCGGCACGCTTTCGAGACCCACTCCGGCGAGCGCGTCACCATCCGCATCGACTAGCCGCGCGAGCGCCTTGATACAGTTGGCGCGCACATGCGGGTCACGTTCTGGGGAACGCGCGGCTCGGTGCCGACGCCAGGGCCGTCCACGTTGCGGTATGGCGGCAATACGTCCTGCGTGGAGATGCGAACCGAGGCCGGAACGCTGCTCATCTTCGACAGCGGCACCGGTATCCGCGAGCTGGGCCTGCACCTTGCTCGCCAGGCAGAGCAGGTTTCGGCCCACCTGCTGCTCGGCCATACCCACTGGGACCATATTTCGGGCTTCCCGTTCTTTGCCCCCGCCTTCGTGCCTGGCAACCGCCTGGCGATCTACGGCGCGCGCGATCCCAACCGTTCACTGCGCGACGTGCTGGCCGGCCAGATGCACCCGACGTACTTCCCGGTGCCGCTCGGCGACCTGCGCGCCGATATCACGTTCTGCGAGCTGGACGAAGGCACGCTGCACATCGACGACGCGGTGGTGCGCACGCATCTGCTGAACCACACGTGCGTGTGCATGGGCTATCGGGTCGAAGCCGACGGGTTCTCGGTAGCCTACGTCACCGATCATGAGCCCTACGGGGCGCTGGACGACGGCTTGCGCGTCAGTCCCGTGCACGACGGCGATCGCGGACTGGTCGAGTTCGTGCGCGGCGTCGACCTTCTAATCCAGGACGCGCAGTACACGCCGCCGGAGTATGCCGAGCGGCGCGGTTGGGGTCACGGCAGCACGGACTACGTGATCGACGTCGCCGTGCAGGCCGGCGCGCGGCGGGTGGCGCTGTTCCACCACGAGCCGACCCACGCCGACGCGGACATCGATCGCATGCTCGAGGCCTGCCGCACCCGTTCGCGCGAGGCGGGCAGCACGCTCGAAGTCGTCGGGGCCGTCGAGGGAGAGGCCATTACGCTGGCGCGTGGCATAAAGAAACCAGGCTGATTCAGCGAAAAAAGTTGTTCGACCAGAACGCTTCCCGTATATTGCCCGAGCCATGCAGGAGTTCCGTCCCGGCGAGTGGTGCTTCGATCCCTACGCGAAGCGATGCGAGCGCTGCGACGCCGTGATCGGTCGGTTCGCGGTCATGACCGACGAAAACGGCTTCCGCAACGTGCTGTTCTGGCCGCACACCGAGTGGGACGGCATCGACGGCTCCAACCGCTGCAAGGCGCACTCGAAGATCGCCCAGCGCTGGATGCGGTTGTTCTAGTCGCTCACGGCGTGCGCGCCGCCGCGTTCCAGTTTTTCTCCAGATTGGCGATCAGCTGCGGGCTGTAGTGGCAGTACGCCTCTTCCCGACAGTAGATCGCCATGTACTGGCGAAAGAGGTCGAGCGGCTCCTGCCCGATGCGCATCGACTTGCGATTGCCCGCGGCGCTGACCACGCCTGAGCCCAACAGGGCAGTGATCGTGTCGTCCAGCGCGGCGTCCATCTCGCCGTCGGCCACCACCCGATCGCAGATCAATCTGCCCGCGTCGCTGTCGGCGGCGAACTGACGCTCGAACAGGATGGCCTGCCGCGCGGCGCGGTCGCCGACGAACCGCCACAGGCGCATGTTCGAGACGCCGGGGATGATGCCTTCTTTGCGCGCCGGCAGGTTGAAGTAGCTGCTGCGTTCGGCCAGGACGTGGTCCATCGCCAGAAGCAGCTGGCAGCCGCCGCCGATCGCAAAAGCCTCCACGGCCGCGATCCACGGCTTTTCGTCGGTCGTCTCGATCTCGTTCGGCCAGAATTCCGCGCCGCTCAGACCGCGATACATCTTGTGCAAATAGCCCATGTCGCGGACCACGAAGAAGTCGACCAGCGAAATCTGACCGTGATACAGGTGGGTGAGATTGATGCCCGCGTTGAAGACGCGTCTGCCGGCGTAGCGCGGGTGGTCGACAACCTTGCCGCGCATGACGCCGACCTCGATGGCCGGATCGAGCAGCACCAGGTCGGTCGCGATTTCGAGCGACGGGGTCGTCGAGTCGTCCTCGGCGTTCAAGAAGCGCGGATTGCCGTGCAGCACGTAGCCCACGCGACCGCGGCGCTCGACCGTGGTGGTGCCAACGTCGAGCCGACCCTTCGACTGAAACTCGGCCAGCAGGTCCAGGGACTCGGGGCGCGGCCGCAGCATGGCGTGCACCAGGTGGCCGCCTGCCAGCGGATCGCTCAGCACGTAGGACAGAAAGACGCCCTGGTCGACTTCGTAGCCTTCCTTGTCTTTCTGCGGGTGCTGACGCTCGGCGGTTACCTGCTGGCGGGTCGGCGCCAGGCCAGGCACGACCTCGGCGGCCCGATAGACGAGCTCCTCCACCCTGACAAACCGTCGGCGGCCGTCGGTCAGTGTGCTGTACACCTCGGCCGCGTGCCGCCGCAGAAATGCCCTCCGCGTCGCACGCAGGTGCGCGTGGAGCGCCTCGGCAGCGGCCTGCTCGGAAGGTGAGCGACTCGGACGCGGCGGCAGGCGCTCGATCAACGCCTGGCCCGCGGCGAAGAAACGGCTGGCCGCGCGCGCGTCGCCTTCGAATTGCGTGCCGAAAGCGTTGGCGGGGTCCAGCTTTGAAAAACCTTCGAGTTCGTCTGAGGAAAAACCAACGCCGCCGAGGACGTCGATAGCCATGCTCCGACTGTAGCGCTATCGTTGGCCGCGTGCTGTGGAACCCCGACCTGGAGACGCTGTCCCGTGAGCAACTCACCAGCCTGCAGCTGGAACGGCTGCGTCACACGCTGGGCCGTCAGCTCGAGCGGGTACCCGTCATGCGCGAGCGCCTGAACGCGGCCGGCGTGCAATCTGCCGAGGACCTGGCTTCGCTCGACGATCTGCGGCGCCTGCCGTTCACACACAAGACCGACCTCCGCGAGCACTATCCCTTCGGCCTGTTCGCCGTGCCGAGGCATGAGGTGGTGCGCATCCACGCTTCGAGTGGCACCCGCGGCAAGCCGACGGTGGTCGGCTACACGCGCGGTGACCTGGGTGTCTGGTCGGAGGTGATGGCCCGCACGCTGGCGATGGCGGGCGTCACACGCGGCATGGCCCTGCACAACGCGTATGGCTATGGCCTGTTCACGGGTGGGCTGGGGTTCCACATGGGCGCCGAACTGCTGGGCTGCATGGTTGTGCCGATCTCGGGCGGCCTGAGCCAGCGCCAGGTGCTGATCCTGGAGGACCTCGGCGGGCAGGTGCTGTGCAGCACGCCGTCGTACGCGCTCAACATCGCCCAGACGCTGGACGAGCAGGGCGTGGGTCTGGAGCGACTCAAGCTCGAAGTGGGCATCTTCGGTGCCGAGCCGTGGACCGAGCAGATGCGCGACGCGATCGAACGCCAGCTCGGGCTCAAGGCCGTCAACGTGTACGGGCTGTCGGAGATCGTGGGACCGGGCGTCTCGGCCGAGTGCATCGAGGCGCGCAACGGCGCGCACGTCCAGGAGGACCACTTTCTGGTAGAAGTCATCGATCCTGTGACGGGTGATGTGCTAGGGCCGGGTCAGGAGGGTGAGCTGGTGTTCACCACGCTGACCAAGGAGGCGCTGCCGATGCTGCGCTACCGCACCGGCGACATCTCCTCACTCGACGTCACGCCGTGCAGCTGCGGCAGGACGACACTGCGCATGGCCCGCGTGCGCGGTCGCATCGACGACATGCTCATCATTCGCGGCGTGAACCGGTACCCGTCTGAAGTCGAGCGCGTCTTGCTGCGCGTGCCCGAGGTGGCGCCCCACTATCAGATGATCGTCGACCGCCCCGGCGCTATGGACGAGCTGACCGTCCTGTGCGAGGCGAAGACCACGTCGAGCTCGCTCGAGCGGCACATCCACCACGCCCTGCGCGAGGCGACCGGCCTGTCGGTCGTCGTCCGCATCCTGCCACCAGGCGGCGTCCCGCGCAGCGAAGGCAAAGCCGTGCGCGTCATCGACAAGCGACCCGGCTAGGCATAGACGTCCGCGAACGCCCGTGCCACGGGCGGATCAGGCGCGCGGCGCGCGAATTCCACCGCGTCCGCGACTTCGGCGGCCGCGCGCTCTCGAAACGACTGCTCCAGCGCGTCGTCCAGCACACCGTGGTGCCGCAAGTAGTGCGCAAACCGCGGAATCGGATCGTGCCGCCGCGCTTCGGCCAGGTCCAGCGGCCCACGGTCATCGCCCACCTGAGACGTGTGCTGTCCAAGGCGCGTGACGCGCGCTTCGATCAGCGCCGGGCCCTTGCCCGCCCGCGCCGCGTCGACCGCCTCGCGCATGACGCGAAACACCTGCAGCGGGTCCGCTCCGTCCACGCTGATGCCCACGACCGCGTAGCCGACCGCGCGATCCGCCACGCGCGCCACGCCAGACTGCTTCTCGAACGGGACCGAGATGGCGACCCCGTTGTTTTCGCAGAACAGCACCACGGGCAGCTGGTGGACCGCCGCGAAATTGAGCCCCTCGTGAAAATCGGACTTCGACGAGCCGCCGTCACCGAAGTACGCGACGCTCACGCTGTCCTCGCCGCGGAGTTTGGCCGCCAGCGCCGAGCCGACTGCCTGCGGAATCTGGGTGGCCACCGACCCCGAGATGCTCATCAGATGCAGCTCGCGCTTGGCCCAGTGGCCCGCCAGGTTCTTGCCGCCCGAGGACGGTCCATCGCGTCGCCCGAAGTTGTCCAGCATGATCTCGCGCGCGCTCATTCCGCGCGCGTACGCCGCGGGAACGCTGCGATAAAAGAGGTACACGGGATCGGTCGGCCGCAGGGCGCGCATGCTGGCGATCTGGGCCGCCTCGTGGCCGTCGGACGGGATGGACACGTCGATGCTGCCCTGGAACGCGAGCTTCAGCGCCGCCCGAGACAGCTCGCGGCTGACGAGCATGGCGTAGTAGACGTCGAGCGAATCGGCGTCGCCCAGGCCAAACTCGCGATGCACCGGCCGCGCCGCCGAAGGCCGTGGCGGCCCCGAGTGCTTCGCGGCCGAGGGCATGCTTTTATGCTAACGCTAGCTATGGCCGAGCGAAGACGAGCGTCGTCGCGCCGCCCCGCTGAGCCCCGATACGGGGACCTGGAGGCCGACGAGGGCCGAGCCGCGTCGACGGCGAACGCCGAGGTGGCCCGCCTGTTTGCCGAGATCGGCGACATCCTCGAGATCAAGGGCGAGCCACCCTACCGCTACAACGCGTATCGCACCGCGGCGCGCAGCGTCGGCAACGCGAGCGAGCGCCTGGAGGTCCTGTTCGAACAGGGGCGCCTGCGCGAGCTGTATGGGGTTGGCAGCGCTCTGGAGGGCCGGATCGTCGAGTATCTCAAGACCGGCCGCATGCAATCCCATGAAGACGTGCGCCGCGACTTTCCGGTCGCTCTCGCGTCGCTGCTTCAGATTCCGGGCCTCGGCCCGGGCCGCGCTCGCGCCGTGTACCAGGAGCTCGGCATTTCCACGCTCCCCGACCTCGAGGACGCGGCGCGATCGGGTCGCCTGCGCGACGTGCCCGGCTTCGGACCAAAGGCCATCGACACCCTCGTCCACGGCCTCGAGCAGTTGAAGCAGCGCTCGGCGCGCGGCCTGATTTCCGACGCGTGGGCGGCCTTCGCTCAGATTCGCGCCGCGCTCCGCGATGACGCCGAGGACGCCGACGCCGCCCGGCTGGCGGTCGTCGGCAGCGTCCGTCGCATGCAGGACACGGTGGGCGGCCTCGACCTGCTCGCCGGCCGCGATACCGCCGAAGAGGCTGAGCAGGTGCTCGAGACGATCGCGACTTTGCCGAACCTGGTGCAGGTGCTGGATCGCAGCGCCGACGAAGTCAGCGTCCAGTTGTACGGCGGTCTCGAAGTTCGGCTGATGGTCGTGCCGCCTGAAACCTGGGGCAGCGCCCTGATCTGGTACACGGGCTCGCGCGGGCACGTCGCGCGGCTGGAGGAACGCGCGCTCGAGCGCGGTTGGCGTCTCAGCCCGCTCGGCCTCGAGGACGACGCCACGGGTCAATTGCTGGAGCGCCAGCGCGAAGCAGCGATCTACGAGCGCCTCGGCATGGCATGGGTGCCACCCGAGCTGCGCGAAGACGAGGGCGAGATCGAGGCGGCCGCTTCAGGCAGCCTGCCGAAGCTTGTCGAGCTGGGCGATATTCGGGGCGACCTGCACACCCACACCAACTGGACCGATGGCACCCAGCCACTCGAAGACATGGCCAGAGCCGCGCAGTCGAAGGGTTACGCGTACATGGCCCTGACTGATCACACCCAGAACCTGGCGATGACGCGCGGCCTGACGCCCGAGCGCCTCGAGGAGCAGCGCGCGCTGGTCAACCGCCTCAACAAAAAGATGGCGCCGTTCGTCGTGTTGCTCGGCACCGAGATGGACATCCTGATGGACGGCCAGCTGGACTTTTCCGACGACCTCCTGCGTTCGCTGGATTACGTGTCCGCTTCAGTCCACACCGGCTTCCGCCAGGGCCGCGAGGTGATGACCCAGCGCATGCTGCGGGCGATCTCCAATCCACTGGTCAACACGCTGAACCACCCGCACGGGCGCATCATCCGTCGGCGCGAAGGGTATGAGGTCGACATGCAGGCGGTGGTCGAGCGCGCGGCTGCCCTCGGGTGCGCGCTCGAACTGAACGCGACGCCGGATCGCCTGGACCTGAACGGTACCTGGGCCCGTCGCGCACAGCAGTTGGCCGCGCGCTTCACGATCAGCAGTGACGCGCACAGTGTCCAGGAGCTCGATTTCATGCAATTTGGCGTGGCCAGCGCCCGACGCGGCTGGCTCACCGCGGCCGACGTCCTCAATACGCTGCCGCTGGAGGAGCTCAAGGCTCAGCTGGCAGCTCGCCGCCGGGCGTAAAGCCCTTGGGACGCCCTCCGGAAAACAGGTAAAGTCGGCTCACACGTGTGGACACTGGGTGAGACGTTACGGCAGGCTCGTCTCGACAAAGGCGTCTCGCTCGCCGATGCCGCCCGCGATACACGCATCCGTCGCAGCTATCTCGAGGCGCTCGAAGGCGAAGACCTGGCGACATTGCCGCCGCCCGTATACACGCGCGGGTTCCTGCGCACCTACGCCGAGTACCTGGGTCTCAACGCCCAGGCGATGGTGGACCTGTATCAGCCGTCCGCGCGGCGTGAGCCGACGCCGACCTTGCGGCCGGCAGTGGCGCACGTGCCCCTGCCGCGCAGCATTCCCGTTCGACCCGTGCTGTACGGCCTCGGCGGGATCGCGTTCCTGCTTTTGTTCGGCTTTGCCTGGAACTGGTACCAGGACGTCCAGCACACCCTGAACCAATCTGATGCCGCGCTGCGCCAGCAAGCGCGATTCGGGACCCCGACGCCGATCGGCGCTCGCCTGCCAACGTCGATTCCGGTGCTGCTGCCAACGCCGACGCCCACGCTGCAGCCGACCCCGGAGCCGACCGCCACGCCGACGGCGGTCATCGACGGCATACTGGTAGAGTTCCGAACCAGCGCCCGGGTCTACGTGGAGGCCGCCGTCGACGGCAAGCAGGTCGTCGCCGAAACGGTCGCCGCCGGCACCGATCGCCAGCTGCCGTTGGCCCAGAGCACCGTCATCATGCGCGCCAGTAACGGATCGGCCGTCGACGTCACGGTCAACGGCACCCATCAGGACCCTCAGACCGTCACCAACCCGGTCGAGCTGAGCTGGCGACGTTGACGGCCATCGCCCCGGTCCCCGCCGCGCGAACGTTCGTGATCGTCTCGCTCGGCTGCGCCAAGAACACCGTCGACTCCGAGGCCATGGAGCAGCTGCTGCTGGCCAGCGGCCACGTGCGCGCCAGCGACCGCGGCTCGGCGGACGTGCTGATCGTCAACACGTGCGGCTTCATCGAATCGGCCAAACAGGAGTCGATCGACACGCTGTTGCAACTGGGCGCTTCGAAACGTCACGACCAGCGCTTGATCGCCACGGGCTGCCTGGTCGAACGCTATCCCACGGAGCTTGCGGACGAATTGCCCCAGATCGACGCCTTTCTAGGCGCCCGCAACTGGGCCTCGCTGCCGAAGGTGCTGTCCGCCCTGGAAGAGGCCCGCGCACCCGGGTCGTCACTGCCGCTGGTCGAGCTCGCGCCCGATGGTGCGCTGGACCTCGCGATCGCCACGCGTCGAGCAAGCGGCCCGAGCGCGTACGTGAAGATCAGCGACGGCTGCGACCAGCGTTGCGCGTTCTGCGCGATCCCCTTCATGAAGGGCAATCACCGCAGCAAGCTAGCCGCGCTGGTCCTGCGCGAGGTGGGCCAGCTGGTCGAGCACGGCGTGCGCGAGATCGTGCTGGTCGGCCAGGACACCACGCGCTACGGGCACGACCTCGGCCAGCGCGACGGTCTGGCTCGCTTGCTGGAGCGCATGACGGATGCCTTTCCCTCGCTGCCGTGGATTCGGGTGATGTACGCCTATCCGCGACACATCACCGAGGATTTTCTCAGGGTCATGCGTGAGCGCGAGCAGGTGGTGCCCTACATTGACATGCCGCTGCAGCACACGCATCCGTGGACGCTGGCGCGCATGCGCCGCCCGCACCGCGACACGGACGACCTGGTGGCGTGGATGCGCGACCGGGTGCCGGGGCTGGTGTTGCGGACGACGTTCATCGTCGGTTTTCCTGGCGAAACGGACGCAGAATTCGCGTATCTGCTGGACAGCGTGCAACGGCTTCGGTTCGATCGGGTGGGCGTGTTCTGTTATTCGCACGAAGAAGGCACGGCCGCCTTTGCCCATGCTGACGATGTGTCTGCGAAGGAAAAAGCCCGCCGCAGGTCGCGAGTGATGGCCGCGGCCAGAGATATCACCGTCGCCTCGAACCGGGCGATGGTCGGCAAAGAGTTGGACGTGCTGATCGAGGGCCGCCCCGAGGCGGGCTCGGCGTGGTACGCGGGCCGCTCGTCTCGAGACGCGCCCGAGGTCGATGGCCTGGTGCTGGTCAAAGCCGATGAATTGCCGGTCGGCGAAATCGTGCGAGTCAGGGTCGAGCGCGCCCTGGCGTACGACCTGCTCGCGCGGCCGGTGTGACGCCCCGTGCGTAAGCTGAGAGCGTGCAGGAAGTGGTGCGTGCCCTCGCCGCTCACAAGTTGACGGTCGCCGTCGCCGAGGGCGACACGGGCGGCCTGCTGCTGGAGCGGCTGACGGCCAGCCCGGGCAGCAGCGCGGTGGTGATCGGCGGCGTCGTCGCCTATGCCGACTCACTCAAGCAGTCCCTGCTGTGCGTGCCGGATGCGGTGTTGCGCGAGCACGGGTCGGTCAGCGCCCAGGCCGCCGAGGCGATGGCCGTGGGCATGCGGCTGCTGGCGCACACGAGCCTCGGCGTCGCCACGACGGGTATCGCCGGGCCGGGCGGCGCCACCGAGACGAAGCCGGTCGGCCTGGCGTACGTGGCCGTCGCCTCGGCGGAGCGGGTGGTGGTCCGCGAGTTCCACTGGCAGGGCGGCCGGGCTGCCAACCGCGCGGCGAGCGTCGGCGCCGCGGCCGACCTGCTGCGCGAACTATTATTGGAAATGTAGAACAAGTGTGCTAGACTGCAGCTCAGAAGCAAAAAAGGGGTAGCCATGGCTGAAGCCGACAAGGCGAAGGCGCTGGAAAACGCCATCTCCCACATCGAAAAACAGTTCGGCAAGGGCTCGATCATGAAGCTGGGCGAGGCCCAGCAGCGCATGGCCGTCGATACCATTCCGACCGGCGCGATCGCGCTCGACATTGCCCTGGGGGTCGGTGGCGTGCCGCGCGGCCGGGTGACCGAGGTGTTCGGTCCAGAGTCGTCGGGCAAAACGACGCTGGTTCAACACGTGATCGCCGAGGCGCAGCGGATGGGTGGCACGTGCGCGATCATCGATGCCGAGCACGCGCTGGACCCGGCCTACGCGCGCCAGGTGGGCGTCGACGTGGACAACCTGTTCATCTCGCAGCCGGACTCGGCCGAGCAAGCGCTGGAGATTGCCGAGGCGCTGGTGCGCTCGGCGGCTTTCGACGTGGTCGCGATCGACTCGGTGGCCGCGCTGGTGCCGCGCGCCGAGCTCGAAGGCGAGATGGGTGATAGTCACGTGGGCCTGCAGGCGCGGCTGATGTCGCAAGCGTTGCGAAAGCTGACAGGCGCGATCAACCGCAGCCGCACGTCGCTGATCTTCACCAACCAGCTGCGCGAAAAGGTGGGGGTGATGTTCGGCTCGCCCGAGACGACGCCGGGCGGCCGAGCGTTGAAGTTCTACGCCTCGGTGCGGCTGGACGTGCGGCGCATCGATTCGATCAAGCAGGGCACGGATGTCGTCGGCAGCCGCGTCAAGGTGAAGGTGGTCAAAAACAAGGTGGCCCCGCCGTTCCGCGTGGCCGAATTCGACATCATGTACAACGAGGGCATCTCGAAAGAGGGCGGCTTGATCGATCTGGCGGTCGAGCTGGGGCTGGTCAAAAAGACTGGTTCGTTCTTTTCGTACGGTGAGACGCGGCTGGGCCAGGGCCGCGAGAACGCGCGCGAATTCTTGAAGCGCAACGCCGAGATGGCGGCCGAGATCGAGCGGCTGATCCGTCAGCAGATGCTGACCAGCAACCGCAACGCGGTCGAGCTACCGGGCGCCAATGGTCGGGTTGGCTACGAGGAGGTGGATCTCGCCGCGACGTTCTGAGCCACACGACTACTCCCACGCGCTCGACACGGCACTCCGCTTTCTGGCACAGCGGCCCCGAAGTGAATACGAGGTGCGGCAGCGGCTGCGGCGGGCTGGCAGCGACGCGGCGGTGGTCGAAAGCGTGCTGGCGCAGTTGCGCCGCCACCGCGTGGTGGATGACCAGGCGTTTGCCGAGTACTGGGTCGCGCAGCGGCAGACGTTTCGCCCGCGCGGGGCGCGGCTGCTGCGGGCAGAGCTGGCGCAGCACGGCGTGGCGCGCGGCTCGGCCGACGAGGTGACCGCCACGCTGGAGGAATCAGCCGTCGAGGACGCCTATCGCGCCGCCAGCCGCCGCGCGGCGCGGCTCGCGGGCCTGGACGAACGGGCCTTCAGCACGCGCCTCGGCCAGTGGCTCGCCCGCCGCGGCTTCGAGTGGGACACGATCACTCCCGTCGTCGCCCGCCTGTGGGCGGAGCACGCGCCGCCTCGACCTTAGTACGTCATGAGGTAGTGCTCCAGCTCCCACGGCGTCACGCGGATGCGGTAGTCGTTCCACTCCGCCCGCTTGGCCTCCAGGAACCACTCGCACACGTGCGCACCCAGTGCCGTCTGGATCACCTCGTCGGCGGCGAACTCGTCCAGCGCTTCCTCCAGCGACCCCGGCAGCATGCCTACGCCCTGCTTGCGGATCATTGTGTCGTCGAAGTGGTACAGGTTCTCCTCGACCGGCCGCCCCAGTTCCAGCTTGCGCGTGATGCCGTCCAGCCCCGCCGCCAGCATGGCCGCGAACGCCAGGTACGGGTTGCAGCTCGGATCCGGGCAGCGCAGCTCGAGCCGTGTCGCTTCGGGCTGGCCGCGCGAGGCCTGCGGGATGCGGATCAGCGCTGAGCGGTTGATGCGCGCCCAGCTGATGTACACCGGCGCCTCGTAGCCCGGCACCAGCCGCTTGTACGAATTGACCAGCGGCGCCAGGATGGCGATCATGCCGCGCGCGTGCGCCAGCAGCCCCGCCATGAAGCTGCGCGCGGTCGCCGACAACTGGTACTCGTCATTCGCGTCGTAGAACAGGTTGGTCTTGCCGTCACACGACCACAGGCTCTGGTGCGTGTGCATGCCGTTGCCATTAATGCCGTGGAACGGCTTGGGCATGAACGTCGCGTACAGCCCGTGCTGCTGGGCGATCGCCTTCAGTGTCGTGCGGAACGTCACCGCGTTGTCGGCCGTCCGCATCGCGTCGTCGTAGCGAAAGTCGATCTCGTGCTGGCCAATGGCTACTTCGTGGTGGCTGGCCTCCACCACGATCCCCAGCTCCTCCAGCGCTTCGACCATCTCCTTGCGCACGTTGGCCGCCTCGTCCGTGGTCAGGTCGAAGTAGCCCGCCTGGTCGTGCGGCAGCGGCTCGACATTCGGCGTGGCGCTGGTCGCCTGGTCCTCGCCGTCGGCCAGCGTGCGCCGCAGCATGAAGAACTCCAGCTCGGGGCCCGTCATGTACCGCAGCCCCTGCTCCTCGGCGCGCTGGAGCTGCCGACGCAGCACGCCCCGCGGGTCGCCGGCGAACTGCTCGCCATCCGGCGTGTAGACGTCGCAGATGACCTTGGCGGTGGCGCCATCGTCGCCGCGTTCCCAGGGAATGATCCCGAACGTCTCCAGGTCCGGATCGAGATACATGTCGCTTTCGTGAATGCGCGCGAAGCCCTCGATGCTCGATCCGTCGAACCACAGGCCGTGGTCGATCGCCCCGCTGAATCGATGGAACGGAATGTGGACGTTTTTGACCACGCCCATGATGTCCGTAAATTGCAGACTGACAAACCGCACGTTGGCCGCCTCGGCCTGTTCCAACACTCGCTGCGTCATCGCAGCCTTGTCCGTGCCCGGCATGACTCTATGTTGCTCCTAACGCTGGTGTGCTGCCGCCCAGGGCGGCCCGAATTTTGAGTGCCAGCTGGAGGTTGAGCCGCGTCTCGGGATCCTCCAGGTCAACCCCGCCCAGGAGCTCCTGAACGCGCTCCAGACGGTAGATGAGCGTATTGCGATGCACGTTCAGGTCACGCGCCGCGCGCATGTGGTTGCCGCCCGCGCGCAGAAACGCGTCGAGCGTGCGGACGAACTCCGATCGGCGTGTCGCATCCGAGTTTTCGAGTGGTCCGAGCACGTCGCGTTGGAAGGCGCGCAGCTCGGGGTTGTCGGCGAGGTGAAAGATCAGTCGCAGGGCGCCGAGCCGCGCGAAGTGCAGCGCGGCCGGCGACGCGAGCGGCATGCTGGCGGCGATGTCGGCGGCGCGCGTCGCCTCGCGGATGGCCGCGAACGGCGTGGTCTCGGGCCCGGGCGTTCGACCGACGCCGGCGACGACCGAGACCGCCTCGGGTGTCAGCGCCTCCTCCAGCGACGCGCGCAGGCCTTCAACCCAGGTCAGGCCAGCCTCGACGTCGGCGGGATCGACGTCCGGCGGACACGGCATCAGCACCTGGACGCTGCCGTCCAGCTCGCGCAGCAACGTGGTGACGTCGGCGACCACCAATCGCCGCCGCGTCGCGTCTACGAAGCGCTGATGGCTGCGATTGACGGCGGCCACGCCGCCGTTGGCCCCATCGCGGGGCCGCAGCACAAACGCGAGATGGGGACGCGCCAGGTCGTAGCCGAGACGTCGTGCGCGGTCGATCAGGCCCTCGTCGGGATTGCCCGGGTTGTCGAGCACGTCCGAAAGAAAGTCACCCTGCAGCCGCAGCCGAGCTTCGACCACCGCCGACTGCTTGGCAAGCTCGATGGCCAGCACCGACGCGGCGCGATCCGCGACGTGGTGATCGAAGTCGACGAACTCGTCCACCGCGCCAATCAGCGCCAGGTAGCCCTCGACGGCGCCCCGCAGGGTCAACGGCCGCAACGCGACCGCGGTCGGCGGCTGGTCGAGCGGCCGCAGCACGATCAGCCGCTCAGACACATTGCCCAACATACCTTCCCAGTAACGGCGTCGGACGTCGGCCAGGGCTTCGGCGGTGCGCGCGTCGCCGCCGGTCTCAACCGTGGGTTGAAAGTGTTCGTCGAGGAGGTAGACAGCCTTGGTGGTGACCTCGGCGACGATCTCGGAGATCAGCTCGAGGCCGCGATCCTCGACCAGGGTGGCCAGCAGTCGCTCGTAAATATCCTGGACGCGCTGCCCAATTGCTCGTTCGCGATCCACCAGCACCGCGACGATCGACTTTTCGATCTCGCTGAGCGACGCGTCGCTCGCGACACGCAGGATGGGTGTGTGGACCTCGTCGGCCTCGAGCTCGACCTCTGTGCCAAGCGGCTCGGGGGTCACGAACGCGACGACACCCGCCTGGCCCATCTCGCGGACCATGCGGGCGACGGCGCGCGGATCGCCGACCAGCTGCAAGGCCGCGGTCGAGAGCAGCCAGATCTCGCCGTGTTCGATGCGC
>JAFAOS010000165.1 GCA_019247515.1 Chloroflexota bacterium | reverse complement strand
GGGACTGAGACTATGCCACGTGTCTCTGCGTACGAGATGGTCGAGGTTGAGGATGCACTCGCGGCCATTCTGGATCGCGCCAGCCCGCTAGGGACTGAGATGGTCCCGCTGACCGCGGCGCGCGGACGCTTTCTCGCCGAGGACGTCCTGGCCGACGCGGACCTGCCTGGACTGCCGCGCTCGTCGGTCGACGGCTATGCCGTGATCGCCAGCGACGCCGCGACCGATCTCCAGGTGCTCGGCGAAGTCACCGCCGGCCGGCTCGGCGACGCCCGCGTCAGACCCGGCTCCGCCATGCGCATCATGACTGGCGGCTCGCTACCCGAGGGCACCGACGCCGTCGTCATGTTCGAGGACGTCGAAGAAGTGGACGGTCGGGCGATCCTGCAGCACAAGCCGCGACAGGGGGAGAACGTTCACCCGGTGGGCATGGACCTGACCGCCGGCCAGGCCGTGCTGAGCAAGGGTCGGCGGATCGGTCCCGCCGAAGTGGGCCTGCTGGCGACCGTCGGCTGCGTCCACGTACCCGTGTTCCGCCTGCCGCGCGTCGCGATGCTGGCGACCGGGGACGAGCTCGTCGACCCGGACCAGGCGCCGCCGCCCGGCGCCGTGCGCGACAGCAATCGGTTCGCGGTCATGGCCGCCGCCCAGGACGCGGGCGCCGAGATTGTCTTCCAGGCTCACGCGCGCGACGACGAGGCGACTCTGGAACGGGCGATGCGCAGCGGGCTCGAGGCCGCGGACGTGCTGATCACCTCCGGCGGCGTCTCGATGGGTACGCGCGACCTGATCAAGCCACTGCTCGAGCGGATGGCAACCATTCAGTTCGGTCGCGTGTCATTCAAGCCTGGCAAGCCCCTCACGTTCGCCGTGACCGCCGAGGGCAAGTTGTGCTTTGGCCTGCCAGGCTTCCCGGTTTCTTCGCTGATCACGTTCGAGGTCTTCGTCCGCCCGGCGCTGCTCAAACTGGCAGGCGCCGAGCAGGTGCTGCGACCCAGGATCGAAGTGTTCCTTGGACACGACATTCGACCCGATCCCGTTCGTCCGGAGTACCAGCGCGCAACGGTGAGCTGGGAGGATCACCACTTCGTGGCCCGCACAACCGGGTTGCAGGCATCCAGTCGATTGATGTCGATCGTGGGCGCGAATGCGCTGCTCGAGATCGATCCAGGCACTGAAACCCTCGCAAAGGGCACAATGGTCCAGGCTCTTCTTCTCGCAAACTTATAATCGGAGTAACCACTTTGCTACCCCAGATTGCCGAAATCCAACGCCAGCTCGAAGGTCAACACTACGTCACCGATCGCGCCATCGCCACGACGATTTACCTCGCGATGAAGCTGCGCAAGCCAGTGCTGATCGAGGGGCAGGCCGGGGTCGGCAAAACGGAAATTGCCAAAGTCCTCGCCGCCGCGCTCGATACAGATCTGATCCGCTTGCAGTGCTACGAGGGTCTGGATGCCAACAGCGCGCTGTATGAGTGGAACTACCCGAAGCAGATGCTCCACATTCGGCTGGAAGAGGCGGTGGGCGAAAAGCACGACATTCGCCAGCAGGAAGCCGAGATCTTCTCGGAGCCCTATCTGCTCAAACGTCCGCTCCTGAATGCCATCACGCGCGAGGATCAAGCGCCGGTGCTGCTGATCGACGAGGTCGATCGCGCCGATGAGGAGTTCGAGGCATTCCTGCTCGAGATCCTGTCCGACTTCCAGGTCACTATTCCCGAGCTGGGAACGGTGCACGCCAAGCATCGGCCGTACGTCGTGCTCACCTCGAACCGCACCCGCGAGCTCTCCGACGCGCTGAAGCGGCGCTGCCTCTACCTGTGGATCGACTACCCCGACTTCGACAAGGAAGTCCGCATCATCGAGACCAAAGTCGAAGGCATCAACCACGTGCTCGCCGAGCAGGTGGCCGCGTTCATGCAGGTGGTGCGGCGCATTCGACTCTCGAAGACGCCCGGCATGGCCGAGTCGCTCGACTGGGCGATGAGCCTGATGGCGCTGCACGCGGACCATCTCGAGCCGGAGTCGGTGACCGAGACGCTCGGGGCGATCCTGAAGGACCGCGACGACGTCTCACGCCTGGCCGGGTCGCGCACGGAGTCGATCGTCGGCGAGCTGACGACGCTCGACGAGGACGGCCTGCGCACCCAGCCGCCGCAGATCGCTCAGCGCGTCGACAAGGAGCTGATCTCACGCTAGACGGCGCGCGCGATGCCTCGTAAGGCTCGCCATACCGACCTCCAGCGCAACATCATCGACTTCTGTCGGTTGTTGCGCGAGCGGGAGATGCTCGTGACGCCCTCCGAGGTCATCGACGCCATTCGCACCGCCGACGCGGTCGACATCAGCGACCGCCAGGAGTTCAAAACGGCGCTGCGTTCGGTCCTGACCGCACGTCCCGAAGACATCCCGTTGCACGATGCCACCTTCGACGAGTTCTGGCGCGGCCGTCTGCAGGAGCTCATGCAGGAACGCGGCGAGGATGGCGTGGCGACCCAGGACGACCAGGCCCAGGGCGAAGACATGCCTCAGCCGCAGGTGGCCGAGGGCGACGAGTCGGAGGCCAGCGAGGACGAGGAAGGCATGGATATGCCGCTCTACTCGCCGGTCGAAGTGCTGGCCACGCGCGACTTCAGCACGTTCATCCCCGACGAGATGCAGGAGATCGCCCGCGCCATCATGGTCGTCGCGCGACGACTCGCTACTCGCGAGAGCCGCCGCTACCGCTCGACGCAGCGTGGGCACGCGATCGACCTGCGGCGCACGATGCGCCGCAATATCAAATACGGCGGCACGGTCGTCGAGCTTGCCCGCAAGAAGCGCAAGATCCGCAAGCCGAAAATCGTGCTGATCTGCGACGTCAGCCGCAGCATGGATACCTACAGCAAGTTCCTGCTGCAGTTCATCTACGCGTTGCAGAACACGCTCGGCCGCGTGGAAAGCTTCGTCTTTTCGACGCGGCTCACGCGCGTGACCGACTACTTCAGATCCAGCGACATCTATACGGCGCTGGATCGTATCGCTCGCGAGGTGCCCGACTGGTCGGGCGGCACGCGGATCGGCGAGAGCTTGAAGACCTTCAATGCCGAGTGGGCGCTGCGCACGGTCAACAAGCACACCATCGTGCTGATCATGAGCGACGGACTCGACACGGGCGACGCCAGCGTGCTCGAGCACGAGATGGAGCAGATCCAGCGCCGCGCGGCGAGGGTCATCTGGCTGAACCCGCTGCTCGGCAACGAGGACTACCGGCCGCTGGCGCGCGGGATGAGCGCGGCGTTGCCGCACGTCAATTTGTTCGCCAGTGCGCACAACCTGGCGAGCCTGCAAGCCTTGGGCAAGCATCTGGCGCTGTAAGAGATCGTCTGCGACACCACTGGTGACGACCCTCACGGTGAAGAGTTTCATCGCCTCTGGCGGCTGCGTTAGCCATGGAGTCCACAGAATCAGACCGCTCGTTTGATCGTGGCGAGGTACGCTCTAGCTGACTTCTGAATCCCGAGTCTGATTTCTCATGAACGAACTTCTCCCTGATATCGAGCGCTGGCGGGCGGCCGGCAAGAAAGTCGCGGTTGCGACCGTGGTCCAGGCGTACGGCTCGGCGCCGCGTCGGCCCGGCGCCAAGATGGCGGTCGCCGAAGATGGCGAGTTCGTCGGCTCGGTGTCCGGCGGCTGCGTCGAGAACGACGTCGTCGAACACGCCAAGCAGGTCATCGACGAGGATCACCCGCGCCTGGTGCCGTACGGCATCAGCGACGAGATGGCCTTCAACGTCGGTCTGGCATGTGGCGGCCAGATCGAAGTCTTCATCCAGCCGTTCGGCAAAGCGTTTCCAACTGAAAAGCCGGTGGCGTTCGCATACGTCGTCGATGGACCCGAGCAGGGCAGCGGAATGCTGGCCTGGGAGTTCGGCAAGCATCGCGGCAGCGTGGGTCAAGGCGACGCCTTCGACGAGCGCGTGGCGACTGACGCGATCGCTCAGTTGCGCGAAGGGCGCGCGAGCCAGTTGCGCTACGACGACGCGCCCGAAGGTCCAACGCGAATCTTCGTCGACACCTATCCGGCGCAGCCGACGATTGTGATCTTTGGCGCCGTCCATATCGGCGTGGCGCTCGCGCAATTGGCCAGAGACATCGGCGGCTTCCGGGTGGTCGTGGTCGATGCGCGCGGCGCGTGGGCCACCCCGGAGCGCTTCCCGACCGCCGACGAGATCCACATCATGCACGCCGACGAGTACCTCAAGGGGCATCCGCTCAGCAGCAATGCGTACGTCGCCGTCCTGAGCCACGACCCGAAGCTCGACGACCCGGCGCTGTTCGGCGCCTTGCAGAGCGACGCGCGCTTCGTTGGCGCAATCGGCAGTGGCAAGACTCAGCGCGAGCGCCGCCAGCGGCTGCTCGCGGCCGGTCTGAGCGAGGAGCAGATGAACCGACTGCACGGCCCCATCGGCCTGGACATCGGGGCACAGTCGCCCGAGGAGATCGGGGTCGCGATCCTGGCGCAGATGCTTGCCGCCAAAAACGGCAAGCTGCCGCAGGCGCCCGCCGAGCGCCCGCGAGCTTCAGTCGCGGTCGGGGTGTAAGACACGCCCACGGTGCTGGCAGCCGTTATCCTCGCCGCTGGCGGCTCCAGCCGAATGGGGCAACCCAAACAACTCCTCAAATTTCGCGGCACGTCGCTCCTTCGGCGTGCGATCGAGACCGCCGTGGCCGTGCCCACCGACCAGGTCATCGTCGTCCTCGGGCACGCCGCCGATCAGCTCATCCCGGAATGCGAGGCAACCGGCGCGACGGTAGTTCTGAACGACCAGTGGCGCGAAGGCGTCAGCACCTCGCTGCGGGGTGGACTGGCCGCCGTGGCGTCTGAGGCGCGGGGGGTCTTCATCTATCCCGCCGACATGCCGCTGGTGACCCCGGAGGCGCTGCGGACACTTGCGCATCGGCAGCAGGTCAGCGGGCGATCAGCGGCGATGACCGAAGCCGGAGGCGTGCGGGGTGTGCCGGTCTTCATCACCCGCTCACTGTTTCCGTCGCTGATGATCCAGGAAGGCGACGTGGGCGGCGCCCAGTACCTGCGCGCCCACCCTGAGGCGGTCGAGGCCGTGCACTTCGACGATGCGGACATCATTCGCGACGTCGATCGACCCGAGGACTACGCGCGCTTGCTCGAGCTCGACCCCGACGCCGAGCTCGCGTGAGCGAGCTCGGCTACTGCTTCCACTGCGGCAACGCCCTCGTCGCGCGCCATCAGGAGGATCGCGAGCGCCCGACGTGTCCGGTGTGCGGCTTTATCCACTATCTCGATCCGAAGGTCGCGGTCGCGGTTGTCCTTGGCGACGAAGACGGCGTGCTCCTCGGCAAGCGCCGCATCGATCCGGGCGCCGGGCGATGGAGCTTCCCCGCGGGCTACGTCAATCGCGGCGAGATCCTCGAAGAGGCCGCCGTGCGCGAGGTGCTCGAAGAGATCGGTCTCGTGGTCAAACTCACGGGACTCGTCGGCGTGTACTCGGAGCGCGGCTCACCCGTGGTGCTCGTCGTGTACTCCGGCGAGGTCGTGACTGGCGAGCCGACGCCCGACGGGCGCGAGGTCAGCGAAGTTCGCCGCTTTGCCCTCGAGCGTCTACCAGACGACCTGGCCTTCCCGCACGACCGACGCGTGCTCGCTGATTGGAAGCACGCGCGACAGACTGGTAGCCTGATAGTGATCCATGACCCTCTGTGAGGCACGCTTTTGATGGCTCAAACCCAGACGGAGCCGGGGATGCACACCGTCGCGGTGACCGTGAACGGAACGCGGTACTCGCGCGAGGTCGAACCGCGGCAGCTTCTGGTGTACTTCATCCGTGAGCAGCTTGGGCTGACGGGCACCCACGTCGGCTGCGACACGTCGCAGTGCGGCGCCTGCACGATTCTGATGAACGGCGTGGCCGTCAAGTCGTGCACGATCCTCGCGGTCCAGGCCGACGGGGCCGACATCAAGACCATCGAGGGCTACGCCGAACCTGGCGGCAAGCTCCACCCCATTCAGCAAGCGTTCTGGGAGGAGCATGGCCTCCAGTGTGGCTTCTGCACGCCAGGCATGGTCGTGACCATCGATCAGCTGCTGCGCGATAACCCGAACCCAAGCGAGGCGGAGGTGCGGCGCGGGCTGGATGGCAATCTGTGCCGCTGTACGGGCTATCAGAACATCGTCAGGTCGGCACTGTCGGCAGGCCGCAAGCTGCGCGGTGAGGAGCCGTTCGAAAAGCCCGACACGGCAATGTCCGAAGCAGCCCCGGCCACGGCCGGAGCCCACTGAGCCATGTTCCCTGCCAAGTTCGCGTATGCCGCGCCCAGCAGCCTCGAGGAGGCTGTCGGCCTACTGGACACCGAGGACTCCAAGATCCTGGCCGGCGGCCACAGCCTGCTGCCATTGATGAAGCTGCGCCTGGCGCAGCCCAGGCTGCTGGTAGACATCGGGCGCATCCCTGGCCTCTCCTACACGCGACGCGAGAACGGCGTACTGGCCATCGGCGCGATGACCACCTACCGAGACATCGGACTGTCGGCCGAGGCAGCCTCGGCCGCCCCGGTGCTGGTCGACGCCGTTCAGGAGGTCGGCGACCCGCAGGTGCGCGCGAAAGGCACGCTGGCGGGCGCGCTGGCCCACGCCGACCCGGCCGGTGACCTGCCGGCCGTGGCGCTGGCGCTGGGTGGGTCTATTCGCGCTGTAGGCTCAGGCGGCGAGCGCGACCTCGACCTGGACAGCTTCTTTGTCGACATGCTGACGACCGCGCTCGGCGAAAAGGAGATCATTCGCGAGGTGCGGCTGAATGCGCAGCCGGCTGGCTCGGGCGCCGCGTATCAAAAGTTCGATCAGCCGGCGAGCCATTACGCGCTCACCGGCGTGTGCGCGGTAGTCTCGGTGCAGAACGGCGCCATCTCTTCAGCACGTATTGGCGTGACCGGCGTCGGCCCGAAGGCCTATCGACCGAGCGCTGTCGAGCAGGCGCTGGTGGGCAAGCGGGTGGAAGAAGAAGCGGTCAAGAGCGCGGTGCAGACGGTCGCGGATGGAATCGACGTGCAGGGTGACATCCACGCCAGTCCGGACTATCGCGCGCACCTGGCCAGAGTCTTGACGCGGCGCGCCGTGCTGGAAGCCGCCGGACGGGCCG
>JAFAOS010000077.1 GCA_019247515.1 Chloroflexota bacterium | reverse complement strand
ATCGATTCTGAGTTCAATTTATGGTGACCCGTGCGGGATTCGAACCCGCGATCTCCACCTTGAGAGGGTGGCGTCCTGGGCCGCTAGACGAACGGGCCTGGGGCTCGGGCAGGCGGATGCCTGAGCCTTGGAGGGCTTCAGGAGTATATGCGATCGGTTTTGCGGATCACGAAACGCAGGGCGCTGGTGTGCTCGTCGACGCTGCAGATCTTGTTGTCGACCACGCCCGCGGCGGGGCCGGCTTCGATCAGCTCGCGCTGGTCCACGTAACCTGGCTGACCGCGCTTGGGGGTTAGCAGCCAGATGCCGCCGGCCGGGTCGATGCGCGATCGCCAGGCGACCAGCACGGCCACGACGTCCGTCGAGGGGTCGGCGCCGACCAGGACCACGTCGACCGCTTCGTCGTCGTCGGCTGCATCGCGACCCGCGCGAATCAGCGCCCGCTCGCGCAGCGCTGGATCGATCTGGCGCGGCGCGGCAGCGAAGGCCACGGCGGAGCCTGGCTTGATGCCGAGCTTGTCGACGACGTCGCGGTGGCTGTACTCACGCTCGGCCTGGCGTGCGGTCTTGTTGGCCTGGGCCATCGCCGGGCACGACTATACCCCGCGGCCTAGCCTGCCGCGCCCGGGCGGAGCCCTGCCGCCCTGAGCGCGGTGGCGAAGTCGTCCACGCGAATCACACTCGCAACCCTGCCATCGTCGAGGCGAAAGATGCTCGCCAGCGTGTGTGGTTCGGTCATCTGGCCGTCCGGCGTTTGCCAGCTCGCCTTCTGCTCCACCACCACGACCGCTTCCTGTGCCTGCCATCGCAGTGGCTCCAGCTGGATGTGTGCCCGCGCCACCCAGTCGCGCAGCAAGTCAACGCCTCGTCCGCCGCCGCGCGGCCCGCCGACCTCCACGTCTGAGGCCGACAGCGCCACCAGGCGATCGGCGTCTGCCGCGTTCAGGGCCGCGTGCCAGGCCAGCACCAGCTCGAGAGCGTCGGACTCGACCGGCAACCCGCTCATTCAAGCAGAGCTCTGGCGTACGGACCAGACCGCGACCTGCGCGCGCGAGCGGAGGTCCAGCTTGGTCATGATGTGCTCGACGTGGTTGGCCGCCGTCTTTTCGCTGATCGTCAGGGCGGCCGCGATTTCGCGGTTGGACATCCCCCTGGCCACCAGCGCCACCACCTCCTGCTCTCGTGGCGACAGTTTGTTGGGCTCAGTCACACCCTGAGGCGTCGCCGGCGGTGGCTGGGCGCGCGCGAGGGCCTCGACGAGCCCAAGGCCGCGACCGCGTTGCTCTGCAGCTGCCCAGACCGTCGCCGGCAGGCTCGCCTTGCCGCGCGCCTGGTCGCGCGCGAAATCGATCGCGTCGGCGGGCGCGAGCGGCGCGTCGAGTTCGTAGAGCGCGGCGAGCGCGGCGCCGAGCAATTCCACCGCTTGCTCGGACGTCGTCCACTCGAACGCCAGGCCAGCCAACGCGACCAGACACTCGACCATGCCCTGCTTGTTGCCAATCTCCCGCTGCAGCTCCAGCGACTCGAGCACCAGGCGCAGGCCGGCCGACGCATCACCCCGACGTCGCGCCGTTTGCCCAAGCTTGTGCAGCGCCGAGGCCGTGCCCGGCGTGCCGTGCACGCTGCGCCACAGCGACAGGCTCTCGGAATACAACGCCTCGGCGCGTGTCAGGTCGCCGTCGATGCGCGCCAGGTCGCCAAGGCGGTTCAGGGAATCCGCGGCATGATCCGTCACACCGTGCTCGCGACAGGCGCGCAGACAGCGTTCGAACCACTGTCTGGCCGTGGCGTAGTCCGCCTGGTGGTAGGCGACCATGCCCAGGTCGCCGATCAGCGCGACACCGCCGAGCGGATCCTCGGCGCGCGCGTAGGCGGCCTGGCCGCGCTGGAACAACTCGTATGCGGCCGCGTACTCCCTGGCTTCGAAACGGACGTGGCCGGCCAGGTGCAGCGCGTCGGCGAGGCCCATGAACTCCTCTACCTTGGCCAGGATCCTGGCGCTTTCATCCAGATGTTCGCGCGCAAGCGCGTAGTCGCCCTGTCGCCATTCGATCGCGCCCAACCCCAGCAGTCCCTTGCCATGCGACTTCGAGCCATCCTGTGGGGCAAGCTCGACGGCGCGTGTCAGCCACGCCCGAGCTTCGCCCGGCCCACGGCTGTGGTGAATCCAGTAGAACCAGAGCGTTCCGGCAAGCTCCAGGGCTTCGTCGAGATCAACTGCCTGGCGGGCGTCGCTGAGCGCAAAAGCCAGGATGGCGCGCAGGTTGTTCAGTTCCAGGGTGACCCGCTCGTAACGACGTTCCTGGTCGACCCCGCGCGCGGCCCCCGCGCGTTCCGCCAGCTGGTGAAAGTACCGCGCAAATGCACGTCGCACTGCGTGTTCCTCTCCAGCCGCGGCCAGCTGGTCGAAGGCGAACTCACGGACGACATGCAGCATCTCGAAGCGCGGCTCGGCAGCATCGACCGCCGAGCGACGGATCAGACTTTGATCCAGCAGCGAGGCAAGCCCCTCGAGCGGGTCCAGGTCGTGGACGTCGGCCAGGCACACCGGTTCGACCGAATCGAGCGACCAACCGCCGACGAAGATGCCGAGCCGACGAAACAGCGCTTGTTGCGACGGACCGAGCAGCGCGTAGCTCCACGCGATCGCATCGCGCATGCTTCGTAGACGCGACGGCGCATCCCGGGCGCCACCCGACAGCAGCGGCAAACTGCGTTGGAGTCGCTCGAGCAACGCCGAAGGCGGCAGCATCCGGAGTCGCGCTGTCGCGAGCTCGATCGCCAGCGGCAGACCATCGAGTTTGCGACAGATCTCCAGCACGCTGGCAGCGTTGGCGCTGGTCACGTCGAACTCGCCGCACGCCGCCCGGGCGCGCGCGACGAACAGCTGCACGGCTTCGGAGCGACCCAGATCCTGGCTGCTGGCAGTCTCGGGTAGTCCGAGCGTGGGCACCGGCAGCAGATACTCGCCGACGACCTGCAGCGGACCGCGACTGGTGACCAGCACGCGCAAGCCCGGGCACGGCCCCAGCAGCGTGGGGATCAGCGTTGCCGCTTCGAGCAGATGCTCGAAGTTGTCCAGCACGAGCAAGATGCGCTTGTCGCCAACGTGCGCCGTGAGTGCGTCGACGGCTTCCGAGATATCCGGATCAGGCACTCCAAAGGCGGCCGCGACGACGCGCAGAACGAGGTCTTGATCGAGAATCGGCGCCAGCGACACGAACACGATGCCGTCTGGAAACAGATCCGCGGTCGCATCGGCGACGGCCAGCGACAGCCGAGTCTTGCCGACGCCGCCGGGACCCATCAGCGTCACCAGGCGCTGACCGTCGCGCAGCAGACGTTCCACGCTGGCGATCTCCCGTTCACGGCCGATCAGCGGCGTCAGTGGCCGAGGCAGGTTGTGCTGCGCCCGATTGGTGGCCTGCATGCTCGCTCGCAGCATTGTGGGGCGGATGGTCGCACGTGCCAACTCCAGCTCGCGAATGGGTAGTTCTCCTCATTGTGGGCTGGTAGGTAATTCATCAGATGCCGCGATCGCGGGCAGAGGTGGACCCTGGGCTCATCTCACTCAGAGGAGGCTCGATTGATGGCCACCGTCCCTTCAGACCGCGCTAGTGAGCGGCGCGCAACAGGAGACAATCATGAGTTTGATAACGCTGAACCGCTGGTCGAGACCGACTGGCTAGAAGTCCATATTTCCGACGCTGGCATCCGCGTGATCGAAGTTGACGTGAGTCGGACCGCCTACGATGGCGGCCACCTCCCGGGTGCACTGCTGTGGAATATCTACGCCGACATGCTGCAGCCGAACTACCGCATCGTCGACCGCGAAGCATTTGCTGGCCTGCTTGGCCGATCAGGCATCACACCTGAAACCCACGTCGTGGTCTATGGCTACGGCGCCGCGCTCGGCTTCTGGATGTTGCGCTACTACGGCCATCGGCGGGTGTCGTTTTTGAATGGCTCGCGGCGAAAGTGGATCGAGACGGGTTTGCCGACGGCCACGGAACCGCCGGAACTGCTGACGACGACTTACGCCGTCGCGGATTTCGAAGAAGTCCGGGAGGACATCCGCGCCTCACACGAGCAGGTGGCCGAGGCGATCGGCGACCCACACGTGCGGCTCATGGACGTCCGCTCGATGCCGGAGTTCACCGGCGAGCGCTACTGGCCGTCGTTGCCGCCTGAGGGAGATCAGCGCGGCGGACACGTGCCGGGCGCCATCCTGGTGCCGATCGAGGAGGCCTGGGGTGAGGACGGCAGCTTCAAGCCAGTCGAGCAATTGCGCAGCTTCTACGCCTCGCGTGGATTCGCGCCAGGCAAGCCGATCATCACGTACTGCGCGATCGGCGGGCGGGCGAGCCAGGCGTGGTTCGTTCTGACGTGCCTGCTCGGCTACCCCGACGTGCGCGTGTACGACGGCTCGTGGGTCGAGTGGGGCCTGCTGCCCGGCGTGCCGGTCGAGACGTAGTCAGCCGGTTTGAGCACGTTTCGTCACGTTGGACACGCGACTGTAACAAGGTCTGGGTCCGGATTGGCCCAGACCTTGCGTATAACAGCGTTTCTCGAAGAGCGCGGAATGGTCGGCTGAGACCCCGAGGAACGTGGGACGCCGACCTTCTGCATTTAACGCCTGAAGCGAGGGCAGCCGGGAATATCATCATCCCGAAGAACCCATGCTGAGATGTTTGCTGCGTCTGCTGTTTTTTGCTTGCGGCATGCGCTACGCCCGTCGACGCGCCATGTGGCGCCACCGTCGGCGCGACTGGTACGTTTGATTCCAGGCAGATTTGACCCAAACCCCGGGCTGCCGGACTAGGATTCGAACCTAGACAACCACATCCAGAGTGTGGCGGGCTACCGTTACCCCATCCGGCAATCGAAACTGAACCACTGATTGTATCGGATGCGCGTGTCGCGAGGCCGACTCATCGGGTGCGTGCTAGCCTCGCGCCATGGACCAGCAACTGCTCGAGCTCCTGCGGGTGCGCTCGGCGTCGGCGGGGCGGTTCGACGCCGACGGCAAGCACCTGGTTTTCGTTGCCGACCTGAGCGGCGTATCGCAGGTGTGGAGCGTCGCGCAGGGTGGCTGGCCCGAGCTACGCGTGGCGCCACCGGATCGGGCGCAGACAATTCATGTCGGGCCGAGGCCGGGCCAGCTCGCGGTCGGGGCGGACATCGGGGGCAACGAGCGCACACAGCTGCTGTACGTCGATGCGCCGGGCGCTTCGTGGCGGGCACTCACTGACGACGCCGAGCACATTCACACCTTCGGCAACTTCAGCCCGGATGGAGGCTCGATCGGCTACGCGGCCAATACGCGTACGGGCCGCTGGTTCGACGTGTACGTGCGCGACCTGGCTTCAGGCGAGACCCGCTGCGTGCTCGAGCACGATTCGACCAATCGGGCCGGGCCCTTTTCGCCCGACGGCGCCTGGTTGCTCGTGGTGCGCGCGATCTCGAACGCGCAGCAGGAGCTCTGGCTGCTCGATCTGCGCGGGGTGCGCTCCCCGAGGCTTCTCACCAGAGCTGGAGAGGAGGCCGTATACGAGGGCCCGGAATGGAGTCCGGATGGGCGCTTCATTTATTGCGTCAGCGATCGCGGACGCGAGCTCTCGGCGCCAGCGCGGATCGACGTCGCTTCGGGTGAGCTCACGTTCTTGTTCGAGCCCGAGCTGGAGGTCGACGAAGCCCGCCTCGACCCCTCAGGGCAGCGCCTGGCGTATGCGCTGAATCGCGACGGAGAGAGCGAGATCGTGGTTCGCACGCTCAGCGCGGGCGCGGAGCAACGCGTGCTCGGTCTACCGCCGGGCGCGCTGTACACGTACTGGCAGAGCGCCCTCGCCTGGGATCCCGCAGGGCGGCGGTTGGCCATCTCATGGACGGCTTCGCGGGCGAGTCCGAACGTGTTCGTCTGGTCAGAGGCTGGCGCCGAGGCGCGGCAGGTGACTTTCGCGGGCACTCTCGATGCCGAGCTCACCGAGCCGGAGCACGTGCGCTATCCGACCTTCGACGGCCGCGACATTCCAGCGCTCTTCTATCCCGCTCCAGGTGGCGCGGCGCATCCACCGTGCGTGGTCTTCGTCCATGGCGGACCCGAGGGTCAGTACCGGCCAACGTTCCAGCCTATCGTCCAGTGCCTGGTGGCTTCAGGATTCGCGGTCCTGGCGCCGAATGTTCGCGGCAGCTCGGGTTATGGCCGCACCTACATCCACCTCGACGACGTTCGCAAACGCATGGATTCGGTCGCCGACCTGGCGCACGCGGTGTACTGGTTGCGCGACAGTGGCCGAGCCGATCCGCACCGCATCGCCGTATACGGTGGCAGCTACGGCGGGTTCATGGTCCTCTCCGCGCTGACGACCTACCCCGACCTGTGGGCAGCGGGTGTCGACCTGGTGGGGATCAGCAACTTCGTTACATTCCTCGAGAACACCGGCCCCTGGCGGCGGCACCTGCGTGAAGCCGAGTACGGCTCGCTCGAAAACGACCGCGAGTTTTTAGAAGCGATCTCGCCGATCAACAAGGTGGACCGCATCCGTGCGCCGTTGCTGGTCATCCACGGCGCCAATGACCCCCGCGTGCCGATTGGTGAGACCGAACAGATGGTGGCCAGGCTCCGCGC
>JAFAOS010000332.1 GCA_019247515.1 Chloroflexota bacterium | reverse complement strand
CTCTTGTGAAGCCCGCAGTGGCAAAGAGAGATACATCGAGGCACGTCACTTCGCTTCCAACACGATTGCAAGTACGTTGCCCGTCAGTGCCGCGCCGGCCGCCACAAACACGTTCAGATGCGCGACGAGTACCAGGGCCGAGACCATCACCACGAACACGACCACGTGAACGACGAGCCGGCGCAGCTGGAATTGAACCAGCGTCGGGTCCGGCCGTTCCGACATTGTGCCGATGCTTGTAGATTCCGGAGTTATCTCGTGATGGTCTGGTCGCTCGGCATCCGCCAGGTTCGACGCACTTTCTCGTATGACATCGGGCATCGACGGAGGGGCGTCCTCGGTGTGGGTGTGTTTGCGGTTCCACCAGGAGAGGCCGCAGATAGTCCAGAAACCCAGGAAGGCTGCCCGGTAGACCACCTGGAGGTACCAGGTCCAGCCGATCGTTATGCCAACGAAGAAGCAGGCAATCGCGACGAAGGCCAGGCTGTCGAGTTGCTGTCGCGTGCTCATCATCGGCCATCCGTCCTGACGTGTTCGGTCGCACGTCCCACTTGAAGCGACTCGCTGCGATCCAGTATTCGACTCTCGCGCTGCGCGAGTTCGCGGACGGACGCGACCTCGCTCTGCACGTCATCCGTACACCACTCCGGCGCACAGTGCGACTCATCGCGATCGCACTCACCTCGTACGAGTTCTCTCGCAGCTGCGGCGCTAACCGCCTCGATGAGCACCGTGTGCGTCCCAACGCGCGTCGTGATGATGGTCACCTCAAATTCAGGCATGGTGGTCGCTCATGAATGCAGCGGGTCCGATCAACAGGCTGGCGTCGGCAAGCAACCGCACACAGTGGGTGCGGGTTCGGCGCGGGCGAGACAAGGCGTCGAGCGATTCGCCGAGTCTGTTGGCCATTATTTGGCATCAGATGTCTTCCTTGTCGGCGGATCCGCGATATGCCCGCTCGAAGTAATCGGATCGACCGACAACCTTCGGGATGGGCAGTCCCTCGCGCTGGAAGCGATCCAGCAACCAACGTGCACATGACTCGCAGATTGGTTCCCGATTCCCGCCGCCGTCGGCCACATACTGGGTTCGATGCCAGCGAGCGGGGATGCTCATGACCAGTTGCGGGTTGCCCTGGGCACGGCCGCCGCACGCCGCGCATTCGAAGAGCAGAAGCAGGGAACCCACTACGCGGTGCGGTCATACGGACGGCCGGCTGCCCTCAGTGCCGCAAGCCACTTGGGCGGTCGTCCTACCTGGGGTCGCTCCAACCGCCAGTCGACATGGTCGCGCCGGAGGAGTCGCGGTGTAACTTCGGTTGCCTCGGTATTACCTCCGCACTGCGGGCAACGCAATCGATCGAGTTCCACGCGCCGAAGCACACGGGACCCGTCCAACTCGATCAGCACCGTGAGCACCGGTGGCCAGCGCTCATCAATCGCGGTTCCCACAACCGTGGCGCACATGATGCAGGCGATCTCGGCGACGAACACCGGCGTCGCCGGGTCGGGAAACGCCTCGGATCGATAAACAGATTCAGGAATGTGCATGAATTTTTCCTCCAGCAGACTCTGTCGACAGACGGAGGCAATCGAGCGGCAGCGTGTAGGTCACACGCGGCCCGAGGCTGCGTCCGTGGCGACTCGTAAATTCGACACGTGCCATCCACTGCGCCTGGGGACTGGATCGAGCTGAATTTCGAGTGGAGCGGTTGACGAACCAGAACACCAGGTGCACTCGGCCCTCGCGCCCCTCGCACTGAGGTCGCTGCTGGACTGGACCGACTACCTGGACCACGTCACCCGCGGCAATCTCTACAGGCTTCGGGCCTGGACGAAGCAGGCGAGGACCCCAGCGTCGATCCGATCGGACAACTGGCTGTGCACGAAAGGATTGGCTAACGCGCCAGTCGTGGCCCGCCAGCACCTTTATCAGCCTCTCGCGCCAGGTCTGGAGGGCGGCTTCGGCAAGCTCCGCCGGCGGGTTCTCCCAGTCGATCTCGGCGACCACGAGCAGGTCTGCGGGATCGACGTACACGCACTTCGATCCGCGGAGATACGGAAGATCACCTCGGTCGAGATATTTCTGGAGCCGATGTCGGGGTACCTGCGCCACGCGCTCGACGCGATGGAGCGTCCAGCCCCACCGCCTGTAGGCATGGAGGCCCAGGTCGTAGACGCGCCGGTGGACTGCATCGGGCGTCCGGTTGAGGTCAGACGCGATTCCAGTGCGCGGAATCAATCCGAGAGCCTCGCGAAGGTACCAGTCCTCCAGTTCACTCCACGACTCCTGGCGCCGACTGACGTCGACGCCCGCCGCGGCCCACGCCTGGCGGAACGTCTCGAAATGCCGCAGCACGGCGTAGAACGATGGGTAGGGACGCCGGCCGCCGCGACCGCCACCGTTCTGACCATGCCTGCCGGTAATCCGGTACCGCTCCTCGGTGGAGGTCGGAGCGAGGTCGTGATCCTGGTAGAAGCGGCGAAGACCAGCAATGACTCGTTCGCGAGTCCACCAGCTACGTGTGTCGAGACGCTGCAGAGGCATATGTGTCCGCGTGTGGTACAGGTGAGTGCGAAGCCTGTTGACCAACGCCGGTGTCCGAGCGCCACTGCAAGGTGTTCTGCTTCGCGCTCAACGGCGTGCAACGCGTGCGAGTACGCGGTTGATCAGATCGAGCATGGGGCACGCCGAGCAATACGTGGGGAGGTCCTCCGCACCACAGGCACAGCAGGTCGTCTCGAACAGGTCCGCGAGTTCGTAAAGAGACACGGATCCGCTGGCATGCTCGGCCAGGCCATCGAGCGCGACCACGCGGCTCGGGCTGAGTCCAGCCTTTTCCGGTTCGTCCGGCGGCAGAGTGCTGGGCGGCGGCACAGCCTGGAGTGCGCCGGCACCACGCTCCACGATCCGTTCGATGTCGGACACGGTGAGCTGACGGCGAGCAGCTCTGGTCGCGACCTGCCGCTGAGGATCGGATCGGCAAGCTTCGCAAGCACCGGAGCGAGCGTCAAGGGGAGATCCCCGCGGTGAAACATCCACTGAACCTGGTCGTCCAGCTTCAGCAGCACGAGACGGGCATTGATGCGGGCCGCTGGCGCGCCGATGCGTCGCGCTAGCTGCGCCAGAGTGTGACCTCCCTCGAGCAGTCGCCGATACGCACGCGCCTCTTCGACGGGGGACAGCTCCTGCCTCTGGAGGTTCTCGACAAGCATGATTTCCTGCTGCTGGACCGGGTCCAGATCGCGGACGACGACCGGCACTTCCTCGAGACAGGCCATGCGCGCGGCCGCCAGGCGGCGGTGACCGGCCACGACCACGCCGTCAGGTGTAACCAGCAGGGGCTGGAGGACTCCCTGAGTGCTGATCGACTCGGCGAGCTCGTCCAGTCCGGATGCATCCACGTCGCCACGCGGGTTGAGCGGATTGGGCCGCAGTGACGCTACCAGTCGGGTCGCAACCGAAGGCGCCTGCGAGATTGTCATGCGTTCAGGGCGTCGCTTTCCTCTGCGCACGGCTCGATCACCAAAGTTGAGATCCGGCAGCCAGCCATGCTCGAGCACGTCATGGCAACACGCGCAGACGACGCTGAGGCGCGTGATCGATCTCGACGTTGTGCTGGGCCGAACCTGTCAGGTCGATGAGAGCACACGCGCCGCAGGTCATGGTCGTGCTGAAGCCCACCAGCTCCTCGATGTATGCCCAGGCAGCCCTCCGGAGAAGGACGATAATTTCGTCGCACAGTGCCACCAGGCTCTGCGCCGCGGGTGCGGCTGCCTCGTGGCCACAACGACGGTCGTCATGCCATCCATGCCAGGTCCTCAAGCTTTCGACTCTGATAGAGACACCAGCTCGAGCAGCCGTTGTCGCAGCCGTTCATCGTCGATGCACTGGAGGATGATTCGACGCAGGTCCGCGATTCGCTCGCCCTGAACGATGACGGACAAATGGTTCAGGTCGACCTCGGCGACACTCGCGGCGCCCACTGCCGCGAACAGGTCCACGTAGATTTCAGGCTGATCCTCGGAGGATGGAAGCGATGCACCAACGTGGACGTGCCCGTCGAGATCGGTGATCAGACCGAGCCGCCATCGCGGCCGCACGTCGAATTCGGAATTGATTGGACCGGGATCCGCGGATGTTGTGCTGAAGTGTGCAGGCATGGGATGACCTCCTGGTCAAGACTGAACGAGCGAGTCGAAAGACACGTCCGCATGCGCCCACTCTGGGCGACGGTGCGTGCCCCAACCGTGGCTGGCCGCGTGCCCCGATCGTGCCGTGGGCGTGCCAGCTGCCCCTTGCCGTGCAGAGGTTCCGGATGCTGAGCGCGGGACTCGCGCCGATAGCGCTATGCAGCAGCGCGGCGACTGACGCGGAACAAGCTGCTGGAGCGACCGGCTTCATCCAGCAGCAGCAACTCGAGCTCGATGGCGTCTCGGAGATGCGCCAGGGCAGCATCGGGCCCTTCGAACGGACCGACGTATGAACCTCGGCGTCTGCCATTGGCTCGTCGGTACACGTACCAGCTGCCGAGAGTGGCGTCAGGCTTTCCGTCGGGTCCGGATCGAGTGTCGACCAGGTGCATGTTCTGAGCTGTTGTCGCGGACGTGAAGCTCACCGGCGGAATGCCGGAGAAGGCTTCGATCTGCAAGCGATCGACTGATGGATTGTCACCGTCAGGCTGCCACCGACTCTGAGCCGCCAGCGACCGTGACAGCACGCAGCAGTGCCCGCCGAAACATGTGCTCGCCATCGACCAATGGCGCGAGCTCCGCTACATCCTTGATCCCTGGAGGGAGTCCGACACATATGGCACGCGCACCGAATTCGTTGCAAAGCCGTTCGGTTGCTTCCTTCCCAGCCCTGTCCTGGTCGAGCGCCAGGTAGACGCGATCGAAGGTTTTCAGTAGCGAAAGTGTCTCAGGCGACGGCGCAGTGCCCGCGAGCGCGACACCAGCTGTGCCCCACATACGCAGCGTGAGCAGGTCAAACGGTCCCTCGACCACGATCACGTGACTCTTGTCGGAAGTGGCTTCGCTCGACCCGAGAAACGGCTTGGGACCTGGCAGACCCAGGTACTTCGGTCGTTCGATTGCAGCCGGGCGAATGGAGGAATCCAGGCGACGGCCGATCATCCAGATCGGCTGCCGGCCTCGGAATTCGGGCGTCGTGATGCGTCCGCGCATGAATTCCCGACCGTCCTTTCTGATCAGACCGATGCGGATCGCGGCACTGACGGGCAAGCGGCGCCAGCGAAGATACGATCGCAGCTCATATCCGCTCGAGTAGCCGAGCCTGAATCGCTCGACCACAGAGCGGGAAAACCCGCGATTTGCCAGGTACTCCAGCGCTCGTGCGTCGTTCAGCAGCCGTCCGGCGTAGAGATCGGTCGCGGCGGCCAGGACGCTCAACTCGTCGTCATTCAAGTCGCTCTTCGACGTGCGCTTCGGCAGCACGGCACTGGGCCGCATGCGCCGGCCCGATAGACGTGGTGCATCGTGTCGCGCCAGCAG
>JAFAOS010000319.1 GCA_019247515.1 Chloroflexota bacterium | reverse complement strand
CGATCCCTGCCGCGCCTGCTCCTCCAGTTGACCGCACAGGTCGACGAGGGTGGCGGCGCCCACGGTGCCAGCGCTGCCCTTGAACTTGTGCGCCACGAACGCCACCTGCCGCGCGTCGCCGGCTGCCAGTGCGGCGCGCAGGTCGGTGCGCACTTCGGCCTCTTCCTGCAAATACGGTTCGGCAAGCCAATCCTCGACATCGTCGGCAATGACGCTGGCTGGCGCCGGATCGGCGGGAACCCACTTGTGCACCATCACTTCGAGGTCGCCGACGCGAATTGGTTTGCTCAAGTAGTCGTCCATGCCCGCCGCGAGCGCGCGTTCGCGGTCACCCTTCATCGCGTTGGCGGTCATGGCCACGACTGGCGTGTGACGGCCCAGGGTGGCCTCGAGCTGACGAATCTGGGCGGTTGCCTCGAAGCCGTCCATCTCGGGCATCTGGACGTCCATGAGCACCAGCGCGTAGGGGATGGACGCCAGGGCATCGAGCGCCTCGCGGCCGTTGCTGACGACGTCCACATGGCAGCCGAGTCGCTCCAGCATGCGGCGGGCGACCAGTTGATTGATGGTGGTGTCCTCCGCGACCAGGATTCGCGGACCGGTGGCGAGCAGCGGTTCAGCGGTGGCGCGGCGCTCGGGGGTCTGGACCGGTGGCGGCGTGGGAACTCGGACCTGGAGCCCCAGGATGTTGCCGAGCATCGCCAAGAGTTGCGACTGGCGCACGGGCTTGGTCAGCACGTGCTGAAAACCGGCAGCCTGGACGTCGCGCCGATCCTCCTCGCCCAACGAGGTGAGCAGCACCATCGGCGTGTTGCCAAGGACCGGATCCGCACTGATCGTCCGCGCCAGCGTCAGCCCATCCATGCCTGGCATGTGACGATCGAGAAGCGCCGCCGCGAACGGCTCGCCGCGTGCCGCCGCCTGGCGCAGTTGCGCGAGCGCCGCGGGTCCGTCGCCGACGCTGGTCGCCAACAATCCCCAGGGCGAGAGCTGCTCTCGCAAAATCGTACGGTTCGTCTCGTTGTCGTCGACCACCAGCACGTGCAGCGGCGGGAGCTGGACCAGCGCGGGAGGCCGCGGCGGCGCACTGCCGTCGGCGGCAACCGAGCCCTGGAGGCGGACCGTGAACCAGAAGGTGCTGCCGCGACCCAGCTCGCTTTCCAACCCGATCTCACCGCCCATCTGCTCGACCAGGCGCTTGCAGATGGCGAGCCCGAGCCCGGTGCCGCCGAACTCACGCGTCATCGACACGTCGGCCTGCGAGAAGGGTTGGAACAGGCGCGAGGCGACCTCGGGTGAAATGCCGATCCCGGTGTCGGTCACGTCGACCCGGATCAGGGCTGCATCGGCCGTGTGTTCCACGAGGCGGGCCTGGACGGTGACCTCCCCACGCTGGGTGAACTTGACCGCGTTGCCGACCAGATTCATGAGCACCTGGCGGATGCGGCCGGGATCTCCCTGCAAGCCGCTGGGCACGTCGGCCTGCACGACCGCGGCCAGCTCGAGACCCTTCGCCTGCGCCTGTTCGGCCAGCAGTCCGACCACGTCTTCGACCGCTTCGCGCAGATCGACCGGCGCCAGCTCCAGCTCGAGCTTGCCGGCCTCGATCTTCGAAAAATCCAGGATGTCGTTGATGATGGACAGCAGTGCCTCACCTGAACGCCGCACGGCTTCGGCGTACTCGCGCTGACGCGGGCTGAGCTCGGTATCCAGCAGCAAGCCAGTCATACCGATTACGCCATTCATCGGCGTGCGGATCTCGTGACTCATGGTGGCCAGAAATTCTGATTTGGCCATTGACGCGCGCAGCGCCACGTCGCGCGCTGCCTCGAGCGCGGCCTCGAATTGCCTGCGCTGCTGCTCCGCTTGCTTGCGCTCGGTGATGTCCTCGCCCATGCCAATGACATTCTTGGGACGGCCTTCCACGTCACGCACCAGCGACATTGCCAGGCGCACCCAGCGATGCTCGCCATTCTTGTGGATGAAGCGCTGCTCGATCGTGTAGTGGTCGTACTGGCCGGCGGCCATGCCCTGGAACTTCTCCCAGCCGGCCAGGGCGTCGTCAGGATGCATCAACTCGGCCAGGATCACGCGGCCGAGCATCTCGTCGATGGTGTAGCCCGTGATCAAGGAAAGAGCCGGGTTGGCGCCCAGGCAGCGGCCGTCCATGGCGGCAACGGCAATACCGAACGGCGATTCCTCGAAGATCGCCCGAAATCCGGCTTCACTCTCGCGTAACGCCAGCTCGACCTTCTGACGCTGGGCGACGAGCGCCTGGTGGATCGCCTCCTGCTCGCTGAGAATGTTCGCGCGGGCTTGCTCCATGTAGCCCGTGGCCAGCTCGCCAAGTAGACGGCTGAGGCGCGGCCGGAGCCTGGCAGTCGCCTCCAGAGGCAGCTCGGCCAGCAGCTGTTCGCCCAGGAAGGCAACGCTGCGCCCCAGCACCTGGGGTGAGGTGTAGCCGAGGCGCGCCAGTGCCGTGCCAACCGCTCGCGCGGCACTCGCCTCAAAGGATTCGCCGAGCAACACGTCGATGGACTGGTCGGCCATGACCAGCAAGCGTTGCCGCAGCTCGGACGAGCTCCACGGAACGTAGCCCTCGGTGGTGAGCGTGGTGCGCCAGGCCTGGGCGACTGCCTCGTTTCGGGCGCGAACGATCGCGGCGGTCGAATCGTCCACTGTCACGCTTTGAGCGCCACGCCCGCAAAGCCGCCCGAGACTTCGGGCCGATCCAGCAGCAGATCGCCCGCCTCTTCTGGCCGCCACAGCGGCACGTACACCAGACCGGGCTCGACGAGCTCCACGCCATCGAAGAACGGCTCGATCTCGTGCCGGGAGCGGATCCTGACTGGCTGCGACGTGGAGCGGTACAGCCGAACGAGCTGCTTGAAGATGTCCGGCGGCATGCGTTCGGCGGTCCCGTGCGAGATCACCACGTAGCTGCCAGACGGTAGCGCATCGCGCAGGCGACGCACGACGGCCACGGCTTGCTCGTCGTGGATCACGAAGTGCAGCACGAACGCGAGGATCAGCGCGACCGGCTGGCGGACGCCGAGCAGGTCGCGCACCGCCGGGTGGTCGAGGATCGTTTCAGGTTGGCGAAGGTCGGCCTCGATGATGACGGCCTGATTGTTGCCCTGGAGCAAAGCGGCGCTGTGGGCCACGGCAACCGGGTCGATGTCGACGTACACCACGCGGGCCGCCGCGTTGAGCTGTTGCGCGATCTGGTGGACGTTGCCCACCGTGGGTATGCCCGAGCCGATATCCAGAAAACGTTCGATCCCCTGCTCGACCAGGTACACCACCACTCGTCGCAGGAAGGCGCGATTGGCCTGCATGATGAGCGGGAACTCGGGGTAAATCGAGATCGCCTCTTCGGCGGCCTGGCGATCGATCGCCAGGTTGTGATGCCCGCCCAGGTAGTAGTCGTACATGCGCGCGGCGCTCGGGATGCTGAGCTGCTCGTTGGTCAGTCCCGCGTCGGTGAGCCCACTGCGCGGCTCCGCGAGATCTGAGTCAGTGGCGTGATTGTTGGCGGACATCGTGCCGCCCCTATTTTAGGTGTTGGGCCAGGCGAGGACGACTTCTCCGGTCGGAGTCTGACTGCCGCCCGAGGCTTCCAGGGTGACGCTCACCGTGTCCGGAGGCTTGGCCAGGGCCGGGTCTTCGGCGATGAGCTGCGCCGTGCCGTCCGCGTTCGGAGTGAAGGTGCCGAGCGAGGTCCACGCGCCGCCATGTTGGACCCAGGCCTGGTAGGTCTTGCCGGCTGGGGGTGTGGGCAGGAACTCGGTCGAGAGAACGGCGACGTCGTTGCCATCTCGACCGCGATAATTGGCGTGCGCGGCGGCCGGTGCGATGTCCGTGTTGACCGGAGTCAGGCGTAGTGGCGTGAGCTCACTGGTCGTCACCAGGGCGATGGCGCGCGCCTGTCGGTCCACGGCGGCCTGGGTCTGGATCAGGCGGAAACCGATGACACCCAGGCCCAGGGCCAGGAGCGACGCGGCCATGGGCGCCAGGTACGAGCGCATGATCTGCAGGCCGGAGCGGATGCGCGTCTTGGCGGTGCCGAGCGGCACGTCCAGCGTGCGGGCGACCTGCTCGTGCGTCATGTCCTCGAGGAACGCCAGGGCGACGGCCTGGCGCTGTTTGGGGGGCAGGGAGGCGAGCGCGGACTTGACGATGTCCTCGTGCTCGGCCTGCGAGGCGCGCTCTTCAGGCCCGGGCTCGATGTCAGCCACGTCCTGGAGCGGGTCGTCGTCGTCGGTGGCGGAGGTGTCGGTGCGGGTGGCGGGACGGCGGCGGCGACGGCGCAGCTCGTTCAGGATCTTCCAGTGCGTCAGCCGCAGCAGCCACGGACGGAAGGCGCCCTGGCTGGCGTCGAAGCTGTCGGCGCCGCGCCAGATGGTCAGAAAGACTTCCTGGACGAGCTCTTCGGCGGCAGGTCGATCCAGACTCTGCACGCCCAGCTGGAAAACGAGCGAGGCGTAGCGCCCGTACAGCGGCCCGAGGGCGTCCTGGCGGCCGCTGGCCAGGTCGTACATGAGGTCTTCGTCACTGCGCGCCGGATCGACCGAAGCCGTGGCCACCGCCTGCTGAGCGTACACCCGCCTAACCATACGCTCAGAGATAACCCCGGGAGGTAGATCCGGATTAAGGGCGCGTTCATGCACGCCGCTTCGCGGCGGAGGGGCGCTGCCCCTCTACCCCGCTGGCGTGGCAGACGGCAATCGACCACAGTTGTCAGCTGCGTGTTCGACAAGAGGGGGAGCTCCGCTCCCCCCGGAAACCCCCACGGCCTTCGGCAGCCGACAACATCTGAACGGTAGTGAGGCTCAGACAGTGATTTCAGTGTTCAGCGTTTACTCGCGACTCACTTCTCGGCTCGGGCCACGAGCGAGAACTCTCGGTCAGAGACCGAGGGTCACGGTGTCACCCATCGGCGAAGCCCGTGGGGGTTTCCAGGGGGAGCGGAGCTCCCCCTCTTGTCGAACACGCTGCCGACAATTGTGGTGGATCCCTGTCGGCCACGCGAGCGGGGTAGAGGGGTGGAACCCCTCCGCCGCGCAGCGGCGTGCATAAGGAAGCTAAGAGCCTGACGTGCAGCGGGAGACTTAGCCGCCGTAGTTCCAGCCGGTGTCGCGCATCAGCAGGGTGGGCGTCTCGTTGTTCACGCCGGCTTCGACCACCTCGCCCAGAAACACGTGATGGTCGCCCTGCTCCAGGACGCCGACCACGCGGCATTCCCAGTACGCGGGCGACTCCTTGATGACCGGGGACCCCGTGGTGCCCGCCTTGAACGTGAGCGGCCCCAGATGGTCGCCTTCGGGTTTGACGGTGCCGAAGAAGGTCTGGGCCACGTCCTTCTGGTCCGCGCCGAGCGCGTTGATCGCGAAGGCGCCCGAGGCCTTGACCACGCCGTACGGGTGGCTGTCCTGCTTGATGCCGACCGCTACCATCGGCGGCTTGAAGGACGTTTGCGTCACCCAGTTGACAGTTCCCGAGGCGATGTCGTCGCCGTTTTTCGCAGTCAGCAGGAAGAGGCCGTACGGAATCCGACGCAGTGCAGTCTTCTTCGCCTGTTCGTCCATGGGTTTAGGATATCTCTGGCACCGCAGAGGAGGTCCGCTGAGATGGGCAAGATCCGACACATCGCGATTCGGTGCGAGGACACTGACAAGACCGCGCAGTGGTTGCAGGACGCTCTCGAGCTGAAGATCGTGCAGCGCCGCGGCTCGGGCGCCGTCGACCTGTCCGACGGCGACGTCAACATCACCCTGCTGCCCCTCGGGCTCGGCGCGGGCGACCGCCAGACCCGGCCCGGCTTCGAGCACATCGGGGTGACCGTGGCCGACGACGACGCCGCGCGGCAGCGCTTGCTACAAGCGGGGGCGGTCGAGCTGAACCCCGTCGGGCTCGGCGACGTCTATTACGAGGCCAAGTTCCGATCGCCCGAAGGCCTGGTCATCGACGTGGGCCACTGGGCGGGGACCAGTCCGATCCCCGACGCCCAGCCAGCACGCGCATGAGCGTCGCGCGCACCGTCGTCGGCTCTGGCGAGCTGACCTTCGAGCTCGTCCCCGACTGGGAGCAGCTGCCCGCGGGCTGGTCGCACGGCGACGTCGCGGGGGTGGCCACCGACTCGCAGGACCGCGTGTACGTCTTCAACCGCAGTGAGCACCCGGTCATTGTCTACGACACCAGCGGCCGCTTTCTGTCCTCCTGGGGCGAGGGCGTGTTCACCCGTCCGCACGGCATCACCATCGTCAACGACGTCGTCTACTGCGCCGACGACACCGACCACACCGTGCGCGGGTTCACGCTCGACGGCAAATTGCTGTGGACACTCGGCACGCTCAACCAGCCGAGCGACACGGGTTACTCGCCGGAAGGTCGAGCCAACCTCGCGTCGATCAGGCGCGGCGCCGGGCCATTCAACCGGCCGACGCGGCTGTCCGTGGCGCCGGACGGCGAGATGTACGTTTCGGACGGCTACGGCAACGCGCGCATCCACCGCTACTCGGCGGACGGCAAGCTGATCCAGTCGTGGGGCGAGCCGGGCAGCGGGCCGGGCGAATTCAACCTGCCGCACAGCGTCTGGGCCCACTCCGACAATCGCGTCTACGTCTGCGACCGCGAGAATGACCGGATTCAGGTCTTCAGTCGCTCCGGTGAGCTACTTTCGACCTGGACCGGCCTGGCGCGGCCCGGCGACCTGTCGATCGACTCGGCCGGCCACGTCTTCGTCGGCGAGATGGCCTGGAACATGGACGAGACGCACCTGGATGGCCGACCCTTCAGCGAGGAGCGCTCCGCCCAGATGTCGGTGCGCGACCTGTCTGGAAACCTGCTGGTGCGCTGGGGAGGCGACGACCCGTGCTCGCCAGCGAGCTTCGCCTCACCGCACGGCATCTGCCTGGACTCACGGGGCAACCTGTACGTGGGAGAGGTGACGCACACCGCGCTCAGCCGGTCTAACCGCTGGCACGCGGGGTGTCATTCATTGCAGAAATTCGCGCGCGTCTGAAATAGCTGCGCTCCCTCTCCCTCACCCGCGCTTCGCGCGACCTCTCCCAGGGGGAGAGGTGGTGGTGGATCGCGCCTGCGCCAGCAAGTATTCGCGGCCGGCGACCTTTTGCTCTCGGTTGCCGAACGTCAGCATGTAGGGGCCGCGGTAGCCTTCGCCTTCCAGGCGTTGGAAGAGGCGCGAGAAATCCAGCGTGCCCTGACCTGGCAGCAGGTGCTCCTCGTACTTGCCGCGGTTGTCGGCGACCAGCACCAGGCCGATGCGCTCGACGCCGAACGCGTCGAGAAACGCGTCGAAATCGCCGGGCAGCAGGTGGGTGTGATTGGCGGACATGCCCCATTTCAGCCCCGCCGCCGGGATCTTCTCCCAGTACACCGAAAGCTCCTCGATCGAGTGGCCCATGTAGTGGACCTCGGCTTCCGGTGGCTCGACATTCAGGTTTTCCAGCAGGAGCGTGACGCCGGCAGATGACGCGTAGTCCGCCGCGCGCGTCAGGTGCTCGAGCGAGGCCGGGTAGCGGAGGTCCAGCTCCGAGCTCTGGTGCAGGCCCGCGTGGGTGATGACGTGGTCGACGGCGAGTTGCTTGCCGAGGTCCACATTGGCGCGAATGTAAGCGTCCACGGCTTCGCTCAGATACGGCGAGAATTCGGCGACGTTTACGGCTGAAAGCGTGTGAATTCCCAGGTGGAGGTCGTGCTGTTCACAATACTGGCGCACCGCGCGAATCCGGTCGGAGGACCACGTCGACAGCGCATTTGCGCCGTGGTCGGCGTTGAAATCCAGAAAGTGAAAGTCGTTCGCGGCAGCCCACGCCAGGCCGTCCTCCAGGTTGGGACCGCCGGGCCCGGTGCCCATGCGGTATTTCAGATCGGCGTTCATGTTTGGAGTGAGAGTACGTCGTCAGCCAGCTGGTCCAGCTCGTCTTCCCAGGCCGATGGCGCCTCGGCCGGCCTGATCACGAACTTCGAAAAACCGACGTCGATGTAGCGGCGCAGCGTCGCGCGCAACGCCGCCGGACCCACCGGCACCAGCGTCGACGGATCGATGCCGGGGCGACGCTGGGCGATGCGCGCCGCCTGGGCCGCCGGAATGGACTCGCGCGCGTAGGTCATGCTGATGCCGAAGTGCTCGGGGTCGATGCGCCGCCCGGCTTCGCTCGCGGCCGATTCGATGGCCACCCGCCCGGCCTCGGCTTCGGCCGGCGTGCACAGGCTCGGCAGCCAGCCATCCGACAGACGCCCGGCGCGCCGCAGAGCGCTTCTGGCGTTGCCGCCCAGCCAGATTTCGAGCGGGTCCTGCAGCGGCCGCGGCTGCAACGAGATGCCCTCGTAGCAAAACAAGGGACCCCGGTGCACCACGTCGTCTTCGGACCACAGCTTGCGGGCCAGCGGCAAGATCTCGTCGAGCCAGGCGCCGCGCTCCTTGACGGGCACGCCGAGCGCCTGGTCTTCCTGGCGGTTGGTCAGACCCGGCACGAACACCAGCAGCAGTCGACCACCCGAGAGTCGATCGATGGTCGCCAGCTCCTTGGCCATGCGCACGGGATTGCGCGCGGTCACGGTCATGGTGGTGCCGAGCTTGAGCTTCGTAGTCACCCCGGCCGCGAACGCCAGCCCGGCCAGCGGATCGAGCACGCCGGTGGTCAACACCTCTGAGAGCCATAGCGAGTCGAACCCGCGGCGCTCCATCTGTTGCACGGCGCCGATGAATCGATCTGAGCTGAGGCCGCCCAGACCGACGCCAATTCGAACCTTCATGCGATACGTCCAGACTCAGGCTACCCTGAACGCACCTGGATGCGCCCCTGGGTCCGAACCGAGCCGAGCGACCACGCGGCGCCCACGCCGATCCGGCGGCGCGATGACCCGCTCGGCAACTTGCCGCTGCAGCTGACGCGCTTTATTGGGCGCGAGGATGACCTCGTCCGGGTACGCCAGTTGCTGGAGTCTGAGCGGCTGGTGACGCTGATCGGAGCGGGAGGTATTGGCAAGACCCGGCTGGCTCTGGAAGTGGCCGAGCTGCAGCGCGAGCGCTATCCCGACGGTGCATGGCTGGTCGATCTCGCGCCGCTGTCCGAGCCAACGCTCGTCGCGCCGGCCGTGGCCGCTCCGCTCGGGGTGCGCGTCGAGAGCGACGTCTCGGTCCAGAGCGCGCTGCTCGACTTCCTGCGCGGCCGGCGCCTGCTGCTGGTGATCGACAACTGTGAGCACCTGGTCGACGCATGCGCGCGGCTGGTGGAGACAGTGGTGCGGGCGTGCCCGGAGGTATCCGTGCTGGCGACCAGTCGCGAGCCGCTGCATGTGCCTGGCGAGACGACGTGGCGGGTTGGCGCGCTGGCCGAATCGGAAGCCGTGCGCCTGTTCGCCGATCGAGCCCAGGCCGCCTCCGGGCTCGTGCTCGCCGACCTCAACACACCCGAGGCCGCTCGCGTCTGCCAGCGGGTCGACGGCATTCCGCTGGCCATCGAGCTGGCCGCGGCGCGCACGGGTGTCCTGTCAGTCGAGCAGATTGCCACCCGTCTTGACCATCGGTTTCGGCTGCTGGTCGGTGGTGGACGCACCGCGCCAGCACGTCAGCAGACGCTGCGAGCAACGCTCGACTGGAGCTACGAGCTGCTGCCCGAGGCCGAGCGGCGGCTGCTGGACTGCTTGTCGGTGTTCGGCGGTGGGTGGACGCTCGAGGCCGCCGAGCGCGTCGGCGCGGACTCCGCGTCCGACCAGGACGACGTCTTCGAGGGGCTGGCGCGCCTGGTCGACAAGTCGCTGGTGCAGGCCGAGCCAGGTCCCGCAGGTCATGTGCGCTATCGGCTGCTCGAAAGCGTGCGCGCCTACGCGGCGGAGCGACTGCACGCGAGCGGCAGCCTCGAGAGCGCGCAGCGGCGCCACTGTGCGTACTACGGCACGCTGGCGAAGGCGGCCGAGGCGCAGGTCCTCTGGGGGGCCGACGGGCTGGAGTGGCTGGTGCGGCTGGATCGTGAGGGCGGCAATCTCCGCGCGGCGCTGGGCTGGAGCCTATCACCAGCGGGCGACGTGAAGGCTGGCCTGCACCTGGTTGGGCGCCTGGGTCACTACTGGTACACCCGCGGCGACCGCGACGAGGGCCACGCCTGGCTGACGCGCATCCTGGCGCGCGCTCCGGCGCCGAGCGAACAAACCGATCCCGGTGAGACCCGCGCCTGGGCCTGGGCGGTGATGTGGGCCGGCGGTCTGGCCCACGGGCGCAGCGACTACGACGACGCGGTGCGCCTGGTGCACGAAGCACTGCACGTTTTCGAGCGCCTGAGGGATCAGCGGGGTATCGGGTGGTGCCTGCACTTCCTCGGTCACGTCGCGCGCGCCCGCGCGGAGCTGCCGCAAGCGGCCGAGTTCCTCGAGCAGGCCGTCGGCGCGTTCTGGCTGGTGAATGACGACGTCAGCGTCATCCTGCCGCTCGCGGCCCTCGGCTTCACGGTATGCCTGCTGGGTGAGCAGGAGCGCGCCACCCGGTTGTGCGAGCGGGCGGTGGGCCTGGCCCGCCACATCGGCGCGTCCGGACGGTTGGCGATCGCCCTGATCTACCGCGGGCAAGTCGCCAGCGCGCTCGGCGACTCGCGACGCGCGGACCTGGCGTTCCAGGAAGGCCTGAAACTGTCGCGCGAATGGGACAGCGCCTGGGGCATGGCCGAATGTCTCGAGGGCCTGGCGGTCGTCGCGGCCGCGAACAGCGAGCCTGACCGCGCCGCGCGCCTGCTCGGCGCCGCGGCCCGACTGCGTCAAGCCATCGGCGCGCCGGTCCACCCGGTCGATCGAAGCGACCACGAGCGCGCGGTCGCGGCGAGCCAGGCGGCGCTTGGTTCGAGGGTGTACGCCGACGCGTGGGCCAGCGGCCAGGCGATGCGTCTCCACGACCTGTTCGACTATGTGGCCACGCCGACTCCTTCAGGCGGGGCAGCGGTGGGCGAGGAGCTGCCGCAACTGACCCCGCGCGAACGCGAGGTGGCGGTCCTGATTGCGCGTGGTCTGAGCAACCGCCAGATTGCCGAAACGCTGGTCATCGCCGAGCGCACCGTGACCAACCACGTCGAGCACATCTTTGACAAACTTGGCTTTCGCTCGCGGGCGCAGGTCGCGACCTGGGTGACCCGGCAGCAGCACACCTGATGGCAGACTTGCTGATCCGGGGCGGAACGGTCGTCGACGGCTCGGGTGCCCCGGGCGTGCAATCGGATGTCGCCATTCGCGACGACCGCATCGCGGCAATTGGCGGCGACGCCTCGGCGAGCGTTGCAGCGGGCGCGGAGACGATCGACGCCGGCGGACTGGTCGTCGCCCCCGGCTTCATCGACCTGCACTCGCACGCCGACCACACGCTGCCGACCTTCCCGCGCGCAACCAACTCCATCAGTCAGGGGGTCACCACTGAAGTCGTCGGACTGTGTGGCTTCACGGTCGCTCCCGTGGCGGCGAATCCGTCGCGAGCCGAACACCTGCGTGAGCTCGCGCATGGCTTTGGGCCCTACCTGGAGTGGAACTGGCATACCTACGACGACTACCTCAACCAGCTCCAGGCAGCCGGACCCGCGGTGAATGTCGCGCCGCTGGTCGGTCATCACGCTCTCCGCATTCTGGCCATGGGCCTGGACGACCGTCCGCCGACACCCGGCGAGCTCGCGGTCATGCGCGGGGCGCTGGCCGACGCGCTGAACCACGGCGCCTGGGGCATGAGCACCGGCCTGGTGTACGTACCTGGCGCGTTCGCCACACTTGACGAGCTGCTGGCGCTTGGACAGGAGCTGGCACGCGTCGACGGGCTGTACGTCTCGCACCTGCGCGACGAGGCCGACAGGCTGGTCGACGCGATCGAGGAGGCGTTGACGATTGGGTCGCGGCTGGGCATCCGGACCCAGATTTCACACTTGAAGATCACCGCCCGACGCAACGCCGGGCGCATTGGGCCGGCGATCGCGCGACTGGAAGATGCGCGCCAACACGGAGTGCGGGCACACGCGGATGTCTACCCGTATGCGGCCGGCAGCACGTACCTGCACCAGGTCCTGCCGCCGTGGGCCAAGGTTGGCGGACTGGGCGCCATGGTGGACCGCTTGCGAGCGCAAGAGCAGCGTCAGCGGATCCGGCACGCCATCGAGCAGGATGACGGCGGTTGGGCGAATCACGTGGCGGCCGCCGGTGGCTGGCAGAACATCCTGATTACCAGTGTTCAGAACCCTGGCCGACGCGATGCGGAGGGGCGGCGAGTGGCGGAGCTCGCATCGGCTACTGGCGGCGATCCGCTGGACGTGGCGCTGGACCTGCTGATCGACGACCGCGGCGCGACGACGATGGTCGTGTTCCACATGGACGAGGTCGACGTGCGCGCGGCGTTGAGCTGGCGGTGGTCGGCCATCGGCTCGGATCAGCTGGGGGTGACGGGCCCCGCGGCGCGGGTCCATCCGCGCGCGTACGGGACCTTCGCGCGAGTGCTGGGCTGGGGCGTGCGGGAGGCGCGGTTGTTCCCGCTGGAGACCGCGGTGCACAGGATGACTGGCCTGTCGGCGGCGATCCTGGGTCTGCGCGATCGAGGCCGGCTGGCGCCCGGGGCAGTCGCCGACGTGGTGCTGTTCGACCCCAATACGGTGGCGGACACCGCCACGTACGCGGAGCCAACCCTGCCGGCCAGAGGCATCGAGCACGTCCTGATCGGCGGCGAATTCGCGGTCGACCGCGGCCGCCCGGTGCGTTTGGACCTGGGGCAAGTCCTCCGCAGGCCTGGTACTGTTGGATGAATCGGGTGCGCTTGAAGAGGAGAGCTGCATGGGCTACGAAGGTCTGATTGGCGAGACGATCACGATGCGCGGGCACAATGGCGCCCCGATCGAGGCGTACCTGGCGCGACCCATCGGCGTGACCAGCGCGCCGGGTGTCGTCGTCATCCATCACATGCCCGGCTGGGACGAGTGGACCAGGGAAGTAACCCGCAAGCTGGCGGAGCACGGGTACGCCGCGATCGCGCCGCACCTGTTTTCGCGACTCGGTCCGGGCGCGTGGGACGATCTGGCCGCGGCGGCGCGCTCGGCCGGCGGCATGCCCGACGCACAGGTGGTGGGCGACGTGGGCGCCGCGGTTGCGCTGCTGCGCGATCAACCGTTGTGCAATGGCAAGGTGGGGGTGATCGGCTTCTGCTCGGGCGGCCGGCAGGCGTACATGATGGCCTGCAAGCTGGACATCGACGCGGCGGTGGACTGCTGGGGCGGCCGGGTGATCGCCAAACCGGAGGAGCTGAACGAACGACAGCCGGTGGCGGTCATCGACATGACGACCGAGATGCGCTGTCCGTTGCTGGGCATCTTCGGCAACGACGACGCGAGTCCGGACCCGGAGCAAGTAAATCGCACTGAAGCGGTCCTGCGCGACCTGGGCAAGGACTACGAGTTCCACCGCTACGACGGCGCCGGCCACGGCTTCTTCGCCACGGATCGCGCCAACTATCGTCCCGAGCAGGCCGTGGACGGCTGGAAAAAGGTCTTCGCGTTTTTCGAGCGCACGCTGCAAGCTGAGGCCCGCGAGCCGGTTTTGACTGCCTGAGAATGGTTTGAGGGGAGCCCTCACCCCTCACCCCGCCCCTCTCCCAGAGGGAGAGGGAGTGGGCCGCACCGCCTGAATTGACGAGGACGAGTAGGGCGGGATAGCGTGCGAAGCATGCAGATCAGCGCAGCCGGGTGGACTCGGCGGAAATTTGTCGCTTGTGGGGGATGGGCGGCGCTCGCGTCGATGGGCGTGGGCATTCTGGCCGCGTGCTCGCCGACGTCGCCCGCGGCGCCGACGACGGCACCCGCCGCGGCGGCAACCAGCGCGCCTGCCGCGGCAGCGACGACGCCTCCGGCGGCCGCGAAACCCGCGGCCGGTGGCCGCGTGCAACTGCCGACGTTCGTCGCGGCCAAAGGCCCAGCGGCGGACGTGCCGGGCACTGATCTGATTCCGGCGGGATACATCACCTATCCGAAGAATCCGACCCAGTCGGTTGCCAGCCCGCCCGGCGACGGTGGCGACGTCACGGTGGCCGGCGAGGTGTTCACCTCACTCATTCCCCTGGATCAGAACACGCTCTGGCAGCAGCTCAACAAGTCGATGAACGTCAACCTGAAGCTGAACCTGGCCCCATTTTCGGACTGGGCCTTCGGCAAGTTTCAGGCGCTCGTCGCCGGCGGCGACCTGCCGGATATCACCATGATTCCGATCGGCGGCGTCATTCCGGACCTCCCGTCGTTTCTGGAAGCGAAGGTCCAGGACCTGACGCCGTTTGTCAGCGGTGACGCCGTCAAGGATTATCCTAACCTGGCCGCCCTGCCCACCATCGGCTGGAAGGGCATGGTCTACAACAACAAGATTTTTGCGGTGCCGATTGCCCAGTCACAGTTCTACTGGGGTCTGTGGGGGCACCAGGAGATTCTCGAAGCCAATGGGCTGACGTGGCCGAAAAGCGCTATGGAGTTCCGTCAGCAGATGAAACAGCTGACGAACGCGCAGCAAAATGTGTACGGCATCGGTTTCGAAGTCGGCAATCGCTACGCGTACGGCAATACCAACGTGGGCGGCCAGTTGTGGCCGGCGATCTATGCCGCGCCGAACAACTGGGGCGTAAGCAGCGACGGCAAGTGGACCAAGGACTGGGAGACCGACCAGTTCAAGTCCGGAGTCCAGCTCGCGCGCGACGTCTTCGCCGACGGCTCGTTCGACCCGAGCACCACCTACACCACTCCCACCGCGGACGACGCGTTCGACGGGGGGAAGCTCATCTACCGCTTCTCCAATGCGCTCAACGTGAACCACTTCGACGACGGGGCGGTGCCGGTCCACCGCATCATGACGACCCAGAATCCGCCGTGGAAGGTGCGGCTCGCGGCGCCGCTACCGGCCGAAGCGGGTGGCAAGGCGCAGTACAACCTGGGCATTGGCAACTTCGGACTGATCATCCTGAAGAAGGCGGACCCGGCGCGCATCAAGCAGCTGCTGAACGTGATCAATTACGTCGTGGCGCCATTCGGCAGCCAGGAGTACCTGGTCGCGAATTACGGGGTCCAGGACCAGGACTACAAACTCGACGAGAATGGCAATCCGCAGCGCACGCAGCAGGGTGTGGCCAATATGATCAACTGGGGCGGGGTCATGGGTCTCCCATCGCCAGTCCTGTTCGATCCGCAGAACAAGGACTTCCCGCCGACGATGAATCAGGCGCTGCAAGCGCTGAGCCCCGGTGCGACGCAGGACCCGACGGTCGGCCTGTATTCGGCCACCAATCAGAAGCAGGGCTTCCTGATTCAGACGCAGCTTGCGGACGGCCTGATCGACATCATCACCGGCCGCCGGCCGATGACCGACTACGACCAGCTGGTCTCCACCTGGCGCTCCGCGGGAGGCGACACGATTCGGTCGGAGTTCCAGCAGGCATACGCCGAGGCGCAGTAGTTATCCTGGTGGGAGCCCGCGGTCGGCTGGGCGCCGTCGCCGTGATTCTGGGCCTGCTCGCGGTCGCCTGCGCGCCAGCGGCACCGCTGCAACCGAGCGGGACGTCACCCGCGGCCACCGCCGAACCGCTGATGAAGCTGAAGGTGGGTGTGGCGGTGACACCCGCGCCTGCCCTGCCCGAGTCCGTGCTGTGGCTGGCGCGCGATCTGGGCTTCTATCAAAAGGAAGGTCTCGACGTCGAGATCACCGAGGTCGACGCCACGCCGTCGGTGATTACCGCGATGCGCACCGGCGACGTCGACGTTGGCGACATCAACTCCGAGGACGTCATCCGCCTGGACGCCAGCAAAGACCTCGAGATGAAGACGATCAACTCGGCCAGCGGCCGCAACTTCTTCATGCTCGTGGCCAACAGCCGCATCGGCTCGCTGGCCGAGCTGGCTGGCAAGTCGTTTGCGATTGCGCGCGTGGGCTCCCAGGACGACGCCCTGTCGTCGAAGGTGCTGGCCGCCAACGGGCTGCCTGCCGACGAGGTCAACTACGTCGCGATTGGAACGCCCGGCGTACGCGCCCAGGCGCTCCTCGGCGGCCAGGTCGACGCCACGACCGTTTCGCTTGGAACCTGGGTAACCATCCAGCACCAGCCCAACGTCAAGGTGCTGGTCGGCGTGGACGACTACTACAACTCGCTGCCGCTGGTGAACAAGGGCAACGCGGTGACCACCCGGGTCCTGGCCGAGAAGCCCGAGGCGCTGCGCCGCTTTACCGCGGCGCTCATCAAGACGAGTCGCTACCTGGCCGAGAACAAGGCGGCCTGGGTTGACGGCCTGCGCACGCTGCGGCCGGACATCGCCCCGTCCGACCTGGACTACCTGTGGGACCAGTTCGGGGCATCCTGGGCGGTCAATGGTCAGCTGAACGTGAGCGCCTATCAGACGAGCACGGATTTCCTGTACGAGACCGGGACATTCGGGGACCTGCCGAAGATCGGCGCCGCGGATTGGACCGACACCGAGTTCGTGGACGGCGTGCTGAAGGACCTGGGCGTCGTGCCCAACGTCGACGACCCCGGTCGCCCGATCGCCTGACGTGTCGGTCCCCAGGATCGAGCTCCGCCACGTTTCGAAGACGTTTCACCATCGTCGCGGCAAAGTCGACGCGCCCGTCGAGGCGCTGCGCGACGTGTCGCTGCGGGTCACGCCCGGCGAATTCGTGTGCCTGGTCGGCCCCTCCGGGTGCGGCAAGACCACGCTGCTGCGCTTGATGGACGGTCTTCTCGAAGCCGACGCGGGCCAGGTGCTCATCGACGGCAGCGCGCACACGGGGCCTGGACCCCACGCGGGTTTTGTCTTTCAGTCGTTTCGGTTGCTACCGTGGCGGACGGTCCGGGACAACGTCGAATTCCCGCTCGAGATCCAGAAGCTGCCGCGCGGCGAGCGGCGGGCGCGTGCCGAACGGTACCTGCGGCTTGTCGGGCTGGAGGGGTTCGAGCACAGCTATCCGCACGCGCTGTCGGGCGGCATGCAGCAGCGCGTGGGTCTGGCACGCGCGCTGGCCCTGGAACCAGGGATCCTGCTGATGGACGAGCCGTTCGCGGCGCTGGACGCGCAAACGCGCGAGTTTATGCAGATCGAGCTGAGCCGCATCTGGGCGAGCCTGGGCCTGACCATCGTCTTCGTGACGCACAGTCTGGACGAAGCGCTGTTTCTGGGCGACCGCGTGGTGCTGATCGGCCCACGCCCCGGCAGCGTCCAGGAGATCGTGGAGGTGCCGCTGCCCCGACCGCGTTGGGAGTACGACGCTCGCGCCGCGCCAGTGTTTATCCAGCTGCGCGCGCATCTCTGGGAGCGGATCCGCGAGATGGTGGCCGATCAGCCCGAATTCAGGTTGGCGGCCGCGCCGGGATAAGTACGCTATGACCACCGTGGGCGTCACCGACGTGCTGCCAGTCACGGGCGTCGAGAGCGCCGAGAGCGTGCAGGCGCAGGCTGCGCGCGACCAGGTGGGACGGCGCGGTCGCCCAGGACGGCCGGGCAGGCTCAGCGTCACCACCTGGCGGCTGATCGCCCTGGTCCTCTTCCTCGCCGCCTGGCACCTGGCGTCGATTCCGGCCGGGCGGCTGCTGTTGCCGTCGCCCATCGACGTCGTGCCAGCTTTCGTCGACGAGCTGCGCAGCGGACAGCTTCTCTCGGCCACCTTCGCGAGCCTGCAGGTCTTCGCCGCGGGCTATCTGCTGGCGATCGTGACTGGCGTCGGTCTGGGCGTCTTGATGGGCGGCGTGCCGCGATTGGGCGAGACGCTCGAGATCTACGTCAACGCCCTGAACGCGACGCCGCGCGTCGCGTTGATCCCCTTCATTATCTTGTGGTTCGGTCTGGGCCCGGCGGCCAAGATTGTCGTCGTGTGGCTGATGGCCATGCTGCCGATCCTGATCAACACCTACGCGGGCGTGCAGAACACCGACCCTGACCTGCTGGAAGCGGCGCGCTCGTTCGGCGCGGGTCGCGGCCAGCTGTTTCGCCACATCATGCTGCCCGGAGCGCTGCCGTACATCGTCAGCGGGCTGCGGCTGGGCGCCGCCCTGGCCATGGTCGGCACGGTCGTCGCGGAGCTGCAAACCGCGCTAGCTGGACTCGGCTATTTGATGGCCCAGTTCAGCGGCAGCTTTCAAACCGCGAAGTACTTCCCGCCCGTCATCGTCCTGGCGCTGATGGGCATGTTGATCAGCCAGGCATTGAAGGTCCTCGAGCATCGCCTCGCGGGTTGGAAAGCGTAGGGTGGTCGGCTGGCGATCTTTCGGGGTGATGGCGGCCATCTCGGTCAGCCTGTTGGCCTGCAGCGCGCCAGCGGCGGCTCCGACGCCGCGTCCGACGCTGCCACCCGCGACCCCCACGGCCGCCGCGACCGCCGTCCCGACCGTCGACGCAGCAACCATGGACATGCGGGACGCCTTTCTGACCAACGTCAACGACCTGACCAGCGACGTCGAGACACTGGCCACGGCCCAGTGCGCCGACCTGACCACCGAGACGCGCGCGAATCCGACCGAAGTGACCGAGATCCGCGGCTTCGCCGCCACCCTGCAGCGCGTGGGAGGCCAGCAGCCGGCGCTCAGCAACAGTGATGACGTGAAGTCTTCTCTCTCAGATTTGAGCAAGGCGATGGCGCAGCTGG
>JAFAOS010000311.1 GCA_019247515.1 Chloroflexota bacterium | reverse complement strand
CGACGACGTTTGCCAAGGTCTTCTTTGACGTGCGGCGATTACCAACGTGGGCTACGACTCGCAGTAACCAGCGCAGCGCTCGCGACCCCGAGAGTGCGAAAATCAGCCCCGCCGGCAAAACGGCTGGCTCGGACTTGCCATCACGCCGCTCAGGTGGTATACGCGCTGGTCGGCGCGCGCGCTGGAGGGAATCGTCATCAGAGGCTCGATATGGAGCTCGTCTGGGCCAGTATGACCCGAAAACCCCCTGGCTCGGTGCCCGGCCGCTGCTCCAGCGCGGGACGCACGTCATGTAGTCGCGGTCAAGAGTTTCAGGCTAAACGGAGGGTTTGAGCATGGACTTTCCTCGCCGACAGCGCGTAATGGTTTGGCAAGTGAGTCGCATCGCATTGATGCTGGTGTTGCTGGTCACCGGAGTCGCGAGTCCCGGTGGGAACGCGCTCGGTCAGGTCGCGCCCGCGATGTCGCTCAATCCCGCCCAGGGCGCGGTCGGCACGTCCGTGACCGCGACCGCGTCGGGGTTCGCGCCGGGCGAGATGCTTTCCGTCTTCGTGTTCCCGATGACCGAGCCGGTGACCACGGCCACGGCCGACGCTAACGGCGGCGCGCGCATCGCCTTCACAGTCCCGAATCTCGGGCCGGCGGCGGCCGGAGCGCATCAGGTGTCGGTGCAGGGTTCGTCCGGGACAGCCGCGAGCGCGACCTTTACCGTCACTGGCGGTTCCCAGCCTGTGGCGCCCGCGATGTCGCTCAGTCCCACCCAGGGCGCGGTCGGCACGTCCGTGACCGCGACCGCTTCGGGGTTCGCGGCGGGCGAAACGCTGTCCCTCTTCGTTTTCCCGGTCGGCGGTTTGGCTCCGCAGCAGCCGTTGGCCACGGCCACGGCCGACGCCAACGGCGGTGCCCGCATCGCCTTCACTGTCCCGAACGTCGAGGCCGGAGGGCAGCAGGTGTTGGTGGCGAGTCCGTCCGGGGCATCCGCGAGCGCGACCTTTACCGTCACTGGCGGTTCCCAGCCCATAGCCCCCGCGCTGTCGCTCAATCCCACCCAGGGCGCGGTCGGCGTGTCCGTGACCGCGACCGCGTCGGGGTTCGCGCCGGGCGAAATGCTTTCCCTCTACGTGTTCCCGATGACCGAGCCGGTGACCACGGCCACGGCCGACGCCAACGGCGGCGCGCGCATCGCCTTCACAGTCCCGAATATCGGGCCGGGGGCGACCGGAGCGCATCAGGTGTCGGTGCAGGGTTCGTCCGGGACAGCCGCGGACGCGACCTTTACCGTGACCACCGCGGGTGCGACCGCGACGCCGACTGCCGCCACCACGCCGTCGGCCGCGACCGCGACGCCCGCGCCGAACGCGACGGCGACGCCAGCCGCGACCGCCTCGACCACCGCGCCGGCGCTGACGCGGGACAACCACTACTTCGCCCAGACCGGCTTCCGCATCGATACCGACGCCTTCTATATCTATTTCAGCCAGCGCGGCGGCGTGCGCACCTTCGGCTACCCCAGCTCGCGCACGTTCAGGCTGGACGGCTTCCAGGTGCAGATCTTCCAGCGCCTGATCATGCAGCTCCAGCCCAACGGCTCGGTACAGACGTTGAACCTGCTCGACCCGGGCTTGATGCCGTACACGCAGATCAACGGCAGCACCTATCCAGCGCCCGATCCGTCGGTGGTCGGCGCGACCCCGCCGGTCAGCTCACCCACGTACGCCACCGACATCATCACCTTCACCCAACAGAACGCGCCCAACACGTTCGAGGGTCAGCCAGTCAACTACTTCCAGACCTTCAGCAACACGGTGACCTGCGAGGATGCGTTCCCGGACGGAGCCTGCCAGCCCAACCTGCTGCCTGGACTCAGCCTCGAGATCTGGGGCGCACCCACCAGCAAGCCGGCCTACGACCCGACCAATCGCAACTTCATCTATCTGCGCTTCCAGCGTGGGATCATGCACTTCGACGCGACGTGTAACTGCACCCAGGGGCTGTTGCTGGCCGACTACTTCAAGGCCATCCTGACGGGTCAGAACCTGCCCGCCGACCTGAACCAGCAGGCGCAGGGGACCAAGTACTACCGTCAGTACGATCCCACCAAGCCCGCCTGGATCGCGCGGCCGAACGACCTGCCGGCGAGCGACCTGACGTACGCCTTCGTGCCGGGCTAGCCGGCAACACGCCCGTGTGGTGGCGCACCGCCGAGATGATCCAGCCTCGATCGGCCTGGCCCACGGGAGGGTGCCTGGGCGAACAGCTCGACGCTGCGCGCCGACTCGGAAGAGCGGCAGCGCAAGCGCGAACCACACCTACGGAGAATCGCAGAATTCGCCCTGTTTCGGGATGTTCACTAGCTCACGTACCGCAATGCGCCCTCGAGGTATGCACATGCATCAGTCAGTCACCCGGCGAACAGCGTTCATCCGTTCGGCAGTTGGACGCTTCCGCGGACGGCGCGCCGGACCCCAGGCCAGGCGGCTCGCGGCGCTCGGCCTGTCGCTCGCGCTGGCCGGCGGACCGCTGGTGCAGCCGGCGGCGGCCCAGACGGTAACGCCAATTCAAAGCCAACCGATCACCATAACATCAGGTCCGCTTCCCGAATACTCCGTACGCCCCACGGCACCACCGCCATCCGCTGGAATTCAACTCGGGTCCTGCGGCGGCCAGAGCCGCATCTTCCAGAACTGTCCGATCAATGGCCCGACCGAGACGCGTTTGGAAAACCGAGGCGATCGACGCGGTGCTTGCTCTGCACCATTTGCCGGCCAGCGACCGCGGTCTCGTCCTGGGCTGGGCCCGCAACGACGTGCGCGCTGCCCTGTTCGCCAACCTGGTCGCCGCCTACAAAAAAGGACGCCAGCCAGCGCAGACGAAACAACCGCAACCACGGGCTTGACCCAGGCCGTGCGGGGGAAGCGGGTGCAGGCTGCCATCGTCGCGCAGGATGAGTACAACAAGTGGAACCAGAACCAGTGCGGGTACCTGCCGCCGAAGGGGTTCAGTTACGATCGCGGCACCGCGCGCGCTCGGGGGGCTAACCAGTTGTTTGGAGGCCCGAACCCACCCTTGCTCGCGGACTTTCAGGCGTACGGCGCGGCGGCAGCCTACGGCCGATATGCTTCCGACGAGTCGTTGCGCGCGATCTCGGTGGACACGGCCAAGCCTACGGCACGCTGGCTGGGCTCGGGGCCGCCGCAACCGCTGGCGCGGCAGCGGCTGTAATCGGCTCGAGCCTCACGGTCGGGACGCTGAGCGCCACCCGCGAGGCGTACGCCGCCTTCCTCGAGATGACGATGCCCGACTACCCCAGCACCGCGGCCGTCCCCGCGCCGCAGGCGAACGACCCAAAGCTGGTGGTCGGAGGGGCCGAGCCCAACAGCCCCATGCAGTACCTGGACTGGAATCGTTCGCGCCATACCGCCCGACTGAGTGGCGCCTGGTGGGTCGACACCGACGCCGCCGGGAAATCGCGCCTCACCTTGAGGATCGACTACCTCGACCCCAGCGGCGAGGGCTGGACCGCCTCGCGCCGCGGGACGGAGTTCACGCTCCGCCGCGCGGCGAATGGTGCGGTCGCCAGTGATCGGACCACGGAAGTTGTGAGCTACCAGGATTGGCAGCAACAAGCGTGGACCGCCAGGCTTCCGGGGAGCGCCGCCAGCACCAGCCCCTCGCAAACCAGGACCAGCACACCAGTTGAGGCGGTCAGGCCCAACGGGCCGTACGTCATCCTGGACCCGGCAGGCCAGGCGCTCGCGCCCAGGACGAGCACCACCCTCGACGTGGACGCTTCCGCGGGCGGCGCAGCTCGGTTAGCCACCTGGAGTGTGGAGGTTACCTACGATCCGACCGTTCTCGACGTCAATGGCTGCCAACTGGTTTTCACCGGGAACGTGTGCTCCGCGATACGGCCCGCACAGAGTCCGCATCGATGGGGGCACGAGCACACCCCGCTCCGGCCCGGCGACCCTGGCGCGCGTCACATTCAGCGCGGTGGGTTCTCACGGCGCGGCGACCACGGTGGGCGTGAAGGTGCTCAGCGTGACGGAGGCGAGTGGCGCGAAGCTGACCGCAATGCTTGGCTCGACCCAGATTCAGGTCAAGTAGCATCTAATCTTTCGGCACTTTAGGTTTATCTGGTTGTAGTTCAGCAGGAAGTAGAACAGCCCCGCGAAACCGAGGATCACCACCTTTTACAGCGGCAGCACCAGGCCGATCAACAGCCAGCGCGTGGGTACGTTGTCGAGCCGGGCCTTTGATAACCGCAAGGTCGCGCTCGACAACAGTCAACCGCTTCTCGATGCGCCCTAGGCGGGCGTCCAGGGGAAAATCGAGGAGGGTCATAGGGCAAATATCATTGGGAGACCGGCGTTACGACGCGGCGTCAATGGCGGTCTTCGCTACCTCTTGCTGAATCAGATAACTGACGCCCGCCCACAGGATCAGATCCAACGCCAGGCCGCCGAGAGCGCCGAACTCGAGCGAGAAGAAGTTGACGGGATCGACGAGCAGGAGCGACACGACGAGGCTGCGCTCGAACCAGCGCAGCGCCGACAAACGATTGCGCGGCAAATGTACAGCGCCAATCATGGCGAAGATGAGGGATACGAGCGAGGCAGCCATAGATACTCCCTCGGCGACCCAGCCGCTCTCGGGTGGGCTTTCCGCGAGCTGCGTGAGTACCCCCGTGTGGCCGACCTCGCCGGCAAACGTGACGAGCAGCAGCACGGCCACAGCGACCATGAGAACGCCATACAGCGCGTTCGCCAAAAAGACGATCACGATTGCTCGGTTGAACCAGCGCGTGGCGATCTAGCGCCTGTACGTCTGGCGTGCCCAGAGCGCCATTCGGACGGCCAGCGCGGGCGAGCCCTCGTCGATCCTGGGTGCGGCCTCGACGAACATCTGAACCGCCGTCGCGAGAGGGCCGACTGTCCTGCTGGCCTCGAGTGGTGCGAGCGCGCGGGCCCGCGCCGTGGGCGTCGCGCCGGCAATCACCAGGTCGGGCACAGCGCGTCCGCGGCGTTGGCGAGCGCTTCACGGGGCCGCAGCGGGCGGCGAATGTCCAACGCTCTGAACGTGAGGAACAACGACACAAATACGATGTACAGCAGACCCACGGTCGGCCGGAAGAAGTAGTCGTTGTCCGAGGTGATGAATTTCCCCAGCTCGTCGATAGACAGCCCGAAGCCGATCCCGCCGGCCCAGGCGGCGATGACGCGCGCGTGTCCACCGACGAAGGAAAACAGCATGACCAGGGCGACCAGCATCAGCAACCCGCCCCAGAGCATGTGGGCGCACCTCATGCGCGGCAGACAACTCATCAAAGATGAAGTCCAGCCCGGCGGCGTAGCTGTAATCGCGGTAGTCGGGAGACAACGGCGTGATGGCAGGCCTGACGAACAGGTCCTCGGCCTGCTGGAGACGAAGCGTGATTTCGAGTGTTTCAGCTCTGCGTCGTGTCAGCATCGCACGGCGGGCGGACGCGGTAGCAGGGCTCAGCGCCGCCTCGCGAGCATAGCGCACTCGCCACAGACTGTCTCGGTTGGCTTTTTCCAAACGCCGAACACGACGTTCGGGTGCGCGCTCACGGCGGGCACGGGCTCCATCCCGTATGCTGGGCGCTGGTGCGGAACATCGGCAGCATGACCGATTGCTGACGCTCCGCATTCGGTCGTTTACTACATCGCATCTGGATGCCTGGGCACCTTCCGTCACTGCTCGCCGGCTCATTCGAGTGCGAGCCGCCTGACCCCCACGGCCTGGAAGTTCGGCCGACGACTTGGTTGTCCGCTCGGATGGGTGTCGGCCGAACTTCTGGTCACAGTTTGCGCCTGGAAACGCGGCAGGCGCCTCACGAGCCGTCCTGGAGCTTTTCGGCCGCGTTTCTAAGCGGATGGGTCAGATTCCGTGATTATCTAGGGGGCCCATGTTGACTCGCGCCAGCGAACGGGAACATCCCGAGTCCCTCCGTGCGGGGGCGGGTTCGCCACGGCGGACGTGGGGGACGCGGGGGACGGGGACGGAGGTCCTGGAAGCGCAGGAAGGGCCGGTACGGCCCATCTTCGTCAACGACAACCTTCTGGACATCATCGTCAGCCCTGCCGCGGTGGGCCAAACCGCGCACGTCGAGGCAACCCCGGTGACCTCCGCGTTTCGCATTGCCTCGGAGGTAACGACCTCCATGGAAACGGACACGTCGATTTCGGTTGTCGCCGATCCCGCAGACGCGCATCACCTCGTAGTCAGCGGAACAATCGGCGCGGCTGCCGGTCGACGTCTCACCGTGTACCGGATTCAGGACGCCGCGTCCTGGGCGCGCACGCTCTTTATCGAGGCGCTCATCCGCGCGGGCGTCCGCGTCGCCGCCAACCCGATGGCCAACAATCCCAGCAGCTAACTCCCCGCTGCGAGCTCGTACGCTCCCGATCGCCAGCTTGCATCCCTCGACTGGGCACCGTTGAGCGCGGAGGGCTCGATGATTCTCACCACCAGCTACAACACGGGTGCCAACGCGGTGCTGTGCCTTCTGGCGGTGCATGCCGGCTCGACCGACTGTCTTGACGGTTTGCCGGTGATCCGTGCGTTGACAGACCGGGCCGGTATCCACCCTCGGACCTTGTGTTGACGGACGGCCAGGCGGTGACCCGGCTTCGGTCACACCGGAGCAAATTGTGCGCTGGCTGATGTCGTCGCAGACACGACCGTGGGGCGACATCCTCAATGTTCGCTCGGCACTTCGAAGCGCTCCAACGCGCGGGAGTCAAGGTCAGGGCACCTGTCGTCGCCAGGAAACCGACGGAGCTTCTTCCTTCGCCGGATTCGGACTCGGCGGAGCGTCGCGTCGCTCAGTTCGTGTCCGCCCCGTATGCGCAGTACGCCCGGTTGATTCTCAAGGTCAGTCTGAATCTGGGCGCCAATCTGAGCCTGACGCTCTTCGGTCTGGCGCATGGTCAGTGGACGTTGCCGGGGGCGCTGACCGTCGAACGCCAGACGCTGATCGACGGAAATGGGAATCTCCGGCGAGGAGTTCAACTTTCCGACCAATGCCAGCGGGAGCCCTGACAGCCAGGCGACCGCGCGCGCGGTGGTGCAACTGCTCGCACGAATGAACCAGAGGGGCGTCGCCCAGGACTACCGAGCCGCGCTGCCGGTCCTCGGTGTTGACGGGTCGCTGGCTGATACGGGTACCGATCTGCCAGCACGGGGGCACGTTTTTGCGAAGATCGGTACCACTGTTGTCGACGGCGAGCTCCAGGCCGCGGTACTGGCCGGTTATATCGACGCACACACCCGGCGCCAGCTGGCCTTCGCATTGTTCGTCAACAACTACGGACCGATCACGAGTATCGACGACGTTGCGACAGTCTGACGAGGCGGCGATAACCAACGCGCTTTTACGAGTCGCAATAACCAGCAAACGTATCAAGCTGGTTCGTCGCTTTCGAGCAGCCTTACTGCAGTGAGCAGGCTATCGATCGCCGATCGCGGCGCTTCAACCCGGTGCCGGCCTCAGGTAAAGCTGGCGACCGAACCGTCCAGGCTCATCAGCATTAACTCGACCTCGAGCTCGGGATGTCGAGCATTGATCTGCTGCCGCAGCGTATCCAGATACACGGCGTGCACCTGCGTCTCAGCATCGGGTTCCTGGCCGTAATCGCGACCTAGATAGGTCTTGAACGCACCACAATCGCGATGATCCAGAACGATGACCCTGGCAATGTTGTGCAAGTCGCTCGAGACCTGGAGCTGATCCCAGAACGTCTGATTCCAGTCGGGGAGGCCGGGGTAGACCGCCGCCAGTGAGGCGCCGGCCAGGACGACCTGATCGTACTTACCGGTCATCCCGCGCAGGCTCATGTAGCGATTGACATGCTGGATCAGTCGGTAATCAATGCAATTGAGCAGCAACGCCTCCACCCCGTGCGTCTGCGCCGCTGCGACCGTGGGGCCCGAGCCCACCGCGGCGCCCACCACTACCGCACTGACCCCGGCGGCTGCAGACAGAAGCCGGCGGCGCGTCAGTGTCGGACGAGCGCTCGCATCGCCAACAAAGAGATGTTCACTGCGACGCCCGGCCGCAGATTGAGCGGTCCTGATGGTCGGGACGCACGCGCGGAACGTCGACGGCATGGTGCAGCATCGCAAGAACCTGCATATTGATGTGACTCGACGTACCGAAGCGGCACTTGATGTGCTCGAGACATCCGGCGCCGCCATGACCTTCAAAATGGTGGCAAAACGCGCTGGCGTCTCCCGCTCGTGGCTCTATAAAGCAGGACGGACTGCGCGACCGGATTGCGGCACTACGGCGAGAACCCCCCGGCCGGCGCGTAACCCTGCGGAGCGGGCGTCCGACGTTTCAAAAGAGGCGGTTATCCGCACTCTACGTCAGCGTCTAGCCGATGAACGAACCGCTAAACCGCGTCTCGCCGATGAGAACAAGCGACTGAGGAAGATCAATGAACTGCTCGCTGGCCAGGTGCACTGTTGCCGCACCTACCACACGACAAACGCCGCGATATCCAGTGACTACTCCCGCATCGTCTATCGCGCGCCAGCGACGTTCGAGGCCGCTACGCCACGCTAGCTTCGTCATCGACATGTTGACAACGTCGGGACAAGTTGAAAAAGCGATCGCCGCTCAAGATAAGACCTGGTCGGCGTAGAGGAGCTCATCGTGGGTCGGAAGGAGAGTGGGAGCCAAGCTCGGATGGAGAAGTACAGGGCGCTGGGATTCGAAGCGTGCCGTCAGATAGGCCTGTTCGCGATCTTTGCCGTATGCGCCGGGTCGCCAGCGAGCCAGGAGCTGCGCCAGAACGTCCCCGCCAGCGCGACCGCAGCACTCGAGTGGTGGCAGCCCTGTACGCCGGTCCCGATGCCTTGCGAGCACCAAGCGAGCGCACCGACCCCGGAGCGACAGAGGGCCGATCCTGCGTGGTGACCATCTGCCAGCGGCCCGACGACCCGGAACTGATCATGCATCCGCACTCCGAATACTGTCGGCGTTGTCGCTAATCCGACGGCAGCTCGGCGGCCAGGACCCGCCAAACCGTCCGGGTCAGCGACCGAGGTCGGCTTCGAGCGCGGCTGTGCCCGCCTGGCGCATGTCGTCCGTCAGGGTGTGGTCCACGTTCGGAAACACCTCGAGTGACACGTCGCCGCCCTGGCTCTGGAGCGTTTGCGCGAACGTTTCGGCGCGTGCAAGGCGGTTGCTGCCGATATACGGACTCCACGCGGCGGGCACGTCAGCCGGATTGTTGTCCGCGCCACCAACACCGAGCCACAGCGGCACGGCATTGAAGGCAGTCTGGTCGAAAGCGCGGCCGCCATCGTCGCGGTCGAGATCGGCGATGCCGAACGGGAAGTCCAGCACGTGGCCGCGCCCGTCCTCGGCCAGCGGCAGCGTATAGGTGCCAGCCGAAACGGCCGCCACACCCGCGACCTGCTCGGGACTGACCTCAGCGAAACGCAGTGATAGCTGGGCGCCTCGCGAGTGGCCGAACAGCAGCACTTTGGGCAACACCACGTAGCCGGTGCGATCAGACAGGTTGCGGATCTCGTCCGAGAGCCACGCCACGAGCGCCGGGTCTTCGCGGCTGATCTGCAGCGGGTCGGTCCAATCGCCGTACTGGATGGTCGGCGCGACGATCAGCCAGCCATATCGATCAGCCTGGCTCGTCAGAGCACTGCCAAAGTCGGGGCCGTTGCCACCCATCCCATGCAGGGCGATCACCACTTGCAGGGGGTGCCCGCTGGGCGCGTTCTGCGGGGGGCGCACAAAGACGTCCTGCACTTCGGATGCGCCGACCGCGCCGAGCGCGTCGGCGGTGGGTCCAGCCGCGAAAGCCGAGGTATTGCCGGGCACCAGGACGGCGACGACAACCAGGAGCACGGAGATGCGCAGGAGAGACACTGGAGCTATCGATCGGCCGGCGGCCTTTTTCAGGAAAACCGGCCAAAATGTACGCACCTTTGGAGCCAGATCAGTTTGAGTCCACCGGCCTGATGGCACCAGCATGCCGTGCTTCGGCGCAGTCGACCGCCATGACGGGCGCTGCCCGCGCAACGCGTGTGCCTCCTCCATGTGCGTCAGTGCTCGCATAACTGAGCTCAGCATGCTTGTCTCGTGATGATCGACCAGGCTCATGGCCGGCCTCCGTGCTTCAAGGGTGGCGGTGTCCGCGCTGCTGGTCGGGGTTCGCGTTCCTCGATGCCGTCACAGATGCGGGACTTCACGGCTCCGAGTCTCAGACGTCGCGCGGCACATGCACACCCACACAACCTCCACAGCGGGTCCACGCAGGGTCCACATTCGGTGTGGAGCCCTCGCCTACAATGACCGGCCACGGGTATGAGCGAATCGCTCGGCGCGACCCGGTCCGGGACGACCGCGTTCGGGGCGGCGCTGCGGTCGATGCGTCTGGCGGCTGGGCTGTCGCAGGGGGCCCTCGCGGAGCGGGCAGGTCTCAGTGAAAAGGCCGTTGGCGCGCTGGAGCGCGGTGACCGCACGACCCCGAGGCCTGCGACGGTCGTCTTGCTGGCAGACGCGCTGGGTGCGAGTCCGGCCGAGCGCGAGCGGCTGCTTGCTGCGGCACACGCCGACGCTCAGCCGACCGACGGAGATGCCGTGGCACACGCTGAGCAGCGGCCGACCGAGAGAGAGCTGCCGACCGACACAGGTGCCGCGTCGCTGGCTCGCCGCGGCCTGCTCGTGCCGCCGACACCCTTGCTGGGTCGGCAGCAGGATGTTGCCGCGGTGGGTCAGCTGCTATCGCCTTCCGGCGGTGCGGGCCGCCTGGTCACCCTCATCGGTCCAGGCGGAGTCGG
>JAFAOS010000259.1 GCA_019247515.1 Chloroflexota bacterium | reverse complement strand
GAATGCTCGAGGTATGCCGTGCGGGCACTGTCAACGGCTGCCTGTCGCAGCTGGCGGATTTTCTCCACGTTGCGCGCGGCGTCCGCTCGAGAGGCGCGTAAGCTGTCCAGGCTGCCCTGAAAGACCGGCTTCACGTAGCGCGCAATTAGCTCGTAGCTGTGCATGATCTGCTCGCGCGTGGCCCAGTCCACACCGGTCGTCAACACGCCGCCGAACCCACCGCTGTTCTCGTCCAAGCGGTGGATTGCGGCAATCAGATCGTCTGGCGTACCGATGCACCAGATGTGGCGCTCTGCCATGCCGTCAACGATCTGGTCCTTTTCGCTTTCGAATGGGCGTGGGAAACCAACCGTTTCCTCGAAATAGTCACGCCAGTACGTGCCGCTTCGGGTGCGAACCTCGGCGAGCGCCTGCTCGCGAGTTTCCGCCAGGTGCACGTGCAGTACGAGCCGCCACTCGCTCCGCTCCACTTTCTTGCCATGTTCGGCGGCGGTCCGCTCCGCAATCCCCCAGAACTCCTTCAGCGTCTGCTCTCCGCGAGGCATCGACACCGACAGCACGCTCAGTCCCAGCTTGCCGGCCAGCACCATACCGGCGGGCGAGCCCGCGGCAGCCACGGCGAGCGGCATGTGCGGCTGCGAGTACGGCCGAAGGTGCAGACGAGCGTTGTGCAATTCGAACCAGTCACTCGTGCAGGTGATTGGCTCGGTTTCGGTCAGCAAGCGCACGATCAGCCCCATCGACTCTTCCATGCGCGGGCGTTGTGTATTGGGTTCGATGCCGAGCATCAGCGCGTCGGTCACCAGCGCACCCGGCCCAACCCCCAGCATCACGCGACCGCGCGTCAAATGGTCGAGCAGCACCATGCGGTTGGCCACCATCAGCGGATGGTGGTATGGCAGCGAGATTACGCCCGTGCCGAGCTTGATGTGCCTCGTCCGCTCGGCCGCCACGCCAATGAACACCTCGGGCGAGGTGATGAGCTCCCAACCCGCGCTGTGGTGCTCGCCGATCCAGGCCTCGTCGAAGCCGAGATAGTCAAGCCACTGGATCAACTCCAGATCGCGCTCGAGGGCCAGGGTCGGGTCCTCTCCGAGCTGGTGGAACGGCGCGAGAAAGATCCCGAATTTGAGGCGTGGCGGCAGCGTCATCACACGCGTCCAGGGTCAATGGCGATCGGCTGGTGACGCGGCCAGCGGAACTCTTGGGTGGTGATTGACGTGATTCGCATCCAGGCTCCTCGGTACGCCGCCGACGGCTGCCGCTCGGCGCACGATATAGTGGCTGGCAGGGAACCGCCACCTCACCGCCGATGCTACCGCCTCCCGGCCGACATGGGAACAGTGAGGACTCGCCGCTAGCAAGGGGAGAGCCCATGACGAAGCGTGTGCTCCAGATCAGTCGTCGCTCGTTTTTGCGCGTAGGCGCGGGCGCTCTGGCGCTTGGCGGCGTGACACTCCTGGCCGCGTGCGCGCCGAACACCCCCGCGCCGCAGGGCACGTCGGCGCCAGCCGCGCCACCGCCTCAGCCAGCGCCGACCAGCGCGCCCGCTACCGTCGCGCCGGCCGCGGCACGTCCGGCCTCCTCGGCCGTGCAATTGCCAACGCACGTGCCGCTGGCCGGCATCAAACCCGACGTGCCCGCCTCCGACGATGGCCTGCTCGACGCCGGCTTCGTCAATTATCCCGCCAATCCCCTCAAGACGGTCCAGGACACGCCCGGCAGCGGCAGCGAGATCACGGCCGTCACCTGGACCACCGGTGCGCCGCCGACACCGATGGAATCGAACCAGCTGTGGCAAGCGGTCAATCAGGCGCTCGGCGTGACGCTCAAAATCAGCATTCAGGCTCAGGCGGACTACGCGACGGTCAAGCTGCCCACGGTCGTCGCCGGCGACGACCTGCCGGACATCCTGTATATCGCTCCGAACACGGTCATCCCCGAATATCCGACCTTCCTCAAGTCCAAGATGGCGGATCTGACGCCGTATTTGAGCGGAGACGCCGTCAAGGATTATCCGAACCTCGCCAACATTCCGACCATCGCCTGGCGCCAGATGGTGCTCAACAACACCATTTACGGCATCCCGTGCGCAAACTCCCTGTTCCTGTGGGTGCACTGGATGCACCAGGACCTGCTCGACGCCGATGGACTGAAACCGCCGCGCAACGCGGACGAATACAAGCAGCTCGCGGTGCACTTCACGCGACCCGACCAGAACCTGTACGGGCTGGGCGCTGAAAGCAGCGTTGGCATGGGCATGACCAACGGCTGGATGACCGGCATTTTTGGCGCTCCGAACGGCTGGGTGCTCGACAAAAATACCGGCAAGCTGACGTATACGCTCGAAACTGACCAGTACCGCGCCGCGGTGGCCTACGCACGCGACCTGTGGGCCGCCGGCGCGTACACCCCGAATGCGCTGCAATACAACCTGGTCAGCGCCCGCAACGACATGGCGGCCCAGCGATTCGCGTTTCGTATGGATGCCTTCGCGGTCGCTTCAGACCTGTTCTGGGCGGCGGCCGCCCGCCGCGATCCGCCCGGCAATCCGCGCATCGTACCCCCATTTCCCGCGATGGATGGCGGCACACCAACTTACTGGCCCACGAGCGGCATCCTCGGCTACAGCGTCATCAAGCAAGCACCACCCGAGCGGCTCAAGGAGATCCTGCGCGTGCTCAACTGGTTGGCAGCCCCGCTCGGCACCCAGGAGTATCTGCTCAAGACCTACGGCCTCAAGGACGTGCACTGGACTCCAGACGACAACGGCAACCCGATTCTGACCGATCGCGGCAAAGCAGACGCAACGGTCCCATTCCACTATCTGACACGCGCGCCGAATGTGCTGTACTGGCCGCAAACACCGCAGAAGACGCCGTATATGCACGACGTGCAAACCGCGATCTATCCATATCTGTCGCTGAATGCCACCGACGCCTATTACTCGCCAACCAACGCCAGCAAATCGCCGGCGCTCAACACCGCTCTGAACGACAAGTTGAACGACATCGTCGTCGGGCGCCAGCCCCTGGAAGCCTTCGATCAGGCGGTCAAGGACTGGCAGACCGGCGGCGGTAATCAGATGCGGCAGGAGTTCGAGCAAGCCATCGCCGCGGCGCAATCCTGAGCGCGTTGGACTCCGATCCTGAACGCCGGCGACTGGCCAGCTCGCGCGGCCAGGCGACTACCAGTCGCGAGGCCGGCGCGAATCAGCAGTCGACGATCGTCCCCTGGCACCGCTGGGGCACCTACCTGGCGGAGCGCCAGTGGGGGACGGTGCGTGAGGACTACTCCCGCGACGGGCGCGCCTGGGAGTTCTTTCCCTACGAGCACTCCAGCGCGCGTGTGTACCGCTGGGGAGAGGATGGTCTGCTGGGACTGTGCGACGACCAGATGCGCTTGTGTTTCGCCCTGGCGCTGTGGAACGAAGCCGACTCGCACGTGAAGGAGCGCCTGTTCGGCTTGACCGGCCCACAAGGCAACCACGGTGAAGATGTCAAAGAGTGTTACTACTACCTGGACGGCACCCCGACGCACTCGTATATGCGCGCGTTGTATCGCTATCCGCAGCGCGCCTTTCCTTACGAGGAGTTGCGGCTCGAGAACTCACGGCGCACTCGCATCGACGCGGAGTGGGAGCTCATCGACACCGGCATTTTCGCCGACCGGCGCTATTTCGACGTGACCGTCGAGTACGCCAAAGCCAGTCCCACCGACATCTGCATCCGCATCAGCGCCACCAATCAGGGGTCTGCGCCGGCGCCGCTGCACCTCCTGCCAACCCTGTGGTTCCGGAACACCTGGTCGTGGGGGCGCGACGCCGCGCGTCCAGTGTTGCAAACGCGCGACGCTGAGCGCTGCCTGGAGGCACGGCATCCCACGCTCGGCACGTACTGGTTATTCTGGCACGGCAAACCGCGGCTGCTGTTCACCGACAACGAAACCAATCTCGAGCGCTTGTGGCAAGTGCCCAATCGAGCGCCATACACCCGCGACGGCATCAATTCCGCGCTTGTAGAGGCTCGAGACGACGCGGTGAACGCGGCCCATGTGGGCACCAGGATGGCCGCCGACTACGCGGTACTGCTGCCAGGTGGAGCAACCGAAACACTTGTGCTGCGGCTCTCGGCCGAGCAGCATGCGTCGCCATTCGCGGCGGTTTCAGACGTCTTTGCCGAACGCCAGTCTGAAGCCGACCAGTTCTACGGTTCGCTGCCTGGCGCCCACGCGCTGTCCGACGACGAGCGCCTCCTGCGGCGCCAGGCGTACGCCGGCTTGCTGTGGTCAAAACAGGTCTACATCTGGGACCTGCCGCAGTGGATGAGCGGCGACCCGGCCGGACCCCCACCACCACCCGAACGCAGGCATGGCCGTAATTCGGGTTGGGCCCACTTCAACACCACGCACGTGCTGTCCGTACCTGACGCGTGGGAATATCCCTGGTTCGCGGCCTGGGACCTGGCGTTCCACTGCGTCCCGCTGGCGCACGTCGATCCCGAGTTCGCCAAGGATCAACTGACCATCATGCTGCGCGAATGGTACATGCACCCGAATGGCCAGATTCCCGCCTACGAGTGGGCTTTCGACGACGTCAATCCACCGGTACACGCCTGGGCGGCTTGGCGCGTGTACCAGATCGACCGCCAGCTGACGGGTACGCGCGACCGCGGCTTTCTCGAGCGTGTCTTCCACAAGCTGCTGTTGAACTTCACCTGGTGGGTCAATCGCAAGGATCCGACCGGACTGAATGTCTTCCAGGGCGGTTTTCTGGGTCTCGACAACATCGGCGTCTTCGATCGCAGCATTGCCCTGCCCAGCGGCGGGAACCTGGAGCAGTCCGACGGAACCGCCTGGATGGGCATGTACTGCCTCAACATGCTGGTCATGGCCCTCGAGCTCGCGCGCGACAACGATGCGTACGAGGAGATTGCCAACAAGTTCTTTCAGCATTTCCTCTACGTGGCCAGCGCGATGAACAACGTCGGCGGCAAGGGCTATGCCCTGTGGGACGAGGACGACGAGTTTTTCTATGACGTGCTGCAAACCCCCTCCGGCCAGTTCCACCGACTGCGGGTCCGCTCGCTGGTCGGGTTGATTCCGCTGCTCGCAGTCGAGACCATCGAGCCGGACCTGCTGCAGATCATGCCGCAGTTCAAAACACGGCTCGAGTGGGTGCTGGCGAATCGACCCGAGCTGGGCAACCTGATCTCACGCTGGCACGAGCCTGGCCTGGGCGAACGGCGTCTCCTGGCACTGGTCCGCGGCCATCGCATGAAACTCCTGCTGCGGCGCATGCTGGATCCGGACGAGTTCCTGAGCGACTTCGGCATACGTTCGGTCAGCAAGTTCCACAAGGAGCACCCGTTTTCCGTCGATCTCGAAGGCGCCCACTACGAGATCGAGTACGAACCGGGCGAGTCGAAGACCGGCATGTTCGGCGGCAACTCCAACTGGCGAGGGCCGGTGTGGATGCCGATCAACTACTTGCTGATTGAAGCGCTGCGCAAGTTCCACCACTATTACGGCGATGACTTCCGGGTGGAGTGCCCCACCGCGTCGGGTCAGGAGCTGACACTCGACGAGATCGCTGCCGAGCTCTCACGCCGCCTGACGCGGTTGTTTCTGCGGGGCGAGGATGGGCGGCGACCCGTGTTCGGCGACAATCAGCTGCTGCAGACTGACCCGCGCTGGCGCGACAACCTGCTGTTCTACGAGTACTTCCACGGCGACACGGGCGCGGGCCTCGGCGCCAGCCACCAGACCGGCTGGACCGCGCTGGTCGCGAATCTTTGAGGAGACCTCGAGCGCATGTCGGTTCTCACAGACCCACCCATCGCCTCATCGAGCGAGCTGGCAGCGCGCCTGACCTCGATCCAGGCGGCGCTTCCGCCGGACGACGGACTCGGCTGGTTCAACCGCATGTACCAGCTTGTCACCAACGCGGTGCGCGACGATCTCGGGGCCAATGCTTTTGGCGATCCAGCCTGGCTCGGCCAGCTGGACGTCGTCTTCGGCAACCTGTACCTCGACGCGCTGCGCAATTCCGTACAGGCGCCTGACCAGGTCTCGCGAGCGTGGGCAGCGCTCATCGAGCAGCGCGACCAGAGCGGCATTGCGCCGCTGCAGTTCGCCCTGGCTGGCATGAATGCGCACATCAATCGAGACCTGCCGGTCGCGGTGGTGGCTACCTGTCAGCAAATGGGCACTTCACCGGACGCGGGCTCGCACCATGCCGACTTTTTTCGCGTCAATGCAGTCCTGGCGCAGGCCGAGCCCGGCATTCGCGAGATGGTCGAGGGCCAACCACTGGCCGAGGCCAATCGCATTTTTCCCGGACTCCAGGACGTGGTAGGCAATTTTGACATGGTCAAGGCGCGGGAAACCGCGTGGGTCAATGCAGAGACGCTGTGGGCGCTCGATCAACTGGGAGCCGAACGCGGCGCGGCGTACCTGGATGGACTGGATCACCTGACAGGCTTCGCCGGCCGCGGGCTGCTGGTGCGGCTTGGCGAACTCGCGTGAGACGCTTTTACTTTCGTAATCGTCAGTTGTGAAATGTCAAAGAAATCTTCTCTAAAGACCACCTCTCCCTCTGGGAGAGGGAGAGCGGAACTTACGAAACCCACCACTTACCGCTGGACCCCTGGCATCGTCGGAAACGTCACGATCGTCAGCGTGCCGAGCGCCAGGAAGATGCCGAGCACTGTCCAGTTCATTGTGTGCGCCACGACCCGCCACGCGGGTGGGTGGATGTAGTCGTCGATCATCACCCGGAGTCCGTTCTGCCCGTGAGTGATCGCCAGCGCCAGCAGCAGCCAATCGTAGAAACGCCAGCCCAGGCTCTGCCAGCGGTCGGCGACGAACGCGTAGGTGATAGCATCCACGTTGTTCAGAATGTGGACCACAAGAATGTGCCCAAAGACCAGGAACAGCACCAGCACGCCCGAGACGCGGAAGAAGTACCAGCTCCACAACTCGAAGCCACCCCGCGGGGCCCTGGTCTGCCGCCGCTGATACGCCCGCGCGACGCTGGTGGCGACGCTCACGACCGCATCGCACCGATGACCGGGCGCAGCATCACGAACGCGGCGGGTAGGAACATCACCAGGAACACGAGCCACACCAGCCACCACAACTGCCGCTGAACCTGATTGGTATTCTCGACGAAGTCCACGAGGATGATGCGCACGCCGTTGATGCCGTGGTACAGCACTGCCGCGACCAGCGCCACCTCCAGGACACGAAATGGCGGAAAGCGGTAGATCGCGACAAACGTGTCGTAGGCGCCTGGACCAAAGCCCACCAGGCTGGTATCGACGACGTGCAGAAACAGGAACAGGATGATGGCCACGCCGCTGAGGCGATGCAGGAGCCAGGCGAAGTAGATCTCGCGCCCGCCAAATCGCATTACCTGCCCGAGACCAGGGCTCGCCCAGGCAGCGCGCCCGTATGCTCGCCGCCGTCCACCACGACCCTGCCATTGACCACCACCATGTCAATGCCCGTTGGAAACTGCTCGGGCTCCTCAAACGTCGCCGCGTCGAGGACCGTATCGGGATTCAGCAGGACCAGGTCCGCTGCCAGGCCGGCGCGCAGCGTACCCCGATCTTCGAGACCAAAGCACGCCGCGGGCGCCGAGGTCATGCGCCGAATGCAGTCCTCCAGCGACAGGATCCCCGCCTCGCGGACGTAGCGGCCCAGGTAGCGCGGATAGGTGCCGTACGAACGTGGGTGCGGTCGTCCGACGAGCACCGCGTCGGTCGAGGCCAGATGGGCGGCATGCGTGATGCACTGCCGCAAGCCGTCTTCGGTCGAGCCGCCGTGGGCGATGAAGCCGGCGGCCAGGTCGGTCTCGACCAGCAAATCACATACGGCGTCCACCGGGTCCGCATAGCCGCGCGCCTGCATGAAATCGGCGAGCGAGCGGCCGATGAACTCGCCCAGGGCGGCTGCCTCGCCGACGCTGCTGATCATCAGCGTCGTCAGGTCGCCGTTGAAGCGGGCGGGGCGCTCGGCGCGAAGCCGCTCGCGAGCAACGCGATCCTGGAGACGTTCCATCAAGCGCGTCGGGCCGCCGTCGTGCGCCCAGAACGGCAGGTACATCAGGAACATGCTGCAGCCGGCGTTGTACGGATAGGTGTCGAACTGGATGTCCACGCCACGCCCTCGGGCAGCATCGATGATCGGCAAAGCCTCGGCGTTGCGCATGTGGGAGACCAGCACGCGCACCCCGGAACGCTCGGAGATCTCCACCATCTCGCGGACGGCATCGACGGCGCCGATCGCGTAGCGGATGTGAGCGACCAGCACGCCCGCGTGGCGGGCGACCACCTCGCAGAGCGACACCAGCTCATCGGTGGTGCACGTGCCGTGAGGGAAGTAGTCCAGACCGGTGCCCAGCCCGTGCGCGCCTTCGGCGAGGCCCTGCTCGAGCAAATCGCGCATCTGGCGCAGCTCGGACTCAGTCGCGGGTCCGTTCCGCCAGCCGCACGTCATCAAACGCAAGGCCTGGTGGGGCACCACGTACAGGGTGTTGGTCGCGGCCCGACCGTCGAACTGGCGCGTGAACGACGCGACGGACTCGCTGGCGATGTCGACTTGCGGATTGCCGTACAGGCCCGCCAGGTAGGACTTGACCTCCGCGAGTAACGCGGGTGACAGCGGAGCATAGGAGAGCCCGTCGGCGCCGAGCAATTCGGTGGTGATGCCCTGGCGGATTTTCGGCTCGCTGCGCGGACGGGTGAGCAGCGGCAGGTCGGAGTGCGAGTGGACGTCGATAAATCCGGGGCACACCACCCGGCCGCCGGCGTCGACGACGCGCTGCGCCTCGGCCGTGGTCAGGTTGCCAATCGCGCCGATGCGCTCGCCTTCCACACCGACATCCGCCTGGAATGCAGGACTGCCACTGCCGTCGACGACGCGCGCGTTGCGAACGAGGAGGGAAAAACTCATGAAGGTTCAAATCCTGAAGGAGTAGTTGTCATCGTTCCCACTCTGGCGGAGTAGTCGTCATCGTTCCCACTCTGGCGGAGTAGTCGTCATCCTGCCCATCCTGCAGCAGTAGTTGTCATCCTGCCCATCCGCGCACGGGGGGTTGTAGGGGTCTCCCCTACTCATCGACAGGCCCAAACTCATCCGCCCAGAACCGCACCGCCTACCCTTGTTTCAGCCATACGGCGTGAAAATGCAGATGCTGCCAGGTGTCGGGCTCGAAGCCCTGGACCGCCGTTGCGCCGAACAGGATGGGCCGCTCGTTGATCGGCCAAGCGGGGAGGTCCGTCATGATGATCTGCTGCGCCTGTGAGTAAATCCCTTTACGGTCATCCTAATTGACCGTTGCGCGACCCTGCAGGATCAGGTTGTTCAACATGTCGTTCGAATAGAATGTCATCTTGCCGTTGGCCTGATTGGGGTCGTACAGCTGCGTCAGGATGGTGTCCGGGTCCGGCCCGGGCGTGACTCCCGTCAGCGCGAGCTGGAAGTTGTAATGGTTCTGCGCGTCGTCGATCCACGTGTTGATGTCCTGCGGAATCAACTCGACCTTGATGCCAACATCCGCCATGTTCGCCTGGAACAACTGGCCCATCGGCGTGTTCCAGGAATCGGCCAGCGCACCGGTGATCAGGTCGTAGACGCGATTCGAGAACAGCCCTTCGAACATCGAGTCGTGCACGTCGGCATCGAACAGCGTGTTGGACCTGGCGGGATCGAGCGAGCCTGGTTCGGCGCCGAGCGTGGTGCGCAGCGTACCGCCTGGTTGTCCGGCGGCGGCCGGCGCACCACCGGCCGAGGGCGCCGTCGAGCTCGCGGGAGATGGCGACGCGACGACGGCGGGCGAAACGGATGGCGCGGCGGCTGGTGAGGCCGCCGGTGATGGCGAGGCGGCGCCAGCCGCCGGCGGCGTCGGTGGTTTGGGCGCCGCCGCCGGGGGAGCCGAGGTCGGCGCGGCCGCGGGCGGCGCGGCTTGTGAACAGGCGGCGAGCAATCCGCCGCCCGATGCCAGAGCGACGAGGTACAGGAAGCGGCGTCGCGTTGCGGGCTGCGTCATGTGAGTGGAGCGTTCCTTTCAGGCGGAGGCACGTCTGAGACGCGGGTCGAGCGCGTCGCGCAGTCCATCGCCCAGCAGATTGAGGGACAGCACCGCGACGAAGATTGCGGCGCCGGGTGAAACGGAGTACCAGGGTGTCTGGCTCAGATATTTGCGACCGAAATCGAGCATCGATCCCCACGAGGGTGTCGGGGGTTGCACGCCGAGTACGAGAAATGACAGCGCCGCCTCGGTCAGGATCGCGCTGGCGAAGGCGACCGAGCACTGCACCAGGATGGGCGACAGCGTGTTCGGCAGCAGCACGCGGAACATCAGGTAGCCGTTGGTGGCGCCGCTCGCGCGCGAGGCTTCGACGAATTCCTGTTGCTTGAGCGACAACAGGCTGCCGCGCGTGATGCGTGCGAACGATGGGATAGTGACGATGCCAATGGCGATCATCACATTCACCGGGCTGGGCCCGAGGGCGCTGATGATAGCCAGCGCCAGGATGATGGCGGGGAACGCCAGGACGGCGTCCGTGCAGCGCATGATGATCGCGTCGGCGCCGCCGCCAAAGAAGCCCCCGAGCAGGCCCAGCGTCACCCCGCCGACCGCGGCGATCGCCACGGCCACGACGTCGACCGTGAGCGACACCCGTGCGCCGAAGATGATCCGACCCGCAACGTACTGGTCCACGGCGACGCGTGGCCGCGCGGACGACTACTTTTCGACGAGGAGGGAGACGATGCCGTCGCCGCCGGCGCCTCGGCGCGGGCGGCGATCACACGTAGTGAATGCGCGGGTCGAATCGCGCGTAGAGGATGTCGACGACCAGGTTGATCACCACCACTCCGGCCGCGATCACCAGGACGATGCCCTGCACCGTGGCGTAATCCCGCGCATCGATCGACTGGATCATCAGCCAGCCGATGCCCGGCCAGGCAAAGATCTGCTCCACCACCACCAGACCGCCGAGCAACGCGCCCAGCTCCAGACCGACGACGGTCACAAACGGAATGAGGGCGTTCTTCAGCGCATGCCGCAGCAGGACTGCCTGCGCCGCCAGACCCTTGGCGCGCGCGGTGCGGACGTAATCCTGACCGATCACGTCCAGCAAGCTGGAGCGCAGGAAGCGTGTCTGAATGGCGGCGACGGTCACGCCCAGCGCAATCACCGGCAATGCGGCGTGCTGCAGGTTGCCAAGCGGGTCGGTCATCAGGTCCGCATACCCCGACACCGGCAACCATTGAAAATTGAGCGCGAACGCCAGAATGAGCAGCACCGCCAGCCAGTAGCGTGGAATGCAGAAGCCCGCCAGCGCCAGCAAGCGCGCGGAGTGGTCGATCCAGGTGCCGCTGCGGTACGCCGAGATGATCCCGAGCGGGACCGAGAGCAACAGGGCCAGGAGCATGCCGAGGATGGCAAGCTCGAGTGTGGCCGGCAACGTCTGGAGGATCAGCGAGGTGACTGGCTGGTCGGGGCCTTCACGTCTCGACTAATAGTTCCCGTTCTTGTGTTAGAGGACCGTTTGATGCTCGAATGAACTTTGTAGGTAGTGCTGGCACGTGTGATGCCTATGTCCTTTTGACGAACTGCTCCGGATGGGGCGACTGACGAAGGGGTTGAACGATATGAAGTTCTTCTTTGGAATCGCGGTTGGCGCAGTGGGCATGTGGGCCTATAGCAGTGGCAAGCTGCAGGAGCTGATGGGCCGGGCGCCCGAGCCCGTGCAGGACGCCTTCGGCAAAGCCAGCCAGCAGGTCAATCAAATGGCCGACAGCGATCAGGTGCGCGGCTTCGTCGGCAAGGCGCAGGACAAGGCGCAAGGAGTTGCCATGCCGAGCGCGTCAGAGGTCAGCGGCCGTCCGTCCGAGCCACTACCAGCCAGTGAGCCGCAAAGCCCAGCATAGGAGTACAGGGCGCGCAGAGAGCACCACTGGCGTCGACGCGCGTGCATCACGAGTGCCGAAGCAGGGATTCGAATAGAGGCATCGCGTCGCGTCGCGCCGGATCGTTTCTGAGATGAATATCAGCACGGTTGTGCGCCGGCCGTTGCATGTTTTCGCGCCGGGTTGGTGTCAGCATTGGTGTCAACTTCAGTCCCACGCAGGCATCTTTGCCGGCGGGGAACGCCGAGTCATAGTTGCGTCTGCGCCCGTGCAGCGAGCGAGTGGTTTGCAGACCGACACGTCCATTTGAGCCCCCGCGATGCACTGTCCACGCGGAGGTTCGGTGTATGGGTCGGCGCGGCGTGTGGGTTGCGGACGTGGCCGCGCTAAGCTCGGTCGCAACCGTGCGACCGGACAGGTGGTCCCGCATACCAACTGTTATGTCGTGTCCCGGCGAGTTGCAGAGTGACGAACGTTTCTGCACACGAGATCGTCGTTCACTTGCGCGCTCAACACGTTGTTCGGCGGCGAGATCGTTATCGCACGCCTTTGGGGGTCCGACTCAGGGAGAGCACTCCAAACGGGGGCTTGGCGCTGGTGCAAGCAACCTTAGGCCAATCCGCGATCGCCCTCGCCAGCACGGCGCCCAACGTGCTGGGCCGGACTTGCTCTGGTGGGCTGAAGGGCCGTGGCTCATAGGAGACCTCGAGCCCTTCTGGGGCGGCCTTTGATTGTTCTGCGGCGATGACCAGAGCTACGGGCTCACCGGCCCAGCGCACCGCTGGCGTCAAAGACCTCCGCGGCACCAGGGTCGAACGGGAGGGCATGACAAAGTGGGGGCGCTAGCTGTCGGCTGGTTAGTTTGGGACAGATACCGTGGCGGGATCATTCCGTTCGGAGAGCACAGACATGGCGCTGCGGTTCAAGCTTCAGCTCGTGGTTGTCGCCGATGATGACCAGCCAGTGTCCGTCGATGAACTGGTCGTACTGGACAAGGAGTGCGACCGGGCGGAGCAGTTGGGTCTGAGCCTGCATGAGGCCAAGGCGCTCCTACTGGCAGTCCAGCGTCAGGTTCTCAACTCCCAGATCACCGCCTTCCTCGCGTTACGCGTGCCCTGCCCGACCTGCGGCCGACCGCGTGGCGTCAAAGACCACAAGACCATCGTCTTCCGCACCGTGTTCGGCGCGCTGCAGCTGGCG
>JAFAOS010000154.1 GCA_019247515.1 Chloroflexota bacterium | reverse complement strand
AGTAGATGACATCAGGACATGCTGGAGAACGCGTTTGGTCTGCTGGCATCGGACATCGTGATGTGCATGCCAAAGACGTCCGGGTAGACCACAGCGAGATTGGACTCGTCGCAGCCGGCCCGGGTGGCTGTTACGAGCTGTACCTCTGCGATGGCTTGCGTTCCTGGTCCCCACGGTCGACCGTCTCGGGCGTCCATCCGAACGCCAGCTGGCCTGAGCCAGTAGCGGGCAACAAGGTGCGGAGCTCGCCGTGGCGGAAGTAGCGGCCGGTGCGTTCGACCTCGTGGACGAGCGCAACGACCTGTGCGTTGAGCGGTGTTGGTATTCCAACCTGTCGCCCGAGGCGGACGACCTCGCCGTTCAGGTAGTCGATCTCGGTGGGTTGCCCACGTTTGAGACTTTGCAGGGTGGAGCCCCACACCTGGCCATCGACGCGAACGCTGCGTGCCTTCCGCGCCGCCAGCCGTACCGCGAGCCAGAGCGGCAGGCGTAAGGTCAGCTGAAGCTGGGTCGCGGAGAGATCGGGCAACGATGCTAGTCGAATACCCGCGCGCTGGGCGACCTGCACGCCCTCCCGCATCAGGCCGATGCTCAGCCGCGACAGCAGGCAGTCGGCGACAACATCCGCGGTGTCCAGGCCGGTCATCGCGCCCACGGCGTTGTTCAGGTTCACAATGAGCTTGGTCCACTGGGCGGCCAGAATGTCGTTGCTGATCGACGTGGGCAGCGCCGTCTTCAACACGTCGGCCAGCGCGGTCGTCCGCGCATCGACCGGGCCCGACGCTCGGCCAATCAGCAACCAGCCGTGCGACGCCAGGCTGACGCGGCCCGCCACCAGATAGGTGGCGATCATGAGCGTCACCCCGCTCCAAACGTTGCACGGTGGCAGCACCTCCGTCGCCAGTTCCCAGCCACGAACCCCGTTGTGGATGACGACGACTGGGACACCCGCGAGCGCCGCCCGATTCGTCAGCACCGCGTGCTGGAGGTCCTGCGTCTTGGTCGTCACCAGGGCGATGTCCGGGCGGTGCTCGAGCCGCTCGGTCGCATCGAGCGCGATCGTGAACGAACCCAGGCTGCAGTCGACCTGCAAGCCGGCCGAGCGGATCGCGGCGATGTGCGCGGGACGACCGACCAGCGTGACCTCGTGTCCGGCGCGGCCGAGCAGCGCGCCGATGGCGCTACCGATCGCCCCGGCGCCGATGACCGCTATGCGCATGATGATGATGTACGCATGTGAGCAGGCTTATGGCCGATCATGGGCAAAGCCGTAGGGATAATGCCGCGTGGGTGGCACGACTCGTTTCCCGGTTGCGGCGGCTGCCTCCTCATGTGGCAGCCTTGCGGACACGCGACTCGCGACAACCTTCAGAAGCTTTGCGATCGCATTGGGTTGGCGCTCAACCAGGGCCGCAAGGCGGTCGTGTGCCGCCTCGCGACGCAGTTCCGCCATGCGCCACGCGGCGAAGTACTCGAGCGGCCACGTCATGTGCGTCGGCTCCAAGCTCGAGCGGACTGGGTGTCGTATTGAATCTTGAACACGTGTGATTACCTCCGTTGAGGTCGGGTCACCCCGAACGTCGTACTTGCCGACCACCGCAGGGTCGGCTACCGGCCAGCAGTATGGCGCAGCAACCAAGCAGGCCCTGGAGCACGTGCGAGGGACGCTCGATCGCCGAGGGGCGCCCGCGGGCGTCGCGTACGTGCGCACGGTGTTGGACGGCCATGATCGAGGCATCCTGGCCCCGCCAGAACACATGCGTCGGGGTTCCGCACGCGCGTTCGCAGGGAGGCGTCCGGGTCGCGCCAGAACAACTGGAGTTCGGGCGCGCTTGCCGTTGCAGCAGTGACAGGCTGTTTGCGTGCATGTTTACACTCCAACTTTCGTGTCGGCTCGCGTGAGCCGTGAATGTCGGGGGACCGGCGACCATGTCGATGGCGCCCGCCCCCGGGTCAAGTTTCAAATACGGTGACCGTCATACAGGACTTCACCTGCGGTCGGACCGCGCGGCATCAGGCTGGGACAGTCGACAATCGGCGGTGTCCCAGCACTGAGCCGCACGCTCACTCGACTCAGAAGTGTTGGCCGCGGACGACCTCCGTGAACACCGGGGAGGTGCTCGGTGCATACACCTGGTTGCCCGTGTACTCGACGGTCAGCAAGTGTGTACCGAGGTCAAGGGTCTGCGCGGTGAACGCCGGTAGCGTTATCGAGAACTGGCCGTCACTCACAGATGCCTGGGCGATCGGGTTGGTCCCGTCATACATCACCACCGTTCCTGAACCGGGATTCGGCGAGACAATGCCCCAGAACCGTAGTGTCGAGTCGGGGGCATCAAATGCCATCGCCGGGTCCTGGGTTGACGAATACGACGTGAACAAGGTGACGGTTTGCTGCATCGTGGGCCCCGATTCGACGCCGGCGGCAAAACTGGGAGCAACGCTCGCTCCGAGCACACCGGCTGCGAGAACCGCCGCGGCGAGCGCGGCGCGCGCATTTCGAAAGAGATTCATGGGTGAAAGAGACTCCGTTTCATTGGATGTTGAGGTGTATCGAACGTCCGACGCGAAGCAGTCTCAACACGGCTGGGCGTGCGCGACAGGGGGCTAGCCCCCTACCCAATCACGGTCTGGCAGATCAGCAAAGCGAGGCGGCAGATCGGCAAAAGGAACGCGGCAGACGGGCCACGCTGCGCGGGATACAACGCTGGCGGCAAGGACGAGGCATCCACCTGGAGTGCAAACATGCAAGCCGGTCGACTTCACCAACGGGCTGCCTCATCATGCTTCGGGCTCTCCTTTCGCGGACGCTGCCGCGCTGGGACCGTGCCGGCGCCGTCAGAATGGGCGGCCCCGATCCTGTCCATTCGAGTGATCTCGGACACCACTTGGCTGGTCTAGGATGGCGTCCATGACGGAGCACTTGACCCTCCGTGCCGACCGACGAAGCGCATTTTGCCGACGTGCTGGCCACGCGCGGTACGCGGGCTACCCCCGAGTCGCCGTTCATCATCGAGCATCGCGAAGCGCTCATCTATATGCTGTGTCTGGCGGCCGAGCTTGAACACGCCATCATGTGTCAGTACCTGTACGCCGCGTTTTCCCTGAAGCAGACCGTCGACGACGGGCGGAGCGAAGCGCAGCTCCCGTCGGTCGACCGCTGGCGGCAGGCAATTGCCCACGTGGCCATCCAGGAGACGCTGCACCTGACGCTTGTCCAGAACCTGCTCACCAGCATCGGCGCCGCACCTTATTTGAGCCGTCTAAACTTGCCGCCGCCAGCAGGTCGCTACCCACCGACCGTCGCGCTCACGTTGCTGCCGTTCGGCGAACGCGCGCTGCGGCATTTCATGTTCCTCGAACGCCCGGAGGGAATGGCGTCGCTGATCCGCTTCTGGAGGAAGCGATGGTGCACTCGGTTCCAGCCGTCGAGCTCGGCGAAATCGTCCCGCAGCTCCAGGACTTCGCGACGACCGGTCACCTGGATCGCTCCATCGCGGACGGTGTGCACCACCTTGCGGAGCTCTACGGACAGGAGCGGCTGTTCTGCGGACCTGCGCGTGCGAAGGCGAGCACGCGAGCTTCGAGCTGTTCTAAGAGAGTGACTATGTCCTACCTCACCAGCATGCGGCGTGGCTCGTGTTGGAAGAACGCCTGCGCGACGCGGAGGCGTTTTGCGCACGGATCGTTGTTGACCGCGGCGACCTGTCTGAGGCGTTGATGCCTGTAGGAGCGAGTTTGACGAGATTCGCCGCGTCGCTCGCTGCTCGCGCGACCGGCGGCATTCCCTGATCCATCCTGCGGGGATGTCGACAAATCGGCTCGAGGCGTTCAGCGATGGCGTCTTTGCGATCGCTGCGACCCTCCTCGTGCTCGAGCTCCACGTGCCGCCCGTCGGCGGCGGCCCGCTGTTCGCGCTGCTCGCAGCACAGTGGCCCGCGTACGCCGGCTATGTGGTGAGCTTTCTGACCATCGGGATCATCTGGGTCAACCACCACGCGATGTTCGCCCTTGTCAGGCGGGTCGACCGACCGCTGCTGTTCCTGAACCTCGTTCTCTTATTGGTGATCGGCATTATCCCGTTCCCGACGGCCGTGGTCGGCCAGTGGATCACCGATGCGCAGGACGCGCCGGCTGCGGCCGCGCTACTCGGGGTCGTATTTCTGTGCATGGGCCTGGCATTCGGCGGAATCTGGTTGTATGCCGTGGGCCATCACGAGCTGGCGCTCGAGGGGGTGGATCCGAATCTCGCGCGATCGGCGATCCCGCGCTTTACGATCGGCAACCTCGCGTACCTGGTGGGCATCGGGTTAGCGTTCGTGAGTCCGCTGCTGAGCTTGCTTGTGTACGGGCTGATCGCGATCTACTACATTTTCCCGACGCTGCCGGCAGCAGGACAAACGTCGGAAATCAACCGGATATCGGCCGACACAGCGGATACCATTTCTAGCAGAGCTCGGGAAGATCAGGCTCACTGACAATCGGCACCCTCGAGCAGATAGCTGTGCGGTGTTGCAACTCGCGCATCGGATTGCGATCACGCGTGCATAGGCGCACCTGAGCCGCCTTCAGGTCTCGCAAGCCGCGGTCGTCCTGGAGATCGCAGACAGTCGGCGGAGTTGCCCAGCACAAGCCGGCGTTCGATGCCGGCGAGCCCACCGTTGTCAACGGACGGTTAACTCGGCTTGAACAGATCTGAGGGCGTGGTCCAGCGCGTCGAGTGGCTGCCTACACTGGCGCGCGGCCCTGCTGCGAGAGACACCGTCGCCCAGGGTCAATCTTCCAATTCCGAGAAGGGGAGTTGATGCCAATACACGCGCATATCAAGGCCGCGACCTCGGCCGCGGCATTGCTGGTCGGAGTAGCGGTGGTGTTCTCGACCGCAAGCGCCGTCGCCGCCCGCCAGGACCAGGTCAAGCATGTCCTGCTGATTTCCGTGGACGGGTTGCACCAGTCGGATCTCGAGTGGTACGTCGGGAAGCATCCGAGCTCCGAGCTTGCCAAGCTCACGCGTCGGGGTGCCGAGTTCAGCAACGCGCATACGTCTGATCCGTCAGACTCGGACCCGGGCGGCACTGCACTCATGACTGGCGGCGATCCGCGCACGACGGGCGTCTACTACGACGTCGAGTACAACCACGACGTCTATGAGGCGGGCACGACCAGGTGCACTGGCCCGACCGGTGGCGACGTCATCTACGATTCGCCCGACGACCTCGATGCGACGCGTCTGGACGCCGGCCAACACATCGCCGGCATCGACCAGAACCCGGCGCTCATCATGAACATGACCGCCACGCCGCAGACCCTCCTGAACCCGGGCACATTCCCGGTCAGCGCGACCACCTGCCAGCCGATCTCGCCGCATTCGTATCTGGCCGTCAACACCATCTTCGAGATCGCGAAGGCTGCTGGCCTGCGGACCGCGTGGTCTGACAAGCACCCTGTGTACGAGTCGTTCAACGGCCCGTCAGGGCACGGCATCGACGACCTCTTCGCACCCGAGATCGACTCCAACGCCGTCGAGCCGAATGGCAAGCCGTACCCGGATGGTTCGGACTGGGCACACGACGACGCTGCCACCAAGCAGTACGACGGCTACAAGGTCCAGGCAATCATCAACGAGATTGACGGCTTCGACCACAGCCGTGTCACCAGAAGCGGCACGCCGTCGATCCTCGGGATGAACTTCCAGACCGTCTCGGTCGCCCAGAAGCTGGACTCGCCGGGCGAGCTGAGTGGCCCCGACGCCGCCGGCAACTACACGCTTGGCCCAGTCGAAATGGGCGGCTACTTCCCGGGGACGACCACACCTGGGCCGCTGCTGCAGAGCGCACTGGATGACGTCAACAACCAGCTGGAGCGGATGGTCGACGAGATCCATGCGGAAGGTCTGAGCGACTCGACGGCGATCATCATCACCGCCAAGCACGGTCAGTCGCCGCAGGATCCAAACCTGGTGCGGCGGATTCAGGACGGGCCGATCATCACCGCCATCAACAACGCGTGGCACACCTCGCATCCATCCAATCCAAAACTGATCGTCGCCGGCACCGACGACGACCTGTGGCAGAGCTACCTCTCGGACACTTCACAGAGCGCGGCTGACTTCGTCAAAAACTGGCTATGGACCCACGACGCGCCTGCCCAGACGGTCAGCGGCTCGACCGTGACGGTCCCGCACTCAGGTCTGGCGCAAATCTACGCAGGCCAGGAGTCTGCTCACTTCTTCGGTGTGCCCGTCTCTGATCCGCATCATCCCGATGTGTTCGGCCGCGTTCAGGTCGGGGTCATCTATACGGGTTCGGCCAAGCTGGCCGAGCACGGTGGCGACAATCCGGCCGACCGGGACGTGCCGATCCTGGTGTACGCGCCAGGGACGGTGGAACCTGGCTCCTCGAACGAGCGGGTCGAGACAACGCAGGTCGCGCCCACGATCCTGCACCTGCTCGGGTTGGACCCTCGGGCGCTACGCGCGGTCGAGATCGAGGGCACACGGGTCCTGCCCGGACTCGACTAGCGGCTGGAGCGACCAGGACGATGCGCTGCACCAGTCCAATCCAAAGGGAGGGCATTCGATGAACAAGCTCATGCCGGGCATTGTTGCGGTAGTTGTTTTCGCGATGGCGACGACAAGTTTTGCGGATTTCGACAGCGTAAACTGGGAGCGCGTAGAGGCACCGGGTGAGACGTAGGTAACCGGCGGGCCGTGGACGCTCGAACAATCGGGCGCCGCCAACGGGTTGAAGTCAGCTGGCTACTGTGTCAATGGCCAACAGGTACCAAATCCTGGCAGCGAGCGCATGGAGCCCTACTACTTCCCCTTCATTACGGGCACCGGTGACCGACTGCAAGGCTACTTCGACTATCGCCCGAAAGACATCGACGAAGCGGTCGTCGCTGCATCCTCTGACGACGGCGGACGTACATGGAAGTTCCAGCAGGAAGTACTCCAACTGCGAACGACGTGTCCCAACCAGGCAAACAAGGAACCGGACGGCGAGACGGACAGTGTCAGCGGCAACAACGACGACAACGGCGACGACGACGGACAGGGGCATCAGTTCGTCATGTCGATTGGCGGCCACACCTACCTGTACACACTGGACCGCGCCGTCAACCACATCGATTCGGACGACCTGTATATTCACGAGCTCACGCCGACGCGCACTCAGCCGCTGAACGGCGCTCCAGCGATGGACGACGGTCCGACCGACTCGACCACCAGCCAGCCCGAAATCAAGAATCACACCTCGGGTCTGCTGGATCCCGATGGCATTCTGGGGGTGGTTCCCGGCAGCTCGCCCGTCAAGATCGTGTACGAGCAGAAAATCCTCAATGGTGACAACACCGCACCAACCGCGCTCCCAGCAGCTCAGCAATGCACCTCTGCATGGGCACCGTACTACGCCAATAATCCGTTCGGCACCGCCACCAACGATGACATCACCCACCTGCGCCTCGCCCAGACCACCGATGGCATCCATTTCACGGATCTGGGCATTCTGCAGGGCCTGAACGATCCCACGACGGTCAGCGCCACCGGCACACGCTGGCTGGCCACGGCAGGGACCATTCTCAAGCTGCAGGGCGGCACTTTCGGTTTGCTGTTCTCGGGCGGCAGCTGCATCGATGGCGATTCCGACGCGTTCCGCTACATCGGCTATGCCGAGTCGCGTGACCTGCTTCACTGGACCATAGTCAATGGGCTTGAGAATCCGGTGCTTATTGCCAGTCCCTACACCGTCACCATTGATGCCAGCGGCGCGTTCAGCGCCAGCGGGTCGCCCGTCTCTGTGCCGACAACCCCAGCCGTAGGCGGCGTCACCAGCGGTTTCTTCGCGGGTCGCGTGTACGCACCCAGCGCTACGCTATCCGACGAAAATGTGCTGAACGTGTTCTTCGCGGGCTATCACACGCCGAAACCGAAGAACGGTCTCGGAGACTATCGGACGATAGGTCGTATCACTTTGCACAGCAACCAGCGCATCGAGGATCTGAGCACCAGAGTACGGACCGGCGGCGACGACTAGCGCGCCGGGAGTCAGGCCGCGGCGCGGAACTGGCCCGACGCTGCCGCCAACTGCTCGGCACCTCGACGGGCGGAGCGACGAGCGTACGCCAGTGTCCACGAAATGAGGCCGATTGTCACTCCAATTGCGAGGATCGGCGAAAGGATCAGAAACAACGGAATCGGCAGTACGTACGAGAGCCCGACGCGGAGCCCAGCCTCGCACAGGTAAACGACGCCCCAGACGACCGTCATGTTGCGGTTCACCGAGCGAAAGCGTTCATATTGCCACATGCTCTCGTACGCGGCGGCCCGAGCCGGATCGCCACCGGACGAAAACTGGCGACCGAAATAGAACATAAGCGGACGTGACAGCAGCAGCGACACCAGCCAAGCCGCCCCGAATACTCCGGTGAGAAGGGACTCCTTGATGAGAATGAAATGTGGATTACCGGAAATGACGCTGGTCGCGACGCCGACGAGGATGAACGCGAGTGATACCAGACCGATGATATCGGCGCGTCGCGAGCGCACGAAACCCACTCCGATACCGATGATCGGGAACAACGCTGAGATGGTGAGCGCTTGCGTGGACGCGATGCCGCTACTCGTGAGCACCTGGTAGCTGAGGAACGGGGCCAACGCGTTGACCAGCAGACTCGGTAGCTGAGCGCGCAGGTCAACCCGTCGCCCCGAGCCCGGTCGCCCATCAAACAACTCTGTCGGGGAAATAGCGCCCGCTCCCACGGCCTGGATTGGCTCGGTCATGTTGTTCACAGGCTACGACGCGGGTGGCGTCGATTCGGTTGCGCCGCAAAGCAACCTGGCTGCGAAGGACAGGTAGGACGAGTTACGTCGTTTCGGGCAACCCGAACCGCGGCAGCAGGGTCGGATCGACGAACGCGGTGACTTCGGCTATGACGTCTCTGTCCACGGTCAGCACCCAGATACCCCAGGCATGATAGGTACCGTCCTGCGCGTCATGACGGTAGACCGCGAGGGCGGACTGGCGGTTCGCTCGCGTGGTTACCAGGCGGAACCGATCAACTGGCCCTTTCGGCAGCATTGCGAAGAACTGGAAGGCAGCCTCGCGCCCGACGTAGCGCAGTGGCAGCGGTGGCATGCTCAACACGACGTCCTGAGCCAACAGGCCGACGAGCCCGGCCACGTCCATCACCTGCCAGGCTTCGGAGTAGCGCCGCACCAGTGACGCGGCAATTTCGTCTGTTGGTGCCGCGCGCCGCTCAGTCAGGCGGCCAGCTGTCCGTTGCTGCTCCAGCGTCGCTCGCGCGCGTTTGAGCGCGCTGTTGACGCTGTCGGTTGTGGACTCGAGCATTTCTGCGACGGCGTCGGCGGGAAAGCCAACCACGTCGCGCAGGATCAGCGCGGCACGCTGGCGCGGCGGCAGCAGTTGTACCGCCGCCAGGAACGCCAGCTGAACGCTCTCGCGAAGCTCGATTTCGGCAGCCGGATCGCCCGAGGTTGCCGTCAGCTCGTCCAGGAGCGCGTCCGGGTAGGGGCTCAGGCGAATCGCCGGCTCGCTACTGCTGCTAGCCGCGTCAGCGAGCACCTGGGGAAACGGCTGCGTCACGATGCGCGGACGGTTCCGCTGCGTCAGCGCGACGTTCGTGGCCAGCCGATAGAGCCATGCCCGGAACGAGCTGCGCCCCTCGAAACTCGCCAGGTGGCGCCAGGCGCGCATGAGCGTCTCCTGTACAGCGTCCTCGGCGTCCTGGAACGAGCCCAGCAGACGATAGCAGTGCACGTGGAGCTCGCGCCGGTAGCGGTCGGTGAGCGCGCCGAAGGCGTCCTGATCGCCGGCGAGCGCGGCGGCGAGTTGATCTTGCCGCGGGTCCGCTGGAACTGACGCCACTATTTCTGTCCCTCTTCCGAGGGATGATTGTGCCTCAGTCGACGATGCTGCCGCTGGAGGCATTCACGATTGTTCCGGTCACGGTGCGAGCCGCATCCGAAACGAGAAACGCGGCCAAACGCGCGGTATCTGCGGCCAGGGGAAGCCGCTTCAAGAGTGTGGCTTGTGCAGCGTTGGTGATGACCTCTTGCTCGGAAACGCTGAGGACTCGTGCGGTAGCCAGGAAACCCCACCGGATGGTGGGCGTGTCGACCATCGCGGCCGATCGGATACCCAGCACCCGCACGCCGGATGGTCCCAACTCCACCGCCAGACATCTGGCAAGCGATTCCATGGCGCCGAACGCCGAGCCAATTGCGCTCACATTTGGCCGGCCGCGTGCCGGCAACGCTGTTACAAACAGAATCACGCCCGATGCCTGGCGGACCATGTGTTGTGCCGCCGCGCGCGCGGTGACGAACTGCGACCGAACGAGCGTGTTGAGAGGGACCATAAACTGCTCGAGCGGGAGTTGCAGTGCCGGCGTACCGTTGCTGTACGTTTGCGGTCGCGGACCGGTCACGTTGACGACGATATCGATGTTGCCCCGGGCGTCCGCGATCTTGTCCAGATAGTCAATGACTTGCGGCTCGTTTTCCGCGTCCACTTCAGCGAGATCACTCAGTGAATCTGTGTGACGTCCAGACAGAGACAGCGTGGCGCCTTGCGCGGCAAACTCGTTCGCCAGCGCGGCGCCAATCGCGCCGCCGGCGCCGAAGATTACGGCGTGCTTGTGAGCCAGTAGGCCCGTGGTTGTGCCTGCCTCAACGGCGCGGGTTTGTGCCTGTTGCGAGCTCATGGTGCGCTGGAAAGCTCCTTTCACACACTGAGACTCGCGATCGGGTCAAAACTGGGCGCTTCGTCAGCGTCCCGCAGCGATCCCAGGTCGCCAACGGGCGCGTTCATCGGTTTGTCCTCCCGGCCAGGCCGGCTAGCCGAATTTGCCGGAGATGTATGCCGCGGTGCGCTGGTCGCGTGGGTGACCGAAAATCTGGTCCGTTTCGCCGACCTCGACCAACTGCCCGGCCCCAGTCTCGACATTCATGTCCATGAAGCCTGTGAAGTCAGCAACGCGTGAGGCTTGCTGCATATTGTGCGTCACGATGACAATCGTGATCCGCTCCCGCAATGCGCGCATCAACTGTTCGACTTTATTTGTCGAGATCGGATCCAGCGCCGCGCATGGCTCGTCCATGAGCAGCACCGACGGATCGACGGCCACCGCCCGAGCGATGCACATCCGCTGCTGCTGTCCGCCAGACAGCGACAGCCCGGACTTGTCGAGTTTGTCCTTGACTTCGTCCCACAAGCCAGCATCGGTGAGCACCTGCTCGACACGAGTCTTGATCTGATTCTCCGGGCAGCGCTGACTGGCCAAACGTAATCCGTAGGCGATGTTGTCGAAGATCGACATCGGGAACGCGGTAGAGCGCTGAAAGATCATGCCGATTCGCTTGCGAAGACTTACGAGGTTAGTTGCCTGAAGGATGTTCTCGCCATCGAACACAATCTCACCTTCGCTGCGCGCGCCTGGCGTATTGTCGTACATGCGGTTGATCGCCCGGAGGAGTGTTGACTTGCCCGAGCCCGACGCACCGATCAGCGCGGTGATGCGTCGCTCGCGGATGTTCATGTTGATCCCGTCGAGCGCCTGGAACGCGTCGTAAAAGAAGCTGAAGTTACGAACGTCAATGGCCGTGGGACAAACCGTGCTCGGTGGGGACTGGTCGGCGGTGCGGGGCTGCATGGTCCAGCTTGCTGCTTCATTGTATTGCCAGCGTGCCGAGAGGCCGACCACGAGATGCGGACGCTCCGCAGGGGCCCCTGATCTCCGGGCTGGTCATGGATCGTCTACGATCCGTTTCCCAGTTGTTAACCGTTGGACTATTCTGGTCAATTCGGGTGGCGAGGTAGCTTGGGTGTAGAACAACTGTGCACCTGCTCCTCGGATTGTTAGGGTTCGTGTTGGGGGCGCTTCTGGGATTGGCGCTGCTGG
>JAFAOS010000151.1 GCA_019247515.1 Chloroflexota bacterium | reverse complement strand
GGTGGTCCGTCTGGTGTGACGCCCGCGGGTGAAAACAGCTCCGGGTCAACGCCGAACTGCGGAATGACCGCGCTCGGTCCGCAGTAACCCTTGGCGCGCAACACCCGCAGCGCTTCACCACTGCCGGCGATGCCAAAGGCGCTGTGGGCGAAGACGCTGCGCTCGAACCAGCGGAACGGGGGCGGATAGCGGCGCAGCAGGTTCTGCCACGTGAAGAACAACGAGCGCGCTCCCGTGCGACTGGCGGCCCAGGTGCCGTGCGCGGTGGCCAGGTTGTACGGCTCCTCGTCAATGTGCACCAGGTCCGGTTGCACGTCGCGCAGGACACGGATCAGCCGCGGCCACACGAACAGGTGGTAGCTGCCGTTCAGCCATATCGGCTCGACGCGCATCTCATAGCCGCCGCCGGAGCGGCCGACTTCGAACCCGACGTGTCGGCCGCCTGGCTCGCGCCACTCGGGACCCGTGACCGCTACCAGGCGGTCGACGGCAGGGTGGGCGGCAATCGCCTCCAGCTTCCGGCGGTAGGCCGCCACGACGAGGATCTTCGAAACGATCAGAACCCGCATCGTCGCAGGCTCATGCCGCGCTGGCGATCTCCCTGTACACGCGGACGGTTTGTTCGGCGACCTGCGGCCAGGTGAAGTGCCGCGCCCGCTCGAGCCCACGGCGCGACAGCTCTTCGCGGGTCGACTGGCTCTCCAGCAGCTCGGCCAGTTTGTCGCTGATCGCCTCGGCGCCGTAGGGGTCCACCAGCGCGCCGGCGTCGCCGACCACTTCCGGCAGCGCCGAGAGGTTCGAGGTCAGGACGGGCGTGCCGCACGCCATGGCTTCGAGGACCGTCATCCCGAAGCCTTCGTACAGCGACGGGAACATATACACGGTCGCGGCGCTGTACAGCGCGGCCTTGTCCTGCTCGCGGATCTGGCCGGTGAAGATGACCGAGCCCTCGAGACCAAGCCGGCGGACGGTCTCGCGCGGGTCCGGATACAACGGGTGGCCCAGGTGCTGGTAGCGCCCGGCGATGACCAGCTGATACTCGCGGCGCAGGTCTGCAGGCAGTAGCGCATAGGCTTCGATGATGCGCGGCACGTTCTTGCGCAGGTCGAAGCCACCGAAATACAGCAGGAACCGCGGCGCGATGCCGTAGCGCTCGCGGACGTTGGCCAGCAACCAGGCGTCGAGCACGGGGTGGAAGCTCGGGTCCACGGCGTTGCCGATCACGTGAATTCGCTGGGCGGGCAGGCCGATGATCTTCATGATGTCCCGCTTCGAGCATTCGGAGACGGTGATCACGGCCTGCGCCCGCCGCGCGGCGACCGAGACCATCCCGAAGTAAAGTCGGCTGATCTTGCGCCAGGCGTACTCTGGCAGCACGAATTGAATGACGTCGTGTACGGTGACCACGGTCGGCCATGGCGACCACACCGGGTTCGACCAGTACGGGCAGTGCAGCAGGTCGATCTTTTCGCGCATCCCGGCCGCCACGATGCCCATCTGTTCCCAGTAGACCTGCTCCACGTTTTCGCCCAGGCGCGCCAGCGCGCTGACCACTTCCACCTCGCGAAATCGGTCCGACAACTGCGGGGCGCGCACGGTGTACGCGCGGCGGAAGCGGGGGGCGAGCAGCATGTACTGCTGGTCCTTTTCGTCCAGCGTGTCCAGGCCTTCGAGCAGGTGGAGCAAGTGCTGGCCCATGCCCGACGTGGGCTTTTGCAAGAAAAGGGCGTTGATGCCGATTCTCACGTCGCGGCCACCGCGCGGTAGACGCCCAGAAGCTGTTCGGCGGCTTTCGTCCAGGTGTATTGCGCCGCGCGTTCGAGACCCTGGGCGATGAGACGCGCGCGCAGGTCGGCGTCGAGCAGCACGAGCTCGAGCGCGCCGGTCAGCCCTTCGACGTTGTTCGGGTCGATCATCAGCGCCGCCCCATCGGCGACCTCGGGCAGGCACGACGCGCGCGAGGCAACCACGGGCGTGCCGCACGCCATCGCCTCGAGGATCGGCAGTCCGAAGCCTTCGTAGAGCGAGGGAAATGCCAGGGCTTCAGCCGCGGAATAGATCGCGGGCAGCAGGGTGTCGGAGACGAAACCGGGCAGCAGGATGTCGTCGCGCACCGGCGAGTCGGCGTGGTGGTCGAAGATATCGTCGTACAGCCAACCCTTGCCACCGGCCAGGACCAGCTTCAAATTTGACGGCACGTTGCCGCGCTCTTTGAGCATCGCGAAGGCGTCCATCAGCCGATTCAGGTTCTTGCGCGGCTCGATCACGCCGATGGCCAGGATGAAGGGCTCGTCGCCCACGCCCAGCTTGCGTCTGGCGTTCTGCAGCTGGTCTTCATCCGTGACGCGAGTGAAACGCTCCTCGACGCCGCCAGGCACCACCGCGACCGACGAGGGGCGCACGCCGAGGAGCACGACCAGGTCGTTGCGGGTGTTTTCGGAGTCGGCAATGATGAAGTCCGCGCGTCTGACCGAGCGCGGAACGACTTCTTCGAGGTAGGCGCGCAGGCGGCTGTCGGCGCAGTCCGGGCGCATCAGGAACGCCAGGTCGTGCACGGTCAGGATTCCGCGCGCGCGGCGCAGTGGTGGCAGGACGAAGTCCGGGCAGTGGTACAGGTCGACGGGGCCGCTGAGCCAGTCGGCAGGCACGGGCAACTTGGCGCGATGCCAGAGGATGGTCAGCCAGCGCTCGCCGAGACCGAATTCGCGTCTGACAAAATTCCGCGCGGGCGGGAACTGGGGCACGCTGCCGCGGTTCGGGCGGGCGTACACCAGTCGATAGTCGTTGTCATGGTCGACTTCGGCCAGCGCGAGCACCTGGTTGCGGACCAGCCGCCCAATCCCCGCGCGCTGGTTAACCGCCGCGGAATAGTCAATCGCAATCCGCATCTCTCTTGCGGCAAGAGTGTACGGAAGAGAGAGATACCCCAGAGGGGGCCCGCAATGTGTAAGCGGAGCGGAACGGCGGACGGCTTGGTTCCTGTCGATGGCTAGGGGAGACCCCTACAACCCCATGGCGTGGTGATCGATCTGCGGCAGCACGGGAATCTCACCGACCTGCTGGCGCAGCGTGCCCCTTGTGGCGAAAAGCGCGGGCTCGACCATGGGGTCCCCTCTGGGGAATGAATGTTGTTACTTCTTTCGGCTCAAGGGGTAGACGATGAGCCCGAGCGCGATCAGGCTCCAGTAGCTGATGCCGCGGTCCAGCAGGGCGATGCTCGCGGCGGCGTGCTCGTCTACACCTGGCGCGAGGCCCGCTTTGGCGGCCAGCAGGAACACGCCCACGATCGCGCCTTCGGCGAAGCCCAGGCCGGCGGGGGTCAGCGGCAGCGTGGTCATCAGCGCCGCCGCCAGCGCCACGAACACGATCACGCTTTGCGAGATGCCGCCCAGTCCGAGCGACAACGTCACCAGCCACAGCCGGCCTACCTCGGCCGCCCACGCCACAACGGTCAACACCACCAGGACGGGAATGCCGCGGAACGAGTTCAACGTGCCGTGCTCGAACTTGGCGTACTGCGCGTGAAAGCGCGCGGGCAGCACGCGCTCGATCAGCGGCCGAAGCCGCCGCATCGAGATCAGACCGATGACGACCGCCACCACCAGGACCATGCCGAGCTGCATGACGGTCAACACGTCGCCGGGCACCGCCTGGCCGAATGACAGCCACGTTGCGGCGAGCATGAGCGCAAACAGAATGACGACGTCGACGATGCGCTCGGCCAGGACCGTGCCAATCGTGGTCGAGAACGAGACGCCGACGTTCAGCTTCAGCAAGTACGCGCGATAAACGTCGCCCAGCTTGGCGGGCACGATGCAGTTCGCGAACCAGGCCAGAAACATGATCTCCGACAGGCCAGCAGTGCCCAGCCGGCGACCGCCCTCTTCGTGCGTGCTGACCTCGACGTTGTCGAGCAGCCGCCGCCAGCGCACCGCGCGGATCGGGAACGTCAGGTAGAAGACCACCAGCGCCGCCGCCAGCAGCCACACGTTGGCCTGCCGCACGCGGTCGACAATGGCTCCGACGTCGATCTGCACCCGCGTGAACAGGAAGGCGAGGATGGCGAAGCCGAGGCCGAACGACAGCAGCGTGCGGACGTTGAAGAAGCGTTGGCTGAGCGACGGCGCGGCCGGCGTCGTCTCCACGGTATTGACCTCGATGGGCTCAGTCTCCGCGACTTCCGTGCGGGACACCTGAGCGCTCACGTGGCGCTCCGCGCCGCGGTCAAATACCGGGTGGCGGCCAGTCCGAGCCCCAGCAGCACGCCGATCTGGATGTTCACGCTGTGGACGAACAGGCTGTCGAACAGGTTGTGCACGCAGAACACGACCAGCCCGCCGAAAACTCCCGCCAGGACCGCGCGCCAGAACGTGCCTGATTGCGCTTCGGATCGCACCAGCACTCCTCCGAGCTGGCGATAGATGAGAGCCAGCAGCGTCAGCAGCAGGCCGCCGCCAACCACGCCAAGCTCCGCCAGCATGTTGATGTAGTAGTTGTGGGCGTGGCCAAGCGGCTCGACCCAGCTGCTCACGTAATAGGCCGGATAGGCCTGCGCGTAGTTACCGGCGCCAACGCCAAGCCAGGGATGGTCCAGGAACATGTACCAACCAGCTTGCCAATGAGCCATGCGCTCCACGACCGCCCAGTTGTCACTTGTGACCTCAACCGTGCGTACGTCGAAGACGCCGAAATACGCGATCGCTTGCGACAGGCGGTCGGTGATCGTCGCCGGCAGGGCGCCCGTTACAGCGAGCGCCAGCAGCAGCGCACCACCCAGCGCGCAGGGAACCAGCAGGCGACGCGTGAAGCGACTCCATGCCAGCATCAAGCACGCCGCCGCGACGCCGGCGCCCAGCCAGGCGCCGCGCGATTGACTGAGGCCAATGCCAACCATCATCAGCGCCGATGCGCCCAGCGCCAACCAGCGAAATGCGGCCGGATTGGCGCGACACAGGACCATGCACACCGCCAGCGGCACGATCGTGGTCAGGTAGCCGGCGAATGGATTGGGCTGATCGAAATGGCCGAAAGCACGCAGCACGCCTTGCAGGTCGAACGCCGCCGGGCCGCTATCGGTGAAGAACTGCATCGCGCCGTAGGCGGCCTCGGCCGCGCCGGCGACCAGCATGGCGGCGATGACCCAGCGTGCAGAGCTCGGATCGCGAACCAGGTCGACCACGATCAGGAGCGCCAGCAGCAGCTCGAGCCACTTCAGCGTCTCTTTGATCGCCGACGTCGCGTCGAGTGCGTAGCCGATCGACACTGCCGCCAGCACAACCATGGCCACGATCGCCACGACGATGGGGCCGGCCTGGATGTTGAGTTCCCGCCGGCGAGCGCCGCGCGCCAACCAGGCAAGCGTGAGCAAGGCGATGACCAGCTCGGCCGCGCCCACGGCCGTGTCGGTGCCCGTCGTGGTCGTGGTCGTGCTCGTGGTCCCTGTCGAGGCGTCTGTAGTTGATGCCCGACTCCCGAACGGAACCGCGAGCAAGAGCAGCGGCACCCCGACCAGCGGCTGAATGAACGTCAGAATCGTTCCGCCAACGGCGACCACGCCGATGAGCGCGTCCTCGAGTTGGTCGGGCAGCGCCACTGCTACGCCGACGGCGACGACCACTGCCACCCACACGCCGACCAGTGCATACCTGCGGAGGGCATCCGTGCTGAGCGCACCGCTCGCGGCGCGAGTTTCAACCCGAGCCGCCATCAGGAAACGGCCGTCACCTCGCGGAAGTAGTTGATCGTCGTTTCGATTCCCTTGCGCAATGCGACACGCGGCTCCCAACCCAGCTCGGACTTTGCGCGCGTGATGTCCGGCCGACGGCGGCTGGGATCGTCGGGCACGGGTGGCATGTGGGTGATGCGCGACCTATTGGCAGGGATCAATTCGAGAACCAGTTTGGCGTACTCCAGGATCGTGTGCTCCTCGGGGTTGCCGAGGTTGTAGACGCGCCCGGCGGCGTCCGAACGCGACGACTCCATGACCGCCAGAACGCCCTCGACCAGGTCCTGCACATAACACAACGACCGAGTGAACTGGCCGTCGCCATAGATGGTGAGCGCCTGATTGCTGAGCGCCTGGGTAATGAAGTTCGGCAGCATGCGGCCGTCTTCGGGGTCCATATTGGGCCCGTACGTGTTGAAGATGCGAATAAGCCGCACGTCGACGTCATAGCTGCGGACGAAGATCATGCACAGCGCTTCGCCGAAGCGCTTGGCTTCGTCGTAACAACTGCGAGGGCCGGTCGACGACACGTTGCCCCAGTACTCCTCGCGTTGCGGGTGCTCGTGTGGATCGCCGTAGACCTCGGAGGTCGAGGCAAAGAGCACCCGGCCGCCCCTGCGCCGGGCGAGTTCGAGCACGTTCCGCAAGCCGACCGAGTTGACGAGCGCGGTTTCCAGCGGCAGCGCCATATAGCTGCGGGGTGTGTGCGGATTGGGGCTGGCGGGACTGGCCAGGTGGTAGTAGCGGTCCGCCTGGAGATCGTCGGGTAGTGGCTCGGCAGAGACGTCCTGCTCGATGAGGCGGAAGCTGGGGTCGTCGAGGAGTCCGGCGATGTTGCGTCGCAGGCCGGAGGCGAAGTTATCGATACAGGTAACAGTGCAGCCGTCGGCCAGAAGACGGCGGCACAGGTGGGAGCCAATGAAGCCGCCCCCACCCGTGACAAGGGCCCTTAAGCTCACGCTCACGTGCGCTCAATTCTACCGACGACCAGTGAGAGCGACAGCCAGAAGACGAAAGCCAGGTCTACGAGGAAGTAGCTGTTGTCGATGAAGCCGTGGACCAGCAGGTCGGCCATAGCCCCCAGGGCGCCGGCCACGAGCCAGCGTCGGTCCATCGAGCGCAGCGTGATCCGCGCGTTCTGCCAGAAGCGCACGAGCAGCCAGACGAACGCGATCAGGCCGAGGAGTCCAAGCGAGAGCCAGAAATTGAAGATCCAGTTGTGCGGATGGGACAGGCTCGGTTCGGCGGCGGCGCCCTCGCGCAGATACAGCTGCTGGTACAGGTACACGAAATTGTCCAGGCCGACACCCAGCAACGGGTGATCGCGCACCATTTCCAGCGACGACAGCCACAAGTCGAGCCGAAAACCACCCGTCTGTCGGAGCGGGTTCAGGCGCTCGGGCAGTGCGCCGGCTATCGCCAGCCCACTCACGGCGACGAGCACCACCGCGGCTGCCGCGCCGAACCACGCGGCCAGCTTGCGATAGCCCAACGCCACGATGACGACCAGGGTGGCGGCGAGCGTGCCGAGCCAGCCGCCGGTCGAAAACGTGAGCAACAAGCCCAGCCCGACGATCGCCGCCGGCGCCCAGGCCCAGCGGCGCCAGGCCATCGCGCCCGCGAGCAGGAAGGGCCAGGCGCGGCCGAGCATGAGCGCCAGGTGGTTCGCCGACGGATACCAGGCCTGCACGCGCAGGACGCCTTCCACCGCCGTACCGCCGATACCGAGTGGCCCCTGGGCCACGGCGGCCACCGCGGTCAGCGTCGCGCCGGTCACAAAGCCAGCCAGGGCAAACCGGTCGCTGTCGGGCAGGCACCGCAGCAGCCAGAAGAAGAGGACGGGCTCCAGAATGAGCGCCCGCATCTCGCGCACGCTGAGCAGTGGGTATTGGGTGACCAGCAGCGAGAGCAGCGTGGCGACCAGCAACAGGGCCAGCGGCGCGTCGTACGGACCTGACGGCCAGCGCAGCGGCAGACGACGATGGCGGACCAGGATGGCCACCCAGCTCAGGATCAGCGCCAGCCCGGGTGGGGTCACCGACAGCGGGCCCGCCAGAGTCCGCGTGAAGAAGAAGGTGGGCAGCGCGGCGCCGATCAGAATTGGCCCGGCGTACGGGCTCCAGATGACTCCGGCCAGGCTCGCCGCGACGCCGATCAACAGCAGGTCCATGCGGTGCGGCGGCGCGGCAAACGCGAGCAACAGGCCCCCGACGGAGAGCGCCAGCGCGCGCCAATCAAGGCGCGCCAGCGACTGCTGCGACGTGCGTGGCGCGGCCGCCTCCGCCACCATCGTCATAGCCCGCACGTTTTACACTCCACGCGCGTGCAGATTCGCAGCGTGGGCGTCGTCGGCTGCGGCCTGATGGGCTCCGGCATCGCCGAGGTGTGCGCCAGAGCCGGCTACACGACGATCGTTCGTGAGATCGACGCCGACCTCGTCGCTCGCGGCCGACAACGCATCGAGCAGTCGCTGGAAACCGCCGTGCGGCGCAACAAGCTGACTCCGGACGAGCGCGACGCTGCCCTGGGCCGCGTGATGGGCACCACTTCGCTGGACGACTTCAACGTCTGCGACCTGGTGATCGAGGCGGCTACCGAGAACGCCGAAATCAAGAAGCGCACCTTCGAAGAGCTGGACCGCGTGTGTCCGCCGCATGCCATCCTGGCCAGCAACACTTCGTCGATCCCGATCGTCCAGATGGCCACCGCGACCCGCCGCGCGGATCAGGTGCTCGGCATGCACTTCATGAATCCGGTGCCGATCATGCCGCTGATCGAGTACGTGCGCGCGCTGACCACATCCGATGCAACGCTCGAGACCGCCAGACGCTTCGGCGAAAGCCTGGGCAAGCGCATCATCGTCAGCAAGGACCGCGCGGGATTCATCGTCAACTTCCTGTTGATCCCGTACCTGTGCGAAGCCATTCGCATGCTCGAACAGGGCTTTGCCTCACGCGAGGATATCGACGTGGGCATGATGCTCGGCACCAGCTACCCGATGGGTCCGTTCAAGCTGCTCGACTTCGTGGGTCTGGACACGACGCTGTACATCGCCGACATCCTGTTCGACGAATTCAAAGACCCAAGATTTGCCGCTCCGACGCTGCTGCGCCAGATGGTGACGGCGGGCTATCTCGGCCGCAAGACGGGCCGCGGGTTCTATAACTACGCACAAGGTGAAGAGCCTCCGAACCGCTAGTGTCGGTATCGTCGGCGTCCCGATGGACCTTGGCGCGGGGCGGCGCGGCGTCGACATGGGCCCGTACGCGATTCGCTACGCGGGGCTGGCGCGTGACCTGCTCGAGATGGGCCTGGAGGTCACCGACTATCACAACCTGACGGTCCCGGGCCCAGAGAGCGGCGACGTTGGCTGGCCGCGCGCCCGCTACGAGCAGTTGATCGAAGAAGCCTGCCTCGCGCTCAGAAACTGCGTAGCGGATATCGGTCGCAAAGGCAACTTTCCGCTCGTGCTCGGCGGCGATCACTCGATCGCCATGGGCACCGTCGCGGGCCTGCTCGACGCTCGAGGCGACGTCGGCGTGCTGTGGGTCGACGCCCACGGCGACATCAATACGCCCGAGACGACGCCGAGCGGCAACGTGCACGGCATGCCGGTGGCGACCATGCTCGGGCTGAGCGGCCTGGGCGCCCGTCTTGGCTGGACCTCGCGCGGGCTGGACCCGCACCGCGTGGTGCTGTTCGGCACGCGCACGCTCGATGCGGGCGAACGCCGCGCGATTCGCGAGCTTGGCGTGCGCATGTTCACGATGAGTGAGATCGACCAGCGCGGGGTGAAGGCCTGCCTCGACGAGGCGATCTCGCTGCTCGTCGGGCGCGGGGGCATCCACATCTCCTTCGATATCGACGCGGTCGATCCGCTCGAGGCGCCCGGGGTGGGCACGCCCTGGCCGGGCGGGCTCACCTACCGCGAGGCGCACCTGGCGATGGAGGTGCTGGCGGCCACGGGCGAGGTCTCGTCCATGGAGGTGGTCGAGGTCAACCCGATCGCCGACCATGAGAACCGCACGGGCAAGCTGGCGGCGGAGCTGATCCTGTCCGCGCTCGGTCGCACGATCGCCGGCTAACGGTGACCCTTGCTCGCGTGTCGCCGTTTGCGCGCGGCGGCGGCCACCAGGGCTTTCTGGCTCAGCTCCCCGTCGCGGCGCACCACTTCCTCCAGCAATTGCGTGTTGGCCCGCGCGTCGGACAGGCACCACTCCTGGTGATCGCGCAGCGACTCCTCGTCTTCGGCGGCGCCCCCACACCACGCGCATAGCCACAACGGCGGCTTCATGGCAGGTCGCTGCTCTCCAGGCCGTTGTCGTGCAGCGCGCGCGCCTCCTGGATGACGCGCCGCGCCGCGCCAACGTCTTCCCAGCCGACCACGTCTGTCCACTTGTCTTCGAGCGCCTTGTACGTCTGAAAGAAGTTCTCGATCTCGAGCAGCCAGTGCTTGCCGATATCGCCGATATCGTGCATGTCGTCATAGTGCGGGTCGCCAATGGGTACCGCGAGGATCTTCTGATCCGGTCCCTTTTCATCGCGCATGTCGAGCACGCCGATCGGCCGCGCGACGATGTGGCAGCCAGGAAACGTCGGCTCGTCGACGACCACTAGGGCGTCCAGAGCGTCGCCGTCGAGCGCCAGCGTGCCGACGATGAAACCATAGTCGGTCGGATAGTGCACAGAGGAGTACAGCACGCGATCGAGTCTCATGATCCCGCGCTCTTTATCGAGCTCGTACTTGTTGCGGCTTCCGCGCGGGATCTCCACGACGACCTCGATGAGGTCCGTGTCCACCCACTCAGGATAGCCCGGGCGACTCGCCGCCGACGATCACGATTGTCAACGCGCGCGGCCCGTGCACGCCGATGGTCAGCACGCGCTCGATGTCCGCGGTGCGGCTGGGGCCACTCATCAGTAACGGATGGCGCGCGCCGGCGCGGATGAGTTGGCCCATGCGCTGCAGCGCCGCATCCAGGTCTGGTACGAGCGCATCCTGCCCGACAAGCAGCCACAGGCGCTCGGCCAGAAAACACCGGCCGCGATCGCTGGCAGGCTCGTTGACGGCGACAGAGCCCGTTTCTGCTACGCCAAACTCCGCCGCGCCGACCACATCGGGCTGCGCCGCCGCGCTGGCGCTGGCCGCAACGTCCGGGAATCTGTCCTCGACGCTCCGCGTACAGGCGAACTCCCCGGCGGTCTCGCGGATCAGCGCCACGACGCCCGCCTCGGTAGCCGCGCGCACGACGACGGCTCCGAGCAGTTCGGCGCGCGCCGTGAAGGCGCTCCATAACCCCGGGGGCTCGGCAAGCACACCCTGATCTTAGAATTCATTGCGCGTGAGTGTTGTCGAGTCGCGGGTCGATCCGTCGAGTCCCGAGTTCACGGCCAACCGCGAGCACAACCTGGCGCTGGTCGCCGACCTGCGGGCTCGCCTGGCGCAGGTGAAGCTCGGTGGGGGTCAAGAAGCCGTCCGACGCCACGTTGCGCGCGGCAAACTGCTGGCACGCGACCGCATCGACTGCCTGCTCGATCCAGACGCGCCGTTTCTGGAGCTATCCCCGCTGGCGGCCAATGGCCTGTACGACGACGATGCGCCCGCCGCGGGCATCGTGACTGGCATTGGCCAGCTTGAGGGCAAGCAGGTCGCGATTGTCGCCAACGACGCCACTGTCAAAGGTGGCACGTATTACCCGATCACCGTCAAAAAGCACCTGCGCTTGCAGGAGATCGCCGGCCAGAACCACCTGCCGTGCGTGTACCTGGTCGATTCGGGTGGCGCGTTCTTGCCGTTGCAGGCCGACGTTTTTCCCGACCGTGAGCACTTCGGGCGAATCTTCTTCAACCAGGCCAATCTGTCGGCCAGCGGCATCGCCCAGGTCGCCGTGGTGATGGGCTCGTGCACCGCGGGCGGCGCCTATGTGCCCGCCATGAGTGACGAAACGATCATCGTCAAAGGCACGGGCACGATCTTCATTGGCGGCCCGCCGCTGGTGAAGGCCGCCACCGGCGAGGACGTGACCGCCGAGGAGCTGGGCGGCGCGGACGTCCATACGCGCATCTCGGGCGTGGCCGACTACTTCGCCGAGGACGATCGACACGCGCTGGCGATCGCGCGGCAAATCCTGGCCAACGTCCCGGCCGTCAAACACGCGCCATGGCCGATCGCGGAGCCGCGCGAGCCGAGGTACGACCCGACCGAGCTCTACGGCATCGTGCCCGCCGACCTGCGCCGACAATTCGACGCGCGCGAGGTGATCGCGCGCATTGTCGACGCCAGCGAGCTCGACGAGTTCAAGGCCAGCTACGGCGCCACGCTCGTCACCGGCTTCGCGCGCATCATGGGCTACCCCGTGGGCATTATCGCCAATAACGGCATTCTGTTCAGCGAAAGCAGCTTGAAAGGCGCGCACTTTATCGAGCTGTGTTGCATGCGCAAAATTCCGCTGGTGTTCTTGCAAAATATCACCGGCTTCATGGTCGGTCGGGAATACGAAAACCGAGGATTGGCCCGTGAAGGCGCCAAAATGGTGATGGCCGTCGCCAACGCGCAGGTGCCAAAGTTCACGGTCATGATTGGCAGCAGCTTTGGCGCCGGCAATTACGGCATGTGTGGGCGCGCGTATTCGCCGCGGCAATTGTGGATGTGGCCAAACGCGCGCATCAGCGTCATGGGTGGCCAGCAGGCGGCGAGCGTGCTGCTGCAGGTGCGCCTCGACAATCTGCAGCGCGAGGGGCGCGACATGACGCCCGCCGAGCGCGAGGCCTTCACGGCCCCGACGCTGGCCGACTACGAGGCGGAGGGCAATCCGTACTACTCCACCGCGCGGCTGTGGGACGACGGCGTGATCGACCCGGTCGACACCCGCATGGTCCTGGCCCTGGGCCTGTCCGCGGCACTCAACGCCGACATCCCGGAGACTCCCTTCGGGGTCTTCCGCATGTGACAAGAGAGTTGTTTCCCCAGAGGGGACCCAGGGAAGGACGAGGTCGGTGTCACGTGGCATGTCCCCGACGCTTCGACGCAGCCAAACCCGCCAGGGGTAGTGAAATTGTTCCCCGACGCTTCGACGCGGCCAAACCCGCCAGGGGTGACGAAATTGTTCCGCTCTTGGGTCGTCACGCGCAGGCGACCGGGTGATTGAAACGCTCAGCCCCGTCCTCGTCGCCAACCGCGGCGAGATTGCGATTCGGGTTATGCGCACCTGCCGACGCCTGGGGCTCGGCACCGTGGCGGTGTACTCCGATGCCGACGCTCGGGCGCGGCACGTTGCCGAAGCCGACTGTTCGGTCCACATCGGCGCGTCGCCGGCTGTCGACTCCTACCTGAATCAGGCGCGCATCCTGGAGGCCGCGCGGGAGTCTGGCGCGCGCGCCGTCCACCCGGGCTACGGCTTTCTCTCCGAAAACGCCGACTTCGCCCAGGCGGTCGTCGATGCGGGTCTGGTCTGGGTCGGCCCACCGCCCACCGCCATGCGCGCGCTCGGCGACAAGGCGCGCGCCAAGGCGCTTGCCGAGCAACACCAGGTCCCGCTCTTGCCCGGCTACCACGCGGACGATCAATCGCTTGAAACCTTGCAGGCAGCAGCGAACCGCATCGGCTACCCGGTCCTGATCAAAGCCAGCGCGGGGGGCGGCGGGCGCGGCATGCGCGTCGTGGAAGCCGCGGTCGACTTCGACTCGGCGCTGGAAGCCGCGCGGCGCGAGGGGCGGGCCAGCTTCGGCGACGACCGTGTGCTGCTCGAGCGGTACGTTGCCCGTCCGCGACACGTGGAAGTGCAGATCATGGGCGACGCCCACGGCACGTTGATCCACCTGGGCGAACGGGAGTGCAGCATCCAGCGGCGGTACCAGAAGCTGATCGAAGAAAGCCCCTCGCCCGCCGTCGGCCCCGAGCTGCGCGAACGGATGGGCCAAGCGGCGCTGCGTCTGGCGCGCGCGGCGGGCTACCGCAACGCGGGAACGGTCGAGTTCCTCCTCGACGACGATGGCGCGTTCGCATTTCTGGAGGTCAACGCCCGGCTGCAGGTCGAGCATCCGGTGACCGAGGCCATCACGGGCCTGGACCTGGTCGAGCTGCAGCTGCGCGCCGCGGCCGGCGAGCCGCTGGGATTGAGCCAGGACGATGTCGTCTTGCGGGGTCACGCCATCGAAGCGCGTGTGATCGCCGAAGACCCGCTGGCCGGCTTTCTGCCGTCGAGCGGCACCGTGGACGTGTTCCAGTACACGGACTCGGTCCGAGTCGACACCTGGGTAGCCGACAACACCACCGTGTCGCCCTACTACGACTCCCTGCTGGCCAAAGTCATCGCTTACGGCGCGGATCGGTCGGCAGCCACTCACACGCTTGCCTGCGCGTTGCGGGACATGCGCATCGACGGCGTGCGCCACAACGTTGACCTCCTCCTGGCCACCCTCGAGTCGCCGGCGTTTGTCGAAGGCAAGCTGGATACGCGCTTCCTCGCCGAACACCACGTCGTCGAAGAGCTGGCCGAGGTGCCGCTGCCCGTCTTGGCCGCGGTCGCCGCGCTCGATCGCCTGGCGCCCGCGGTGGTCGGCGACCCATGGCGGGCCCGCACTGGTTGGCGACAGGCGCGCCTGGCCCAGCCCGCGGTCTGGACGCGCGCGGGCCGCGAACACCGGGCGAGCGTGACCGCCGTCCCAGGCGACATGAGCCAGGTGAGGGTCGACGTCGACGGGGAAAGCCAGCATGTGCGGCTGTCCGCGATCGAACGGCGCCTCAACGTCGATGGTGACAGCGTCCTCGTCTTCGACCACGGCGACATGCGGGTCGTCGAGTGGCGCGGGCGCTCGTACCGGCTCGAGCGCGGCCGACCTGTCCGCGTCGAAGACCGCGTCCCTGGTCGGCGGTCCGCTGGCGGCGGCGGTGAGCTGACCGCGCCGATGCCGGGCCGCATCGTCAAGATCGGCGTCCGGCCCGGCGAGCAGGTAGTCCAGAATCAGCCGCTGGTGGTGCTCGAAGCGATGAAGATGGAGCACGTGGTGGCTGCCCCCCACGCGGGCGCCGTCGCGGAGGTCCACGTCCGTGAGGGAGAGCTGGTGTCGCGAGACGCGCTGCTCCTGACGTTGCGCGCACCCGAATCAAATATGGTTGAGTAGATGGCCGTCCAGGAGGTGCGCATCGTCGAGGTAGGTCCACGCGACGGTCTGCAGAACGAAGCCGCCGAGATTCCCACCGAGGTCAAGGTCCACTACATCGACCTGCTCACCGCGGCCGGGTTTGGCTGGATCGAGGTCACCTCGTTTGTTCATCCGCGAGCCGTGCCGCGCATGGCCGACGCCGACGCGGTTTTCCGTTCCATCCACAAAAAGCCCGGCGTCCGCTACGTGGCGCTGGTTCCCAACCCACGCGGGCTGGACCGCGCGCTCGGCGCCGGGGTGACTTACCTCGCACTGTTCGTGGCCGCCACCGAGAGCTTCAGCCGCGCGAACATCAACCGCGCGATCGACCAGTCGCTCGACGACGCGCGCGCGGTCGTCGAGCAGGCCAGACCACGAGGCATGAACGTGCGCGCGTATATCTCGGTTGTCTTTGGCTGCCCGTACGAGGGTCCGGTCGCTGTCGCCCAGGTACGCCGCGTGGCGGAACGCGTCTTCGAGCTTGGCGTCGACGAAGTGGTGCTGGGCGACACCATCGGCGTGGCCACGCCGTCGGACGTCTCGCGCGTCATGGACGACCTTCTGCAGCTCGCGCCGGTCGAGCGCTGGGGGCTGCATTTCCATGACACCCGCGGCATCGCCGTCGCCAACGTGATGGCCGGCTTGGACCTTGGCCTCACCAAATTCGACAGCTCGGCCGGCGGCCTGGGCGGCTGCCCGTTTGCTGGTCCAGGCGCGGCCGGCAATCTGGCTACCGAGGACCTGCTGTACCTGCTCGACGGCCTGCACATCCGCCACGGCGTCGACCTGGACGGGGTGATGGCGGCCTCGCGCTACATCGTCAACGCCATAGGCCACCCGTTGACGAGCAAGGTATTTCAAGCGGGCGGCCGGCCGAGGACGATCACAGCTCCCTCTCCCTCTCCCTCTGGGAGAGGCTTAATCAAGGGGTGAGGGCAACTTGTCACGGCAACAGTATTCGGTGTCGTAAGTAGCCCTCACCCGCGCTGCGCGCGACCTCTCCCAGAGGGAGAGGTGGGTCTGGGTCGATACCATATGTGATGTGCAAGTAGGCTTCGTCGGACTCGGCAAGATGGGCCGCCCTATGACCCAGCGTCTGCTCGCCGCTGGCCACACCGTCCACGTCTTCAATCGTTCGAAAGCGGCCATTGACGCGCTCGCCGCCGACGGGGCGACCGCGGCCGGCTCCGCGAGCGAGGTTGCCCAGCGGGCCGACGTGGTCATGACCGCCCTGCCGACGCCCGAGTCGGTCGAGCTGGTCTTTGGTGAGATGTCCCGGGTTGCCCGGTCAGGCCAGATCTATGTCGACCATTCGACCGTCAGCCCCGGCCTGAACCGCTGGTGCGCCGAGCAGCTCAAAGCCAGGCAGTCCGACTTTCTTGATGCGCCGGTCTCCGGCGGACCAGCCGGCGCCCAGGCTGGCACGCTGACGGTCATGGTCGGCGGCGACCAGGCCGTCTTCGACCGTGCCCTGCCCGCCTTGCAGGCTTTCGGCAAGAACATCCGACTGTGCGGCGGCATCGGCGCGGGTCAAGTGGTCAAACTGATCAATCAATTGCTGGTCGGCATCCACACGGCGGCCATCGCCGAGGCGGCCGTCTTTGGCGTGCGCTTTGGCGCCGATCCCCAGGTCGTGCTCGACGTGATCGGAACCTCTTTTGGCGGCTCGACGATGATGACGCGCAACCTGCCGCGCTTCATCTCGGGCGACTTCAGTCCAGCCACGCCGGTCGGGCTGATCCTGAAGGACCTCGGACTCATCCACGACGAAGCCCGCGCTGGGGGCATCCCGCTGCTGCTGGGCGGCCTGGCCGAACAGCGCTTTTCAGAGGCGAACGCGCGTGGGCTTGCCGACGAGGACATGGCGGCGCTCGTGAAGCTCTGGGAAGAGCCGGCTGGCGTCAGCGTATCGAAGTCCAGCTGAGCATAGAGATGCCGAAGTACGCGGCGAATCTCTCTATGCTCTGGCCAGAGCTTGACGTCTACGATCGCTTCCGCGCCGCCGCCGACGCGGGGTTCTCTCGCGTCGAGATCCTGTTCGTCCACTCGCTGGACGTCGCGCGCATCGAGCGACAATTGCGCGATCTGCACCTGAGCCTGGTCTTGTTCGACCCTTCGCCCGGCGATTGGGAGGCGGGCGAGCGCGGGCTGGCCTGCAATCCGGCGCGTCGGGACGAGTTCCAACGCACGCTCGACGAAGCCTTGCAAACTGCGCTACGCCTTGGCGTGGAGCGGCTGAACGTCCTGTCCGGAATTCCAACTCCGGACGTGGGACCGGATGCCGCCCACGAGTCGCTGGTGGCCAACTTCCAGTGGGCGGCGCCCCGCGCCGAAGCGGCCGGGGTGAAGCTGCTGGTTGAAAATCTGAATCCCACCGACTTTCCTGGCATCCACATCCGCAGCGTGAAGTGCGCCGCGGACTTGGTGCGGGCCGTCGGGGCTCCCAACGTGCGCGTGCAGCTCGACCAGTACCACGCCGGCATGGTGGGCGACGACGCACGAGCGCTCTTGCGCGAGTACGTGGACCTGGTCGAGCACGTGCAGATTGCCGACGTGCCGGGTCGCCACGAGCCTGGCACCGGTCAGCAGCCGATTGCCCAGTTTCTGTCGGACCTGGACAGCGTGGGTTACCGCGGTTGCGTGGGCCTCGAATATCGGCCGAGCGGCCAGACCGACGCCGCCGTCGCCTGGCTGGCGCGCGATCAGCGCGGGTGAGCGCCTCGCCAACCCGCGTCGAGATCCACGCCGACCGCATCGCGGAGCTCGAGGCCGGTGGCTGGCGCGCGTACTACGACCGCGACTGGCCGCGGGTGATCCGGCTGATGGTGGCTCTCAACCAGGAGCAGTTTCATATCCCGTTCCCACTGTCGGTGGTGGCCGCCATGCACGTTGCGCGGGCGTCGATCGCCTGGGCGCCGGTCGAGCACGAAGAAGCGGCGGTGCGCCATCACCTGCGGCGCTTCTACCGCATGGCGCGCCGCTGGTCGGACCTCGAGTTCGATCCGCACCGCGCGGCTGACCTGGAGATCGGCTACTGGATCGAACACCGCCGCCTGTTGGGCGAGGCCGACAAGTCCTCCTTCGTGGACGCGATGGCCGCGCTGCACGCCGAGCTCTTTCAGCTCCCGATCTCGCGGATGCAGGAGTCCGCCGAATGGCGGGTCAAGGCCAACAACACCGTGGACCTGATCACCGGTGGCGACTCACAGGACCCCGAAGCCGACTGGGCGAAGTTGGAAGAAGAACTACGCCACTGCTATCGCGCGATCGATCGAGAGGTCAATGCCTCGACCACCTCTCCCTCTGGGAGAGGTCGCGCGAAGCGCGGGTGAGGGCTACTTACGAGCCCGAATACTGTTGCCCTCACCCCTTGATTAAGCCTCTCCCAGAGGGAGAGGGAGCGCACCCTCCAAGAAAATCACCTACTTCTCGCTGAGCGCGTGGAGAAAGGCGCCGCGCAGCAGCTCCACCAGCTCCATCAGGCCGTGGACGCTCGCCCGCATGTTCACTCTGGGGTCGAGCTCGCCAAGCTCGTTGACGGCGGCGCTCACGTCTTCGATGTGCTCGCGCGCCGCGTTCAGGTGCGCCAGCGCCGCCTCCAGCTGCGCGCGGTCTACCGCCAGCGAGCCATCCGCGGGCGAGCCCATCACGTTCGGAATGTAGAAGCCAGAGCGCTCCAGGTCATTCAACACGCGTACGCGCTCTTCGATCGGGATCATCAGCTCGCCTGGCCGAATCTTGATCACGCCGATGTCGCCGCGGGCGCCCTGACCGCGCAACCAGGCGGTGAACTGGGTGTCGCTCATCTGTCGGAGCGACTTGGTGCCCATGCCGACGCGCACCCGAATCCGATCGAGGTCGTCGAGCGTGAACGCCATGCCGCCCCGATTCTAGTTCAGAGGCTCACGCCTTCGGCATCGACGCCAGCGCCGTGAAGGCTGGCCGCGCGCTCCAGTCCGGGCGCAGCACGGAGAAGCCCCACTTCTCGTCCGTTTGCGGCACGACTGCCTGGTAGTTCAGGTTCCAGACCATGACCCCGCCGATGTACGCCGTCTGGCGCGCGAGGGTGAACGCCTGCACCAGGTACCTGGCCTGGGCGTCCTCGGTGACGTAGGTGGAGTACTCGTAGCCCGGGACGGCCGCGGTGCTGGAGTCGTAGCCGAACTCCGTCAGCCAGATCTTCTTGGCGTCGTCGCCGGCCTGCGTCATCGCGTCGTGGTACTGGCCCAGGCGGTAGAAGGCGAAGAAGCTCGGATCGTTGTTCCAGCCGCCGGACAGGCTGCACTGCGGCGTCGACGGCATGCAGTCCGGCGGATTCGAAAATCCGCTCAGGTGCGCGCCGAGCACGTCAAAGTAGTTCTTGGCCTCGCCGTTGTTGAGCGCATACAGCGCTTTCAGATACGCAAGGTCATCCATCGACACGCCCGGCGTCGTGGCGCCGGTCGGGCTGAGCGCGCCCAGGAACGTAATCGCATTCGGATCGCCCGCCTTGGTGCCGTCGTGCCCTGCCTTGAGCAGCGGCAGGTACGTCGTCGGGTCGATGTTGCTGGCGCCAGCTTCGCGGGCCAGGTTCTCTTCGTTCCACAGCTCGTAGGCCTTGACCTTGCCGGCGTAGCGTGTGGCGATCGTCTGCATGAACTGCTGGAACTTGCTGGGGTCGGACGGCATCAGCCCGCTGCTCGGGCTGCGATAGAAGCTGGGCGCCTCCTCGACGCTGAGCATCACGTTGAGGCCAGCGCCGACGTCGGCGTTGACGATCGAGTCGAGCTCGCTCCAGTCGTACTGGCCGGCGGCGGTCTCGATGGCGTCCCAGTTGATCTGCTCCTTGATCCAGTTGAAGCCAGCCTGCTTGACGTCGCCGACGACGAAGCCCTTGGCCTGCTGGTTGATATCCCACATATGCACCTGGAAGCCGTAGGCAAAGTTGCCGCTGGTTTGGGGCGATCCCGAGGGCGAGGTCGACGCCGTCGCGCCAGCTTGCGGCTGCTCCTGGTCGAACGCGCTGCTCAGGTCGCTGCCGGGCAGGTCACTCGGTCGCGCCACGCTGCCGGGCTTGCCTGGGGCGTACTGCTGAAAGTACTTCGAGCCCTGCACCTGCGCGGCCAGGTCGGCCGGCAGGTTCTTGCCGGTCATGACCGCCTTCAAGTAGTCGGCAAGCAAAAGCCCCTGGGTACACCCGCAGTTTTTGTCGTAGTGCATGATGCCGCGTTGAAAGCGCTGATAGATGAAGTTGTTGTTGTTCGGGTCGATGGCGGGCTTGCTGGTGGGTGCACCCCAGATGTCGAGGTCGAACAAGGGCAGCACTGACGCTGGCGCGTCTGGCGAGTCCTGTGACGTGACTGTAGTCGTGAAGGTCTGGTTGTAGTTGACGGCTTCGCCGTTGAACATGTCCGGCGCCTGGTCCTGAACGAACTGGACAATCTTCGTCGCATAGTCGGGGTCGTTGGGCGTCGGAGTTGCGCTCACGATGCTCGGGTCGGGCGCGGGAAACGTGCTGCCGTTGATACGCGTGTAGGGCAGCAGTCCGGAATCGAGCAGGTTCAGCGTGTGCACGCTGCCGTCGGGCCACTGCTGCATGACTTCGCGCTGGAAGATCTGAACGGGGAAGCCGTCGAGCTTGAACTGGCGCGACACGGGGTAGCCGAAGGTGCGCACGCCGCCTCGGTGCTGGAAGAAATCCCAGAATGGATCAGTGTCGACACGAAACCCGGTCTGCGAGAAGAAGCGGGGATCGGTGCTCTGCGCGCCGGCGCTGCTGACGCCAAGCGAGAGCGTACTCAGGACGATCGCGGCGCAGGCGACAACACGGAAAACCAAGGCAGTCTCCTCTCGCGGCCAAACAGCCGTTGCTAGCTTGTCTCCAACGATCAGCGCCGCGCGTCGTCACACCGCGGCCGGTAGGCACACATGAGTCGGGTGAACTACCCTTGGATAGAGGCTGCGACGGCACGTCGCCGCGCATTTAGCAGCGTCTTAACAAGTCGTTATTTCCGCATTAGGCGGTTCCCCGCGATACTCACATTCAGTCGGGGACCTACCGGACCTTGCGCCCGTGCTTCTTTTTTGCCTGCTGAGGTAGCCAACCGTGCTGTCGCTTCTACGCCGGATCACTACGAATAAACCCCTCGCGTTTTCGGCGGTCGCCGTGCTCGTGCTGGCGATCGCCATTCCGCTGGCCTCCGCGGTGCTCGTGGCGCCCCAGCAAGTCACCGCACAGCAGGGTGGGCCGCCCGGCGGCGCGGGTCTCGTGGTGCGCACCGCGCCGGCCAGCGTTGGTCCGATCAGCACGGTCCTGAGTTACGCCGGGGCGGTCCAGGCGGGACAGCAGGTCAACGTCGTACCCCGCACGTCCGGCATCGTCACCGACATCCCCGTCGACGTCGGCAGCGCCGTACACAAGGGTGACACGCTCGCCACGCTCGACCAGGGGGCGCTGCCCGCACAGTTGCAGCAGGCACAGGCAAACCTCCTGGCAGCGCGCGCCAAGCTGGCCCAGGTCGAGGCAGGCGCGCGACCCGAAGACGTGGCCGCCGCGAACGCCCAGCTCGAGCAGGCCCAAATCAAGCTGGTCCAGCTCGAGGCCGGCCGTCCCGAGGACGTCAGGACGGCGCAGTCCAATCTCGACGCGGCGAAAGCCAAGCTGCAGGCGCTGTTGAACGGACCCACCGACGACACCCGCCAGGCTGACCAGAGCGCCGTCGACGCGGACGTCGCCGCCGTGGCCGCCGCGCAGGCGGGCCTCGACAACTTCAACGGCTCGAGCGCATCGGACATCCAGGCCGCGCAGAGCGCGGTCGATTCCGACAAGGCCGCGCTCTCGTCGGCGCAGGCCGCCCTTGCCAACCTGCGGGGAACCAACGTCTCGGACCTGCAAGCGGCGCAGACCGCGGTCGACACCGATAACGCACAGATCCAGTCCGCGCAGGCGGCGCTGACGGCCCTGTCGGGCACTACGGCCGCCGACCAGCAGAACCTGCAAAGCAACGTCAACGCCGACCTCTCTCTGGTGGCGGCCGCCCAGGCGGCGATCGATCAGGCGAACTCGCCGCCGGATGCTCAGATCGAGGCCGCGCGTCAACTGGTCGACGCGGCGCAAGCCTCGATTGACGCGGCCAATTCCACTGAAGCCGTGCTGAAGAACCCTGTCAAACCCACGCTCAGCCCCAACGGGACGAGCAGTGGCGGCACCACGGGCGCCTGCGCGCTCACTGCGGGGGGTTCAACTGTGAGCAGTGCGCAGTGCGACGCGGCCAAGACCGCCGCCGATTCGGCCGTCAGCGCGTCCCAGCAACAACTGACCTCAGCTCAGGCAGCGTTGACGCAGTTGCTCAACGGTGGCCCGCCGGCGACCAAGGTTCAGCTGCAAAGCAACCTGGTCTCGGCCCAGGAAAAGCTCAAGACCGACCAGGCCCGCCTGGCGGCTGAGAAGAACACCATCGCCTCGCAGCAGGCCAGCGCGCAGTCGACGCTCACCAGCACGCAGGAGAAGTTGAAGGCGGATCAGGCCAAGCTCGATTCGCTGACCAACGGCACGTTCCAATCGCAGCAATCTTCGGCTGAAAGCACGCTGGTTTCGGCACAGCAGAAGTTGAAGGCCGACCAGGCCAAGCTGGACGCGATCAACAACGGCACCGAGGCTGCCCAGCTCGCGCAGCTCCAGAGCACGCTAACGGCCGCGCAGCAGAAGCAGATCAGCGACCAGGCCAAGCTCGACGTGCTCAACGGCGGCCCGCTGCCGACGGACGTGCAGCAGGCGCAGGACGCGGTCAACGTGGCTCAGCAAGCGCTGACCAAGGCGCAGATTCCGGGCGCCGACACGGATATTGCGATGCAGCAGTCGGTGGTCGATCAGATGTACCAGACTGCAGTCGGCAGGCAGGACGCCTACACGGACGCCGACATGCAGGCGGCTGTCGCGGGCGTGGCCCAGGCGGAAGCCGGCGTATCGCTGGCGCAGGCCAACCTCGACCAGACCACGGTCGTGGCGCCGTTCGACGGCGTCATCGGCAGTCGGGCGGTCACCGCGGGCGCGTACGCGACGCCGGCGACCGCGATCCTGACGCTGGCGTCGACGGGTGTGGAAGTCCACGTCACCGTGGAAGAGGCCAACCTGGCGTCGGTCCAGCCAGGTCAGGACGTGACGCTGACCGTGCCGGCCTACCCGGGCGTCAACTTCCCGGCCAAGGTCGTGACCATCGCGCCTTCGGGCGACCCACGGGCGCACACCTTCGACGTCAAGATCGTGCCCAATACTCAGGACCAGCGGCTCCTGCCGGGCATGTTCGCCCAGGTGCAGATCGTCGCCCAGCAGAAGCCAGATGCGCTGCTGATCCCCAAGGAAGCGCTCGTGCAGCAGGGCAACCAGCAGATCGTGTTCGTCGCCGACAACGGTCACGCGGTGGCGACGCCGGTCCAGACGGGCATGACCAACGACACTTCGGTGGAGATCACCAGTGGTCTGACGCCAGGCGCGCAGGTCGTGGTCATCGGCCAGAACGGTCTACGTGACGGCGCGCCGATCCAGGTGGTCCAGCCGGGCGGCCAGGGCGGCGGCGGCCAGGGTCAAGGTGGCCAAGGCGGAGGCCAGGGCGGTGGCGGTGCCCAGGGCCAAGCCGGCCAGGCCGGCGGCGCAGCCCAGGGTCAAGCTGGCCAGGGTGGCGGCGCAGCCCAGGGCGGAGCTGGCGGTGGGCAGGCCCAGAACGGTGGCGCCGGTGCCGGCCAGCAGGGTCAGGGCGGTGGCCAGGGTCAGCAGCCTGCAGCCCCATCTGGCGGCGGCTAGCGCGTACGAGCAGCCGCTGCGCCAGGGGACTCACGCTGCGACAGTTCAGCTGGCGCGCTCTCAGCTCCCTCTTGTCGAAAGATGTGGGGGAGAACCCCTACAAACCCCCTGATCTAGGGCAGACCGGACAACCTCTGGTCTAGAGCAGACCATCTACGGGCTCACCGGGACGATAGGTCAGACGCTCTGACAGTCTCACTGGGGCAATCAATAGGTCCGACGTCTGAGAGTCTCACTGGGACAATACGTCATACCTCTGAAAGTCTGCGGGAGCCAATCGCTCCCAACGGCGCGAGCGCGGGTCCAGGGCGAGTAACCCTGGGGAGCAAGCCCGCAGGCTTGCGACTGCCAAGAAAACTTGTGCATTGCCGTCACGATCTCCCGTGCGACTGCGAGTCGCGGATTATGGGAGCTCGAAGAAAGAGAGCGCCGCGAACAGCACTGCGGCGACCAGCACGAACGGGGCCACGTCGACCGCCACCGAGGTGTCTTGTTCTTCTGAAGATGAGGAGGCGCGCATGGCGTTGGCAAACAGCAGCAGGCCCAGGCCGACGCCGAACAGGGCTTCCCAGCGGTCCATCGCCTGCTTCTGTTCCATCTGGCTGACCAGGTAGAACTCGTCCACGCGCGCGTTGCCTCCGCCGCCACCGCCTCCGTTGACGGCGGAGAGGTACTTGGCGGGGTTGACGATCACGCCGGGCAGCCACCGCGCGGCAGGTGACAGGGGTTCCTGAGGTGACAGGCTGTTGCGCTGCAGGTTGTCCATCGCGGCGCTGGTGCGCACCGCGCCGACCACGCCGATGGCCATCAGCAGGACGCCGCCGATCAGCATCATCTGCTGGTAGCTCGGCCGCCATGCTCGGCGGCCGCCGTGCGGGTTGGCGTTCGGGTGAGCGGACGAATCAGGCGGCATGTCCGGAGCAGCCACGAGGTCGTCGCTCAATGCGCCACCACCCGACCTGGATTCCTGCACGAAGGAACGGAGTATCACGAGGCGTGCCTGCTGCTCGGCCGTGAACTGACTCAGGCCGGCGACGGCGGCCGCGACCATGCTCGGCGCAGTCGCTGGCTCGGGGAGCTGCTCGGCTCTGACGTCGCCCGACACCCGAGATTGCCGCCCGCCGCGGCGGCCGCGACCCGAGTTGTCTTCCATACCGACCGAGGCCGCCATGAACAGGACTGGCGTGAGAAGTACGGCTTGAATGACCCAGAAAGTGATGTCCACCGCCGGCGTCCCAGGCTCCCAAGCATAGCGCGTTCCGGCGGAAGGCTTTACGCTCCTCCGCTGCGAACCGGAATGCGTCGTTCAGCCTCGGGCTCAGCCTTCGGCAGGCAGAGCTCCAGGATGCCGTCGCTGTACTCGGCGCTGATCGCCGAGCCGTCGACCTCGTGCGGCAGGTTGAGCGATCGCTCCCAGTGCTCGGGCGAATGCTCGTGCACGATCCACTGATCGTCTCCCGCGGCGCCGTTTTCGGGGTCGCGGCTGCGAATGGTCAGCTTGTGGCCGTTGACCACGACCTGGACGTCGTCTTGTTTGACGCCGGGCAGCGCCGCGCGCACGACGTAGGCCCAGCCCCGATCGGCGATGTTGAGCGGCACTTCTTGTTTGCCATGATCGGCGGTCGCCGACCCGTTGGTCGCGTGTGCGGGAACGGCTTGCGCCATGGCGGGCGCGGCGGCAGCGGTGGTCACGGCCGCGGCGGCTGGAGCCTGTGTCGGCTTGCGGCCGCGGTTGAACAGCTTGTTCTGCAGGTCGTCCATCACCGTGTACAGCGAGGGAACGACCACCAGCGTCAGCAGCGTCGACGACAGCAGCGCGCCGATCACCACCACCGCCATCGGCGAGCGTGTCTCCGCGCCTGCTTCCAGCTTGAGCGCCAGCGGCAGCATGCCGAAGATCATCGTGCACGAGGTCATCAGGATCGGACGCAGTCGAACCCTGACGGCCTCCTGCAGCGCCTCGGTACGGCCCATACCCCGTTCACGCAAGGTGTTGGCGTAGTCGACGAGCAGAATGCCGCTCTTGGCGACCAGGCCCTCGCCCATGATCATGCCGATGATCGAGAAGATATTGATGGTGTTGCCGGTCGCAAAAAGCAGCAGGAAGGCGCCGATCATGCCCAGCGGTACGGTCAGCATGCGGACCAGCGGGAACAACCACGACTCGTAGAGCGCGACGAGCAGCATGTACTCGAGCACGATCGAGAGCACCAGCGCCGCGGCCAGCGCGGTGATCGCCTGATTGAAGATCTGCACCTGCCCGCGCAACGTGAAGCCGTAGCCCGGCGGGAACGCGACCGTCTGCATCGCTTTGTTGATGTCGCTGGCGACGTCG
>JAFAOS010000140.1 GCA_019247515.1 Chloroflexota bacterium | reverse complement strand
TCGGCCTGCGCAGCTTGCAGGAGTCGATCGACACGACGACGCCTAGCGGCCGACTGATCTTCCACGTCTTCGGCGCCCTGGCCGAGTTCGAGCGCGACCTCATCCGCCAGCGGACGCTGGCCGGCCTGGCGGCGGCGCGCGCCCGTGGCCGCGCCGGCGGTCGGCCGCCGAGCATGACGCCGACGAAGATCGCACTCGCCCGGCAAATGTACGACGCTCGCGAGCATTCGTTGGCCGAGATTGCCCGGACACTCGGTGTGAGTCGCGCCTCGATCTACCGCTACCTCGGGCGCGAGCCTGCCACCGCCGAGCGTCTACGTAGCCCACGCGCTCGCTGAGTTGGGCGAGCCGTGCCGTGCTGGACACCATCGAGGCCGAGGCCCAGCCCGAAGAAGAGCCGCATGTTGGATGTCAATGGGAACTGCCGGTGCATGTCAATCAGGACTGCCGCTTGAGGGACGTGGCTGAGGTGGGGAAGTTCTGAGAAGGAAGAGGGGAGCAGCGAAGCCGCCACTGTAGGCGGCTAGAGATCAGGGGATTACGGCATCACCTCCAGGTCCAAGAGTTCAGCGAGCAGGATGAGCTGGTCGCAGTCGTGGCAGCGCCCACCGAGGCCCAGCGCACGGCCGAAGACGTTGCAGTCTGGGCAGCGACGCTCGCCCAGCAGGCGCTCACCGCAGTGGCCGCACTCGTACACGGTGTGGGCCACCAGCGTGCCACGCCGGCGCAGGTCGGCACGCAGCTGAGGCTCGTCGATGGTCGTCAGCACCGCGTGCCGCAGTCGGAACGCGCGTTGGCGGCAGGCATCGGTGCAGTAGGTGGACCGCGGGCTCGGCCGCGGTCGGTCGCAGACCGGGCACGCTGCGCCAGGGTGACCATCGGCCAAGCCGTTACGCGAAGTGTTACGGCTGGGAGCGTTGGCACCGGACGTGGCGCTCATGCGGCGGCTCCCGTCTGGTCCGTGTTCGGGCTGGGCGCGCCTGGGCGCGTGTGCTGGTCGCCAGCTTCCCTGGCGCGGTAGCTGTCCATGCCCATCAGGTCCAAGATGACCGAGTGGTGCACCACGCGGTCGATGGCGGCCAACGTGGTCATCGGGTTCTTGAAGATGCGTTCCCACTCCGAAAACGTCAGGTTGGTCGAGATGCCGACGCTGCGGCGTTCGTATCGCTCACTCAGGAAGGTGAACAGCACCTCCATCTCGTCGCGATCGTGTTGGACGTAGCCGATGTCATCCAGGAAGACGCATGCGTACCGATCCAGCTTGGTGAGCAGGTGGGGCAGGCGCAGGTCGCGCTTGGCCGCCAGCAGGGCTTGCACCAGGTTGGCCGTCGGCGTCCACAGCACCGGGTGGCCCAGCACCACCAGCTCATGGCCGAGCGCCGCCAGGGCATGCGATTTGCCGACGCCCGGCTTGCCGGCGGCGACCACGTTGACCGCGTCCTCCAGGAAGGCCCCGCTGCGCAGCCGCTCGAGCTGTTCACGGATGAGCGGCGGGAAGCGCTCCAGCCGCAGCGTGCGGAAGGTCTTGTCGGGTGGCAACCCCGAGAGCCGCTGCAAGCGAGCGACGCGGTGTTGGTCGCGCTGGAGGCACTCGGCCTGGATCAGCTCGTACAGGAACGCCTCATGGGTCAGGTTGGCTTTGGCGGCCTTGAGCGCCAGGTCCGCGTAGATCGCCGCGATCGCCGGCAGCTTCAGCGCTCGCAGCATCAGCCGCAGCTCGGTCTGGCGGTCAGGCATGGCCAGCCACCCGACCAAGCAAGCGATCATAGACGCTCAGGTCCAGGACCGGCGTGCTGAGTTCGGGGACGCGCTGCGCGGCCGGCGTGCGGACCAGATCGCGCACGGCATCGAAGGTCGGGGTGAGGCGCTGGTCGAGCAGCAGCCCGAGCGCCAGTTCGACTTCGCTCTCGGCAGTGCTGGCGGCCAGATGCAGCAGGCGGACGTAGTGCCAATCAGCACGGTCTGGTGCGTGCGCGCGCAAGGCATCGTAGGCGCGGCGGAAGGTGAGGCTGGGGAACAGGTCGTCGCGGTAGCGATAGTGGGCGAAGGCGCCTGGCTTGCGGACCAGCGACCAGATGACGTGGCGGTAGTCGATCCGATGCTGCCTCGTCCCGAGCAGCCGCGGCATCGTCAGCAGGGGCGTCGTGCCGCGATAGACCTGCAGCGTCTCGGACCGCACCCGGACCAGCAGCGTCGCGCCGATCAGGCGTGAGGGGACCGAGTATGTGTTGCGCAGCACCTGGATGGTGCTGAAGCGACTGACCGGCACACGCACTTCGCGGCACAGGTCCAACGGCGCCGCTGGCAAGGGCCGCAGCGCGTCGCGTTCCTGGAGCCAGCGTGTCTGGCGACGCAGATTGCGCTGCTTGACCAGGTTCTGCAGGAAGCGGGCATAGGCGGCCCGATCGGCGAACTCGCGGCTGCCGCGCGCCCGCAGCGCCTGGTCGACGGCGCGTTTGAACTGCCGATGCTCTTGCTCGACATCGCCGTTCTCGTGGGCCACGCCCAGGTTGTTGGTCGTCGGCTCCAGGCCGTAGTGGGCCATGAGCAGTTGGTAGCGCTGCTTGGCCTGGGCGCGGCCCTCGGCATCCAGCGGAGCGATGGCCGCGCTGAGATGATCGGTGCGGTGCTGGCGCGGCACGCCGCCGATGACCTGCCATAGGCACGTCTCGAAGCCTTCGACCAGCGCCTCGAAGCTCTCCGAGAAGCAGATCTGGACGGCCTCAACGTTCGAGTACACCAGCACCAGGTGGTAGACCAGGTGCGGGAACGGCACCCCGCCGAGCGTGATGCCCAGGCTGCTCATGTGGGTGAAGTCGGACTGGGCGGCTTCGCCCGGCTCGTGCACCTGCGGGAAGATGACCTCCCGCTCGGGCCCGGACTGGGCACGCCAGGTCGCAATGTGCCGCTGCAGCGTGCGCAGCTGGCCGACCTGGTAGCGACCGGGCTGCCGCTCGCACAGCAAGCCGAACAGCGTCTGCCCCTGCAACGCCGGGTCGTGCTCCAGCTGGGCGGTGACCCACGGCCAATCCTCGGCAAACGGGTCGGGCCGCGAGCGATAGGTGCGCGGCTGCTTGAGTTGGCTGGGCAGCTTGCCGCGGCGCTCGTACGTGCGCACCGTGCGCACGCTCATGCCGGCCCGTGCGGCAGCTTGTGCTTGAGTTCGGCCTTTGGCCCGTTCGCGCAGCATCAAGAGGACCTCCGCGTCCCGCTTCATCGCACTCCCTTTCGTCTGGGAGCACGATGGTGCCCGCTGCCTCAGCTGCGCGCCGTCAAGCGGCAAGCCTGATTGACATGCTCCGGCAGTTGTGATCGTCGCTCATCACTCTTCCGCACTTTGTGGGGAGCCCATCCAGTCACCGCTGAACGGAAGCAGCCTGGCACGCGTCCGGCGAGAGCCTGGCCATGTTCGCCAGTCTCGCG
>JAFAOS010000121.1 GCA_019247515.1 Chloroflexota bacterium | reverse complement strand
TCAGCCGGGCGGCCACGGCGGGAGAACCAGCCCTGCAGGTCGTCCACCACGGTGTAGAGCGCCGGCACGATGACCAGCGTCAGCACCGTGGACGACAGCAGCGCGCCGATCACCACCACCGCCATCGGCGAACGTGTCTCCGCGCCTGCTTCCAGCTTGAGTGCGAGCGGCAGCATGCCGAAGATCATCGTGCACGAGGTCATCAGGATCGGACGCAGCCGAACCCTGACGGCCTCCTGCAGCGCCTCGGTACGGCCCATACCCCGTTCACGCAAGGTGTTGGCGTAGTCCACGAGCAGAATGCCGCTCTTGGCGACCAGGCCCTCGCCCATGATCATGCCGATGATCGAGAAGATGTTGATGGTGTTGCCGGTCGCATACAGCAGGAGGAAAGCGCCGATCATGCCCAGCGGCACGGTCAGCATGCGGACGAGCGGGAACAGCCACGACTCGTAGAGTGCGACGAGCAGCATGTACTCGAGCACGATCGAGAGCACCAGTGCCGCGGCCAGCGCGGTAATCGCCTGGTTAAAGATCTGCACCTGACCGCGCTCGGTGAAGCCGTACCCCACAGGGAAGGCGACCTGCTGCTGCATGGCCGTGTTGATGTCGCTGGCGACGTCACCCAGCGGCCGGCCAACCGGAGTGGCAGACAGGCTGGCCGTCACCTGACGGTTGATGCGCTGAATGGTGACCGGGCCGCTGCCGTTTTTGAGCGTGGCGACCTGGCTGAGCGTCACGACGGGAGCTGCCGCGCTGGTCGTCGTCGCGCCAGCGCCTGTGCCGCCGGTGCCACCCGTCGCCGACTCGACGCCCACCGGAATCTGACCGAGCGTGGTCAGATCCAGGCGCTGGGCGGGATCGGCTAGCAGCGTGATGTCTTCTTGCTGGGTTCCAGGTGGCTGAAACTCGGTCACCAGCGAGCCGCCGATCGCCGCCGACAGCGCATTGTCCACCTGTTGATTGGTGATGCCAAGTTGGGCCATGCGCACCCGATCGAGGCTGATGTCGAGCTCGGGGACGGTATTGAGGTTGCTGTTGCGCACGTCCTGTACGCCAGGCACGGTCAGCAAGACGGTCTGGGCTTGCTGCGAGAGCGCGGTCACCTGGTCCAGGTCTGGGCCGCTGATCGCGATGCTGATGCTCCCCGCGCCGCCCCCGCCGCCGCCGGGCAGCGGGCTGGACACGCCGCCGTTGAAGTTGGCGCCCGCGATACGCCGCGCGTCGCCGCGCAGAACGTTGATCAGGTCAAAGACGGTGCGCTTGCGTTGATCCTTCGGGATCGTCTGTACGTCGATGCTGACGCTGCTCGCACCGCCGCGACTGAACCCCGTACCCCCGGGGATAGATACGGATGTGAAGTAGTACTGCACCTCGGGCAGTGACGCGACGTAACCCTCCATCTGGCGGGCCGCGGCGTCGGTTGCCGATAGTGAGGTGCCGGGTGGTAGCTGCAGGTTCACGCTGAACGAGTTGTCGTCTTCGGCCGGCGCGTATTCGGTGCCCAGCAGGTGCAAAGGGATCATCAGGGCGACCGCGGCGACCATCGCGACGCTGATCAGCAGCACCAGCCAGCGGACGCGCAGAGTGACAGGTACGGAATTGGCGAAAAACGCGCCAACTTTCTCGAAGCCACGGTCCCAGTTCCTGCCAAAGGCGCTCAGGCGCTTGAAACGGGTCGACTTCTCGCCGTGCTTCAGCCAGCGCGACGCCAGCATCGGCGTCAGCGTGAACGACATCAACATCGAGAACAGCGTCGCGGCGACGACGGTCAGGCCGTACTGACGGAACAACTGCCCGATCGAGCCCGACATGAAGGCGATTGGGGTGTAGACCACGACGTCGGCCATCGTGATGGCAATGGCCGCCATGCCGATTTCAGCGCGGCCGTTGATGGCCGCCTGCCACGGACTCTCGCCAAGTTGCAGATGGCGGTGGATGTTCTCCAGGACGACGATGGAATCGTCGACCAGGATGCCGATCATGAGCGCCAGGGCCATCATGCTCATCGTGTTGAGCGTGAAGCCCAGCAGATACATGACCAGGAACGTGCTGATCAGGCTGGTCGGGATCGCGCACAGGACGATGACCGTGTGCTTCCAGTCGTGCAGAAACACGAGGATGACGACGGCGACCATGATGATCGCCAGCGCCAGGTCATGCTGAATGGAGTCGAGGGAAGCGCGCGTGAACAGCGACTGGTCGTTGGTGACGGTGACGGTGGTGCCCTGGGGCAGCAGTTGCTGCAGGTGGGTGAGCTCGGTGCGCAACGCGTCGGCGACCTGAACCGTGTTCGCGTCCGAGTTGGGCGTGATGCTCAGACCGACGGCATCCTGGCCATTCAGCCGCTGCAGGTTCGACTGCTGCTTGTAGGTCTGGACCACGTTCGCCACGTCGCCGACGGTGATCGGTCCGCTGGTCGGCGAATCGCTGATCAGGACGTTCTGGATGTCCTGAACCGAGTTGAACAGACCCTGGGGGACGACGTTGATGACCTGTGTGCCGACCGGCACGGAGCCCGACGGGGTGGCCACGTTCGCGTTGGTCAGCGCCGTATTCACCTGCGCCGTCGTGACCCCGTAGGCCGCGAGCTTGGTGTAGTCCACCTGGACCTCGATCTCGCGCTGGAGACCGCCCGAGATGTTGACCTGGCCCACGCCAGGTACCGACTCGAGGTCGGGTTGGATGTCGGTGCTGGCGATGTCGTACAGCTGATCGAGCGGCGCGCCGGTGAAGGCGACGTCCATAATGGGTGACGCATTGGGGTCGAACTTGCGAACGACCGGGGCCGTGGCATTCGTCGGCAGCCTGCGCGCGACCGGACCCATCGCCTGCTGAATGTCCAGGTCGGCCTGATTGGGGTCATAGCCGTCGGCGAGCTGGACGGTCACCGACGAGCTGCCCTCGGTCGAGCTCGAGGTAACCGTGTTGACTCCCGAAATACCCGAAATCG
>JAFAOS010000560.1 GCA_019247515.1 Chloroflexota bacterium | reverse complement strand
ACAACCTCCGCCAGATCAGCCGATCAGTGGTCGCCGACTCGGCCAGGTGACACCGCAACCAAAGCAATCACCATGACCGACCAAACCTCTGCAATCAGCCAACCCGAAACCGACTAACTCGCCGGGTTTTGCACCGGAAACTAGCTAGAAGTTGGGCCGACAAGCCGCTTTCGGCCCGAGTCGCCAGTCGGCAGAACTTCTATCGACAGATAGCGGCTGGGACGTGGCAAGCGGTTGCGACGCCAAGTGCCTATTTTGCGGTCGCGCTCCCAGCTGCCAGGGCATCGCGGAGGGCGAAATACGCTGGTTTGGGATCGAAAGCAGCGTCCAGCAGGGTGGCCGCGCCCTGGCCCGGGAATGCGCCGGGTACCCATGAGTGGGTATCGTCGAAGCCCCAGACCGTAAACGAGACGCAACGCTCGACGACCAGGCAGCTCTGGAGCAGGCGCTGGAAATAGCCGGCCTGCTGGACGTACTTGTCCGAGTCGGCGGGCAGGGGCATGCGGATATCCGCCTCGGTGATGGCAACGTCCAGGCCGAGATCGGCAAAACGCTGGAGGTTGGGGGTGAGCGTGTCCGGAAAGCGGGACTGCAAACCCAGATGCGCCTGGAAGCCAACCCCATTGAGCGGGACTCCCCGGGCGACCAGGTCACTGGCGAGCGCGTACATCGCATCACTCTTGGCACCCAGGGGCTCGGTGTTGTAGTCGTTCACGTACAGCCTGGCAGCCGGGTCTGCGTCGTACGCCCATTGCAGGGCAAGAGCGACGTAGTCCGGGCCCATTGCTTGATACCAGATCGAATTGCGCCATGTGCCGTCATCGTTGAACGGCTCATTGACGACGTCCCAGGCGGAGATCTCGCCAGCGAAATGCGAGACTTCGTCGGTGATGTGCGCATGCAACATATCCGTGAGCTGCGAACTCGTAAAGCCGCCAGACGTCAACCATTCGGGCAGCTGGTTGTGCCACACCAGCGTGTGACCGCGTACCGCCTGGTTGTTTGCCCGCGCAAACGCCACCAGTTGATCGCCGGACGTGTAGTCTGGCGTGCCTTGTTCGGGCTCTACAAGCTGCCACTTCATCACGTTTTCCGGCGTGACGCTCGAAAACTCACGTGCCAGAAAGTCTCGATATCGGGCATCGTTGGTCAGTGCGGTTGTGTTGACGGCAGTGCCGACGAGCTTGTCGCGCGCATCCGCAAGCGAGCGAAGCGACGCGTCAGATGTGGCCATGACGTGCCTTGCCCCGAGTAGGTACGTGATGATGATCAGCCATGCAAACCAGCGCATTGCAGACCCTCACGTCCTAGCGCAGGTGGAGCCGCGAACAATCAGCTCGGTTGGCAATTCGACTCGCTCGGGTGGTCGATTCGGCTCGCGCATGATTGAAAGTAGTGCGCGCGCGGCGACCCGCCCCATGTCTTCGAGCGGTTGACGCACGGTAGTCAGCGCAGGATGCACATGCGCAGCCTCTGGAATATCGTCGAAGCCCACAAGCGACATGTCGTCTGGAACCCGCAGGTTGCACTCGCGCGCGACTTCCAGCACTGCCAGCGCAGACACGTCATTCGAGGCAAATACGGCGCTTGGTCGATCTGGCAGCTCCAGTAGCTGATGCGCGGCTTCGAGCGCGCGCGGGCGAAGGAAGTCGCCCTTGACAATCAATTCGGGGTCGACACGCGAGCCGTGGTCCGTCAACGCCGCGCGATAGCCGTCCAGGCGCTCGCGGGCAGCGTCAACCTCGAGCTTGCCCGTGATGAAGCCGATGCGCTGGTGACCGAGGTCCAGCAAATGTCGGGTAGCTGCATATGCTCCAGATCGGTTGGTCGCACTGACGGCGGGGGCACTACCGGGCACGCCCTGATGGTCGATCAGCACGTAGGGAAACTGGCGCTTTGTCAACTCATCGATGTACGCGCTCAGTCCGCGCGGCAACAACAGCAGCAGACCTTCGGCCAGACCTTGTGTCAAGGTGGCAACGTGGACGGACTCCGTCGCGGCGCGACCGTGCGAAGTGTACAGCATCAGGTCGTATTCCGCCGCGGCGATCTCTTCGTCGATGCCGCGCAGGATCTGGACCTGGTAGCTGGACCAGAGGTCGTGTACGACCAGGCCGACGACCTGGGCGCGGCCGCCGGCCAGTTTGCGCGCCTGCATGTTGGGCACGTAACCGAGCCGTTCGATGGCCTCCAGCACGCGGGCGCGTTTCTCGGGGACGATATTGTCCTTGTTGTTGACGACGCGTGAAACCGTGGAATAGGAGACCCTGGCTGCCCGAGCAACGTCGAGGATGGTGATTGGCCTAGTAATTGTCACACCGATTGCAAACGTTTGCAGAGGCAGTATACCAGCTCACACGATGCTGAGCGCCGCCGATAACGAGTTGATCAACCGGGTGGGACCGGGACCCGGGACGCGCATGGGTAATTTGCTGCGGCTGTGCTGAAACCCGTTCCCGTTCGCTGGGAGGTGGCGGATGACAGCATCCATCGTTTCAATGGGCACAAGACCCAGGTGGCGGTGGATACCGATCGCAGTTGATCACCGCGTTGGATGTGCTGCCGGGCAATGCGCCGGATGCCGAGCGGGCACAGCAGGTGGTCGAGGCCAGCGAAGCGGCGACTGGCTGCCAGGTAGTCGAGGTGCTGGGCGATTGTGCGTATGGCGCGGGTGACACGCGCGGAGTTCGCCGCGGCGAGCCGCACGCTGATCGCCAAAGTGCCGGACCTGCACAACCGGGGGTACTTTGCCAAGACCGACTTTCAGATCGATCTGGAGGCTGGCACGTGCACCTGCCCGAACCAGCAACGGGCGGTGAAGGGTGGAGGTGGCACGTTTGTGTTCGCTCCCGAGATCTGCGCGGCGTGTCCACGTCGGGCCCCAATGTACGGGCGGCGTGGGTGGACGGACGTTGGCAGCTACGCGACGACTACTTCTGGAGAAACGCCAGGCGTTGAGACCGTCGCCGCCCTGGTCGGCGGCCGAACCCACAGTCAGCGCCGGTGCCAGCCGCAGTTCACCGTAGCCGGTTCGGTTTCAAGTGTCCTCACGGGCTAGAAGACCACCCAGCCGCTGGACGAGAGGGAACCGGTCGCGCCGATCAGGAGCGTTGGAACCAAGCCGAGAGCGTCTCCCAGCCCACCGCCGATGAGCGCGCCAACCGCGACTCCAGTTGAGGGAGCGCATCGTGGCATTCATTCGGCCCTCAAGTCGATCCGGCGTGACACCCTGACGGAGGGCGAGCTCGCATACGCTGCCGATCGTGATCATGGCGCCGCTGATGAAGGCACCCGTAACGAGCAGAATGATCGCAAGGGCAGCGGGAACGACCGCCGCCAGCGGGATGAGGAAGAATGACGCCGCGGCTACGATGTGAGTGGCGACGATCGGCCGCCCCAGGCCGAACGCAGCCACGAGCCGACCGGCACTGAGCGAGCCGAGCAGTGCGCCAGGACCCCCGGCGCCAGTAGTAGACTCACTTGCCACGGCTCGAGGCCGAGCTGACGCGTGAGGAACAGCAGGTACACCGTCACCCAGATGCTGTTAGCACCGATGAAGGACATGGATGCGAGCTGGATTGGCCGCAGGAGCGGATGGCCGAAGACCCAGTGCAGGCCCTCACCGATCTCAGACCACACCTTAACGAGACGATGCGGCCGGCTCGGGACCCGCTCAACGAGTCGGATGCTCGCCAGCAGAAGCGCATCAACCAGGAACGCGACTGAATTTGTGGCGATGGCTATTGGCGGGCCAAGAACCTGAACGAGGGCGCCCCCGATGCTCGGCCCGACGATCTGTGCCATTGAGCGACTGCCTTCGAGTTTGGCGTTGGCATCGACGAGCTCGAGCGGGCCGACTAACGACGGCACGACTGACTGGTAGGCGGCGTCCGAGAAGATCATCAGGGCGCCTACGCCAAACGAGACGACGACGAGGTGTTCGAGGTGAAGTGCATCTAACCCAAAGGCGACGGGGATGCTGAGGAGCAGGAGGGCTCGGGCAACGTGCGAGACAATCAGGACAGGCCGGCGTGGCACGTGGTCCAGCACCACGCCGGCGAGTAGTCCAAAGACGAGATACGGGAACCAGCGCGCCGCGCTCACCACGCCGAGCTGGCCAGCTGAGGCACCCAGCACCAGGATCGCGGTCAGCGGCAAGGCAACACTCGAGTTGTCGACTCAGGCCGCACCGATGATCTCGCACGCCTGACGGGCACTTTGAGAAAGCCGTCCGCTCGACGAGCTTGCTCACGGTCCGCTGCACGTCACGGACCGTTACGCAGGGCCACGTCGCCAGCTGGAACGACTCACGGCTGCTCCAGTGGGCCGATCGTTCGGGCGCGGCAGGCATCGGCTGTGCAAGCTCACCGGCATGCCGACGCAGTTGAAGCCCGCCAAAGGGATCCGTCGGTTCGATATGTTTGCCGAGTATGCGCACCTTGACCTGCGAGCTCACCTCGCACCGGGCGACGCGCGTTTCGGCCGCTGGGCAATTTCTCGGCGCCAATCACTTTCAGCGTATTACCGGCTGTTGCCGCCGTCCTGGTCTACGCCGGTCTGCTCCGGTTTGTTCGAAAGCATGCCGCGATGGTCTTCACGGTAATCTCGGCGATCACCTTTCTGGTCACGCTAACTCCCGACTTTTCCTGTATTCCGACGGTCGATGGCGTCTCCAACGCCGAAATCGCGTGCTCGTGGCCATGCACGCGATTGCCGCCGCGATCATCACACGGGGCTCACTACATTCCGACGATAAAGAGGAGCTTCCCCGGATTGTTGGCCGTGCCAATGTTCCATGGCCGCATCCGGGGCGGCGGAACTCCAGGACTCCAACGGCGATGGGTTTCGCCGTCGTTCCGCATCGCCAACTGTTTGGTCTGATAGCTCAAATCCGTGCTGAACACCAGCGCGCTGAGGTGAAGAAGCGAGAGGTCGATCGCGCAAAACTCCGGAGTCCGGTCGTGAAGGAAAAACCACGGCGGGGAAACCGAGATGGCGACTTTCTTGCCGCGCAGCTCAGAGCCGACCGCGGCAAGGTGCCGGAGGATCACCAGGCTGGTCGTTCGGACTGGGGCCGGATGCGCCAGTGCCAATCTAAACGTCGCCCGACATCCCGGCTTTACCCTTTTTCTACCGTTACCCTGGTGAAAGGTCGTCGGAGCGCCCGGCTTCAATACGCGACCACTGGACTATGGGGCGACCGTTGATGCGGTATGGGTGCTGGTCCCCCGCAACTCCCCACGCCTGTGGCCAGCCGGGTGGCGAGTCCTCCCATGGCTCCTGACGACCGTATAGCGTGAGGTCTATCAGGCTGTAATTGTTATCCATTGCTTCAACACCACGGCGCCTGGTCCAATAGGTCTCGAAGACACGGTCGCCGTCGCGCACGTAGCACACCAGGTGGAACAGCCCGATTTCGCGGCCGACCAGGAGGGTTGCGAGCGACGGCTCCGCTGAGTACCACGGCACATCCCAGCCCATGAACTGGCGGTAGCGTGCACTCTCGTCGTAAGAGCCCTGGCAGAGGACCGCGAACGTGATGTCGCGCGAATGGAGCAGTGAAAGCTCGCGAATCTGACTGGTGTACAGCGTGCAGCCTTCGCACTGGTCGGCAGCGGGGTGGCCAGCATGCCACATGAAGTAGTACGCGGCCAACTGGCGACGGCCCTCGAAGGCGTCCAGCAGAGTGACGCGCCCATTCGGTCCGATCAGCGGAAGCGTCGCGTCCATTTCCACCATTGGCAAGCGGCGGCGAGCCGCGGCAATCGCGTCACCTTCGCGTGTGTGCGCCTTTTCACGCACCCGCAGCGCCTCGAGCTCGGTCTCAAATGCGGCACGGTCGACCACGCTGGGCAAAGGCAGTCCCGCGGGAATCGGCATTGCGGCGGAAAAGCGATGTTGTTCAGTCACACTTGACTCCGTTGTAAGGTCCGAATGCGTCGGCAACAGATCAGGAGAGTGCGGAGCCCGCGGCCGCCACATCGTGGGACGGGCGCTGGCGGGAGGTGGCGTCTGAGCGTGGCTGCAGTCCGGTCCAGATGAGCGCCACCCCACTGACACTCACCAGGACATCGATGATGAGCGCCAGGTGGATGCCTGCGAGCAGCGTGACCTGGGTCGCCGCGAGCGTGCTGAGAATGGGAATGGCAACAGTGCTGCCAATCTGCCTGGTCATCGAGGCCAGTCTAGTCGACAGACCCTGCTCGGATTCGAGTCGGTCATTGGATCAGCCAACCTTAGCGCTTGTTCCCGTATGCAGCTTGCAGCACCAAAATGCCCTTTCTGTCAGGTGACCTGGTGCAGCCCCGCCCCGTTAAGAACATACGCCGGGTGCAGACTCTCGGCGTCCATCTGTGCCAGCTTGACAAGCGCTGTTCCGGCGATTTCCGCCGTCAGCATCGGAAACTGCTGCGTGCGCAGAAAGTCCTCCACCGAGAGCCCAGTGCGGGCGGCGTACGCCTGCACTGCCGGCCGACCGACGTCCGTCAGGGGTGCGAACTGGGGCAGCACCGTGGCGAAGCGTATGCCAAGCTGTGCCCGCATCGCCTCATCCTGGGCATACCCGGTGATGAAGCGCTGCGTCGCCTTGGCTCCGGCATATCCGCCACTGAGTGGTGACCCGTTGGGGTTCAGCGCGGCACCGCTACTGATCACGACTACTCTGCTGTTGGGCGGCAGCGGCTTCAGCAGAACCTCGCGCAGCCAATGGAACGTGATCCGGACGTCGCTCTCCCAGTTCAGGGAGAACGTCTCCCACGTCTGTTCCTGCAACGGACGCATGTACGGGGGTGCACCGGCCACCAGAATAAGGACCTCTGGCGCGTACCGGTCGAGGAGGCTGGCTGCCGCCGTCGCCTCTCCGGCATCGGCGAGCTCGACTTGGATGCTGCCAGACGTATTGTTCCGCGCGGGAAACGCCGCGGCCGTGCGCGAAACGGCAACCAGCCTGGCGCCTGCGTCAGCGAAGGCTGTGGCGATCCCGTGGCCCAGGCCGCGGCTCGCGCCGACGACCATCGTGGTTTTTTCAGATAGGTTGGTCATGCTTGTCCTCCTACTTGTAGGGGTGTCCGGTGCCAGTAGCGATCAAGCTCGGCAAACTTCTCCCGATGAGCGAGCCCCAGGCGTTGGAACACACGCCGAAGCACTCGAATTGGGGCAACAAGCCGAGGTGTGCGAAGCGGAGTTCCGTCTTGTCGTCCTTTTTGCCGATGTCAAAACTGATGGTCGTGCCCAGCCACTCGGTCTGGTCCTCAACAAAGTTCATCTGGTTCTCCAGGACCAGCCACACGACCTTCTGGTCCGCGACGCGTTCGATGACCCGGAGCCTGGAACAGTGGACGCCCTTGACGCGATACGTGAACTCGTCGCCGACATTGGCATTACTGCCGTCGACGTCTTCGCCCCACCATCCACGAACGTTGTTGATGGCTTCGAAGACTGTCTCTGGGGACTGGTCGACGACGAATGAAGTGGTGAAGTCGTCCATGCCTCTTCTCCTTTGACTCTGCGCGGTCACCAGTAGAGATCCAGTCAGAGCGTCAAATCCAACGCTCCTACCGGCCCGCTTTGGCGGCCGCGCGTTGGATTTCGACACGTCAGCAGATCTGTATTGGTAGGAGGCGAACAGCCTGGCCTCCGGCAACCTGCATCGAAAGGATGAAAGACTGCATGACGTCTTCGGCTTTGAGCAGCCGCGTCGTACACCTCGAGCTGCACACCACCGGCCTCGCTCGCGCCCGCGAGTTCTATGAGACGCTATGCGGTTGGCGCGGAGAACCAATCGACACGGTGAATGGTTCGTACCTCAGGCTCGAGCTCGGCAACAACCTCGGGGGTGGAATCGTGGCGTGCAGCTGCCAGCAGGCGATCTGGCTGCCCTACGTCGAGGTGACCCAGATCGACACGGCCACACATCTGGCGCGTCAACTCGGAGCCTCCGTTCTGCTCGAGCCTCGCGAAGGTCCAGCGGGGTGGCGTAGCGTGATCGCGACGGCCGAAGCCGGACAGATCGCACTGTGGCAGTTGAAAGGCTGGCAGATATGACAGACAGCGAAGAAGCGCTGCTCGAGGCGGCCCGTCGCGGCGACGCGGCCGCATTCAGCCAGGTTGTCGCGTCATACCGCCCGGCGCTGCAGGCTCACTGTTATCGGATGCTTGGCTCGGTTCAGGATGCCGAGGACGCCCTCCAGGACGCGCTGCTCAACGCGTGGCGCGCGTTGCCCCGATTTGAAGCCCGCAGCTCGCTCAGGTCCTGGCTCTACAGGATCGCCACCAACGCCTGCTTGAAGACGATCGCGCGACGGCCAAAGCGCGTGCTCCCCGTCGATTACGGGCCTCCGGCCGACCCTCACGATCCATTGGCGCAACCGCTCGTGGAAGCCATCTGGTTGGAACCGTACCCGGACGTGGGCCTCGAAGTCGAGGATCGACTCCCATCTCCCGATGCGCGTTACGAGTTGCGCGAGAGCATTGAGCTCGCGTTCGTCGCCGCCCTGCAATACATCCCCGGCAGGCAGCGCGCGGTCCTCATCCTCCGCGACGTGCTCGGCTTTACCGCCAGAGAGGTTGCCGCCACGCTCGAGATGACCCCGGCGGCGGTCAACACCGCGCTCCAGCGCGCGCACAGGACTGTCGACGAGCGATTGCCCCCAAAAAGCCAGCAAGCTACCCTGAACGCACTTGGAAATGAGGGGCTGCGCGAGATGGTTGACCGCTTCGTCGACGCCTGGGAGCGCGCGGACGTCGGCTCCGTCGTCGCGATGCTCGCCGCTGACGCGACGATAGCGATGCCACCCAGGCCGACGTGGTACCGGGGCAAAGATGCGGTCGCCAGCTTCTTGCAGACCGTGGCGTTGGCTGGCGATAAGCGCTGGAGACTTCAGACTGTCAACGCCAATGGGCCGGTGGCGTTCGGTGAGTATCTGTGGAGCGAGACGACGCAGAGCTTCGTCGCGGAGGCGGTGACCGTCCTCACAATCGCGGACAATATGATCACCGATATTTCGTCGTTCCGTCTGCCGGACCTGTTCGCTCGGTTCGGGCTACCAGACCACCTGGAGCCGTGACTACGTGGATTGTTGGACGGCACGGCAGCGGATGTTGTCGCCGGCGGTGGTACCGTTCAGCAGATTGCAGGCGAGCGCGACAAGCGCAATGGCTCGGCTCATGATCGGTCGGCGTTCTCTGGTGGCGCAGCGGCCCGTAAGGTAGCTACGACCATCCCATGGCAGATCAGCCGTGGTGCGCTGATAATGGCTGTGAACCCTGTAATCTTGAGTGAATATTGGGCTCTCCCGGCGTTTTGGTGAAGCGCCTGGCAAGGCTCTTCCGGTCTGAGCCTGATCGCGCTAGCGTGGCCATCGAGGAACGAGTCGATGGCACAATCCCCTGGAGCAGAGTCTGAGCATTGGCAGATCGTGCTGGTGATCGTCGAACACGACGGCAGCCTGGTCCTGATTGCCGAGCCGACACGCCGAGCCGTTCCCTGCCCGGAGTGTGGCCAACTCAGTGAACGCCCACATAGCAGCTACTTTCGGCGCCCGCTTGATCTGCCCTGGCGCGGTCACACGGTGC
>JAFAOS010000322.1 GCA_019247515.1 Chloroflexota bacterium | reverse complement strand
GCAGCAGCATGTCCATCGAAGGCGAGACGCCGACGGGTGCAGTGCGCTCGAGCACCGCTGCTGTCGGAGACCTGGTCCTGGATACCGACGCGCGGACGGTCGTGGAGCTGGCTGAGGAACTGGTCATCGGACTGGATGGGTCGCCGCAGTCCGCAGAGGAAGTCCCGTACCCTGGGCGGCGATGCCACCAGAGGGCAGCGATCCGCTCAGCTATGCGGCGATCCTCCCCGATTTGCGGCGCGCGTACGACGCCCGGTCGACTTGCCGCGTCAGGAGCCCGGCTTCCACGTCCAACTGCTGACCCTCCGGCGGCCGTAAAGATCGTGTCGACGATCGACGCATACCTGATCTGCGGGACACCCAGGACTGGCAGCACGCTGTTGTGTGACCTTCTGCGGTCCACCGGAGTCGCCGGCCGGCCGGACTCGTACTTCCGACTGCAGGATCAACTGGCGTGGGCCGAGCGATGGCATCTGCCCCGCGGCGAGGACGGAGCATTCGACTACGCCGACTACCTCCAGGCCGCCCAGGCGGCGGGCCGTAGCGCTAACGGCGTGTTCGCGCTCAGAGTGATGTGGGGAACGCTCGACGAGATCGTCGCGCAGGCAGTATCGTGGGCCCGTGCCGAGCAGACGCATTTCTGGCACGAAGGCGACACACCCCTAACTGGCCGAGTCCCGCACTTCGACTTTGCCCAGATCCACGATCTGGTGCACACCATTGACGAACACAACACAGCCTGGCGAAACTGGTTTGCCAGGTTCGACGTCCGTCCGCACGTTGTGCGCTACGAGGACCTGGCCACCGATCCCGCGGGCGTAACCCTCGGCATCCTGGACTTCCTCGGCCTCGAGCTGCCGGTTGGACGGACGATCGTCTCCCGCCGCCAACGCCAGGCCGACTCGCTCAACGCCGAGTGGATTGCTCGGTACTCTGCGATGGCACGCGAAGTGAAGTGACTGACGATGAAGCCGCCGGCGGGATGTCGACTCCGCCCGGGTGGGATGGACGCGCTCGGCCTGACCACCGGGCTACTTGGGGATGGATCGGCCACGTGACGTGGCGGTCCTCTTCGGTGCCGCGGACGCGCAATGGGAAGCAAGGGGCCCGCGGTCCGTTACCCGCCCGAACGGGCTGCCAATGCGGCGGAGGTAGCTCGGGCACGCCTGGCAGAGCGCGACCGCCAGGTGGCGCCGCAGCGCCAGGCACCGGTCTCGTCTGCAACTGCATAAACGGCGGGTTCGGAAGCGCAGCGCAAGGCCGGCGCCGACTGAAAACGAGGAAGGCGCGGCGTCACGTTGTCGAGGCGGGCCTGCCGGAGGAATTGGTGGATCGGTCGACGGCGTAGATAATGGCGTGCATGGTGAGGATGTCGTGAGCGGCGCAGGAGCGCGCCTATCTCTATCAGTCATGTTGATCGTGTCGGACGCCAGCGCTGCGGTCAGTTGGTACAGGACAGCGCTCGGCGCGGCTGAGCTGTGGAACCTGGATGGGGTGGCCGGGCTCCACCTGGGTGGCGCGCCGTTCTTTCTGCACGAAGCAGTACCAGGCAAAAAAAGTGAGCCGAGCCCTACCGAAGTCGGGTTGACCACCACGCGGATCGAGGTATTCGTCGACAATGCCGACGACTTGATCGACCGCGCGGCTCGACATGGTGCGACGAACGTCGAGCGCGCGACGATGCACGAGACCCCGTGGGGAGCACACTGGCAGGGAGGCTTCACGGATCCGTTCGGGCATCGTTGGTCGGTCGGCGATCGAACGCCGCTCGAATGGTCGTCTTGAACAGCATGAAGAAGGGCGCCGGATACCGAGTTCAAGACTGCTGATCGAGCGGCCCGGACTCCAGCAGCAGGACCCACACGCTCGGGTCCGCGCTGGGACAATTGGCCAACAAAAAGCCGGCTGCATCCTGGTGCGCAAGGGTTCCCGTCATGGCTGCGCGTCCCGGTATTCTCACTGTAGACGGACTTCACGTGTCAGTAGCTGCCTCGACTCCCGCTGACGTCGCCGCCGTTCCTACACTTCTTGAACGCAGACAGGTTCTATGCCGCCGAGGTCATCTGGGGCTTTCTGACCCCGTTTGTGCGCCGCAGCTACGTGCTGGCATTTGGCAATGTGGTGATGTCCGTGGGGACCCTGCTGACCAGCCTGGTTGGCTCGTTCCCCGGCCTGGTGATAACGCGGACGGTGTATTCAGTGGGCGCCAGCGCCCAGCACCCCGATCGGCTCGAGCTTGTTGTCAGGCTATTTCCCGCGATCACGCGGCAGCGTGCTGGCGTTGAACTCGAGCATCGCGGCAGTCGGAAGCTTGTTGGCAGCGCCTCTCGCCGCACTGTTGCTGGCCCTGTACGGGTGGCGCGCGGCGTTCGTGCTGGGGGCGCTGGCTGCCATGGTCATGGCCGTGGGCTACCTGGTCCGCCCCGATCGTCGGCACGCGGAAGCGGCTGGCGGTTGGCGGACCAAACCTGCCGAGGGCAATGCGAGCTACCGCCGAGTGGTACGCAACCGCAATCTCATCGTGATCTCAATCGTGATGATGCTTGGCGCGGCCGGCCGCACCGGCGGCGTCAACCAGGCATACCTGGGTGTTCACTTCCAGGAGGATCTCGGGATGTCCTTGGCCGCCATGGGGGTCGCGCTGGCGGTGGTGCAGCTTGGGTCCATTTTCGGTCCGGTTGGCTTTGGCTGGCTTTCCGATCGCTCTTCGCGCAAGCTCGTGATGCAGGCTTCGCTGTTCCTGTCAGCAATCGCGACCTGGTGGCTAGCTGTCCAGACCGGCGAGCGTTTGCGGATCGAGCGCGGAGTGGCTATTGGACCTACGAATTCCCGTATGCTCCGGGCTCTTGTGCGGTTCGCGTTTCCCGGCTGCCTCCCGCAGCATCGAGCAATACATCACCCCAGCGCAGTTCGAGCACCTCTACAGCCAAGGGCTGCCACCAGATGGCTAAGTGTGCACGCCGACCCGCGCGCTCCACAGTTGTTTTTGAGCAACAACGGCTGTCTCGTGCCGGAGTACGTCGTTACTGTCGCCTGAATTGGCGCAAGATGGACTTATCGGTGATCGCGCTGTCGTTCAGCAGGAACAGGACTTTGCTTACGACCTCGCCAACCTTGTCGTCCTCGGCGTCGACAAACGGCAGAAATAGCCGCTCGTGGCGCTTTCCCCAACGTGCCGGCACGATACACAGGTGCTGGCCGGGCTCCACATAGATGGCGGCAGTGCCGAGGTGTACGCGGTACGTCGCCAACGACCCTTTTACTGTGGCGAAGTTGTCGTGAAGCTCAACGCCTTCGAGTTGCAGGTCTTCGAGCAGGAGCCTCGGGATCTCCATGCGGCGCTCGATCACTTCCCGCGCCGGTAAACCGCGACGGTCACAACCAGATCCGCGTCTCGCATCACCTCCGAAAAAACAGTTGGCGGCACGTCGCGCAATGCC
>JAFAOS010000549.1 GCA_019247515.1 Chloroflexota bacterium | reverse complement strand
CGCACTGAGCCCCGCTTCGCAGAAAAGGTTCTACAAGCGATGCTCGGCATCACAATCCTGATCATTTGCGGTGCTTGTTCACGATGTGCGTTCCACTACTCTCGGTTGACGAATGCGCGTAAACCTGTCTATGCTCGGTTCCAGTATAGGGTTAGATGGTCTACGAGTTAATAATCCGTTAATTTGGAGGATATATCACGGGTTAATTTGGTCGCTTCGGTCGGCGAGCGCGTGCGCTTCTTCTTTGGGGTCGGCGGGCCCAATCTGGACTCCGCCTTCCACATCGTCGGGCTGGCGTGGGAGCAGAACGCGCACCACGACGCTTCCACGCCAGTGCCCGCGGCGCCACAAACCCCGGTCTTGATCACCGAAGAGCCGCTGCCGTGATGTTCGGCGGCGCTGCACTCGCCGTGTAGCCACACGCAGTTGACGCACCGGCTCTGAGGTCATACCTTCGGCTACTGACCACTGGAGGTTTGTGACCCAGCTATGCCGGCTGAAGCTACTTCGCGCGTGCTGCGGCTCCGCGTCAACGGCGCGCCCTACGAGGTCCACGCGCCCAATCGTCGGACCCTCGTCGACCTGCTCCGCTACGACCTTGGTCTGACCGGCACGAAGGAGGCCTGCAGCGTGGGCGTGTGCGGCGTGTGCAGCGTGTTGCTCAATGGTCGCCTGGTGGCGTCCTGCCTGCTCCTGGCCTGTCAGGCTGACGGCGGCGAAGTCACCACGATCGAAGGGGTGGCCGGCCCGGATGGCGAGCTCCACCCGCTCCAGCGGAGCTTCATCGAGCACGGCGGTTTCCAGTGCGGCATCTGCACGCCCGGCCAGATCATCGCCGCCAAAGCGCTGCTGGACGAGAACCCGGCGCCCACGGAGCAGCAGATCAAACAGTGGATGATGGGCAACCTGTGCCGGTGCACCGGCTACTACCAGATCATCGACTCCATCAAGGCCGTCGCGCATGCGTGATTTCGTCTTTCATACTCCTAGCACGCTGGCGGAAGCCCTGACACTGCTCGAAACGTACGGTGATGCGGCGCGCCCGATGGCCGGCGGCACGGCGCTGGTAAATTTCCTCAAACAGGGTCTGCTCACGACGGAGCACCTGGTTTATCTGCAGCGGGTGCCTGGACTGAGCGACATCCGGCTGGAGTCCGACGGGATCCACATCGGCGCGCTCGCGCGCCACCGCGATGTCGAGATTTCCCCAATCCTCCGCCAGCACGCGCCGTTGCTGGCGGACGTCTATGCGCGAGTCGCAACGGTGCGCATCCGCAATATGGCCACCGTTGGCGGGGGCCTGGCGCACGCGGACCCCGCCCAGGACCCACCCCTCGGCCTGATCGTCCTCGACGCCCGCGTCCGCCTGGTCTCCTCGGGCGGCGAACGTACGCTAGCGGTAGGTGAGCTGTCCACGGACTACTACGAGACGGTCATTCAGCCGGCCGAGCTGCTGACCGAGGTGATCGTTCCGCCCCAGCCGCCGACCGCGCGCGGCGTGTATCTGAAGTTCCTCCCGAGGACCGAGGACGACTACGCTACGGTGGCGGTTGCGGCGCTCGCGGAGCTCGAGGACGGCGCCTGCCGCGACGTCCGGATCGCGCTGGGCGCCGCCGGCCCGACTCCCATCCGCGCCACCGCCACCGAACAACTGCTGACTGGCCAGCACGCCAGCGCGGACCTGATCCGCCGCGCCGCGCAGGCGGCAGCCGAGCAGGTCGACCCACTCAGCGACTTTCGCGGTCCCGCCGATTACAAGCGCGACATGGCCGTCGTCTTCACCCACCGCGCTCTCGAGCGCGTTCTCAACGGAGTACCCGCATGACCTCCACCCCGACGTATCGCGTCGTCGGCCAGCCCATCCCGCGTATCGAAGGCCCCGCCAAGGTCACCGGCCAGGCGCGCTACGCCGCCGATTTCCTCCAGCCCGGCGCCGTCTGGGGGAAGTGCCTGCACGCGCCGTACTCGCACGCGCGCATCGTGCGCATCGACACCAGCAGGGCCCGCGCTGTGCCCGGCGTGCACGCCGTCATCACCGGCGCCGACACGCGCGACGGCGGCCTGTGGGGTCGCGGCGTCAAGGATGCGCCGCCGCTGGCCTTTGGCCGCGTGCGCTACTACGGCGAGCGTGTCGCGGCGGTTGCCGCCGACGACGAAGACATCGCCCAGGCCGCGCTGGAGCTGATCGAGGTCGAATACGAGGAACTGCCGGCCGTGTTCGACCCCCGCGAGGCAATGCGCGACGGCGCGCCGATCCTCCACCCGGATTTCAATAGCTATTTCGGCTTCAAGATCAAGCACGAGCAGCCGTCGAACATCCACCACGAGAGCCACCTGGAGCGCGGCGACGTTGAGCAGGGCTTTTCCGAGGCAGACGTCATCGTCGAAAACACGTACATTACGCAGCGCCAGTCGCAGGGCATGCTCGAGCCACAGTCGATCCTGGTCTGGATCGATCCGGCCGATGACCGCGTCCACCTGTGGCACTGCAACAAGGTGCCGTACTTCGTTCGCGGCGCGCTGGCCGTGGCCGCCGGCATTCCGGAGGAACGCATCGTCGTGCACCCGACGTATATAGGCGGGGACTTCGGCAACAAGGGCAACTCGCGCCTGACGCCTATCTGCTACTACCTGGCCAAGACCAGCCGCCGGCCGGTGCGCATGATCTCCGACTATACCGAGGAATTCCTGGCCGGCAATCCGCGCCACCACGTCATGCTCCGGCTGCGGAGTGGCGTCAAGCGGGATGGCACGCTCACCGCGCACACCGTCGATCACGTCGTCAACTCCGGCGCCTACGCGGCGTTCAAGTCGTATGGGACGATCGCGGGCGCCAACGAGGCCGCGGGGCCATATCGCGTCGCCAACTCGCGCATCGATTCGGTGTTCGTGTACACCAACACCGTGCCGGGCGGCTTCATGCGCGCCCCCGGCGAGCCGGAGGGCGTCTTCGCCGTCGAGTCGCACATGGACGAGGTCGCGCGGCGCATCGGCATGGACCCCGTCGAGTTTCGGCTCAAGAACCTGATCGTCGAGGGTGACGAGACCGCCTTCGGCCACCTGCTGCATGATGTGCGCGCCCGCGAAACGCTGCAGGCGGCCGTGGACGCCGCCGGCTACGCCTCTGAAAAACCGCGCAACGTCGGCCGTGGCGTGGCCATCGGCGAGCGCGGCACCGGCGCTGGCGAGGGCACCGTCGAAGTCCTGCTTCAGCCCGACGGCCGCGCCATCATCGGCACGCCGATGTTCGACCAGGGCACGGGCACCTATACCACCATTGCGCAGGTGGCCGGCGAAGAGCTGGGCATTCCACCCGATCGCTTCGAGCTCCAGGTGTGGGACACCGACGAGCTGGAGTCGGATTCCGGGCTGACCGGCAGCCGCGGCACGCATGTCAACACGCTGGCCGCCTACGAAGCGGCCCAGGAGGCCAGGCGCGAGCTGGTGCAGCTCGCCGCCGAATTCCTGGGCTGGCCAGCGGACCAGGTCACGTTCACGGGCGGTCAGGCGCGTCGCGAAGACGCTGGCGAGGCACTCGGTTGGGAGGAGCTGCTGGCGCGCGCCGGTCAGTCGGTCCGCGCCCGGGCGCACACCAGCGCTCGCCGCTCACACCTCACCGCGTTTGTGGCGCAGGTGGCCGAGGTCGCCGTCGATCCCGAGACCGGCCAGGTCCAGGTGCTGCGCTTTACCACCGCCCACGATTCAGGCACCGTGGTCAATCCCCTCGGCTACCAGGGCCAGGTCAACGGCGGATTTCAGCACGGCCTGGGCTACGCGCTCATGGAGGAGCTGGTGGTGGAGGACGGGCGAGTCACGACCCTGTCATTTGGCGACTACAAGATGCCGACGGCGGCCGACATGCCGCCGCTGACGACAGTGGTCCTCGATTCAGACACGGGTGAAGGGCCCTACAGCATTCGCGGCATCGGCGAGGCGCCATGCATCCCGGTGGCTCCCGCGATCGCCAACGCCGTCGCCGACGCGGTTGGCGTGCGCGTGCGCGACCTGCCGATCACGGCCGTGAAGGTCTACCGGGCATTGAAAGAGAAACGGTGAGGCGGGAGAGGCTCGCGTAGACTTACCAGACGTGTCGGAGGAAACCCGTGACGGTGACGTGCTTGCCGGGGCGACCGCTCTCGCCAACCAGTTCGCGTCACGCGCCCTGGAGACAGAGCAGCTCGGTCGTCTGCCGGACGAGACGGTTGCGCAACTGCTCGAGCTCGGCATGGCACGCACCCTGGTGCCGCGGCAGTGGGGCGGCCTCGAGCTGGGATTCAAGGAAGTGATCGACGTGCTCACCACGATGGCCGGGTCGTGCATGTCAACCGCCTGGTGTGCCGCGCTCTACGCCGAGCACCCCTGGATCCTGGCGCACTTCGACGAGCGCGCACAGACGGACGTGTGGAGTGACGGACCGGACGTGAACGTGTGCATGTCCGTGGCCGCGCAGGGCACGGCAACGCGGGTAGCGGACGGCTTCGAGCTCGACGGGACGTGGGCCTTCGTTTCTGGCTGTGACCATGCGGCCTGGTTCCTGCTGGCGACAACCTGGGACGACGATGCCGGCCACCACATGGGTCTGTGCCTGGTTCCGCGCTCCGAGGTCCACATCGATCACGCGAGCTGGCACGTCGCTGGTCTGCGCGGCACTGGCAGCAAAACACTCAGCGTGCGCGGAACTCGCGTGCCGACCTATCGGATGCGCGACTCCGAAGCGCTGGTGACGGCGCCCCTCTTTCAGCGCCGGCCAACACCGGCACTGTTCTGCCAGCCTTTTGGCGGGACCCTCGGCCTGGTGCTCGCGGCGGTGGCCGTCGGCGGGGCCGAAGGCGCTCTCGAACACTTCCGTGCACGCGCCACCCAACGCGTGTTGCGCTACCAGAACCGCGTCCAGGCGGCGGACCCCGCCGCGCAACTGGACCTGGCGGAGTCGACGCTCCGCGTCACGAGCGCGCGCCTGCTACTGGAGGATGCGTGTGAGGTCGTGCGCCGCGCAGGCGAACACTCCGAGCAGTTGAGCGTCGCCATGCTGGCGGAGCTTCGAGCGCGCAAGGCATTCGTAGTGCGGCTGTGCACCGAAGCCATCGATCGGCTGTTCGCCTCGAGCGGAGGTGGCGCGCTGCACGAGACGAATCCACTCCAACGTTTCTGGCGCGACGTACACGCCATCCAGGCGCACGCCGGCATGAACTGGAGTGCCCACGGTCAGAATTACGGCGGCATCGCCGTGGGCCTGGAGCCCATCATGCAACGCCCCTGGTGAAGAGCCTCAGGAGCGCCGCCACGGGATGAGCACGTGGTCCATCCAGTTGAGCAGCACGGCGGCGGCGAAGCCGAGGATCGCGGTGACCAGGAGTCCCACGTACATCTTTTCGACCTGGAATACCTGCCACGAGGTCCAGATCAGGTAGCCGACACCGCTCTTGGCGCCGACGAACTCCGCGGCGACGATCACCAGGAGGGCGACGCCCATGCCAACTCTGAGGCCGGCGAGGATCATCGGCAGTGCGCCGGGCAGGGCCACGTCTCGGAACATCATCCAGCGACTGGCGTGATAGTTCTTGCCGACGTCCAGATAGATCTTGTCGATGTTTCGCACGCCAGCGGCGGTGTTGATCAGCACGAGGTAAATGACGGCGGTGGCAATGATGGCGTACTTACTGTCCTCGCCGATCCCAAACACCATGATGAACAGTGGCAGGATGGCGATCTTGGGGATCGGGAACGTACCGTCGATCAGCGGCTGGACGATGGCGCGGATCGGCCCGAACAGGCCCATGGCCAGACCGATGATGATGCCGGGCACCGCGCCGATCAGGAAGCCGATCACGATCCGCTGCAGGCTCGCCGAGAGGTTCGCCCACAATTCACCCTGGGGGAACTGGGCCGTGGGCCGCAGCATCTGCACGAAGGTCTCAAAGATCGTGCTGGGGGCTGGAAAGAAGCGCGTGTCGATGGTGCCGACGCGCGCGAAGAACTCCCAGAGTGCCAGCAGCAGCAATGGCGACAGAACGCTCAGCAAGCGCTCGGTGTTCGCACGATTCAGGAGGGTGGGTCCAGATGGGCGGGCCCACGCTGGCGCGCTCGCCGCCCGGCCGCGAATGCGAATACTGGTCGGGGTGTGCATCAGTCCTCCGCTCTACACCGTCAATTCCGCTGGCCCTGCGCTTCCTGGGCCTGAGCCATCTCCACCTCTTCTCGCAGGAGTCCCCAGATCCGCCCGAACAGGGCGCCAAATTGAGCGCTGGACTTCACCACCTCCACGTTGCGGGGTCGGTCGAAGACGGCCTTCACGTCCAGGATGTCCTTGATCCGGCCTGGCCGCGCGGTCATCACCAGGATGCGGTCTGCCAGGACGATGGCTTCGTCGATGCTGTGCGTCACGTACAACACCGTCTTGCGCGTTTCCTCCCAGATGCGCAGCAGCTCACTCTGGAGGACGATTTTGGTCTGCTCGTCCAGCGCCGCGAACGGCTCGTCCATCAACAGGATCTCCGGGTCATTCGCGAACGCGCGCGCGATGCTGACCCGTTGCTTCATCCCACCGCTCAACTGGTAGGGCAGCGCGTCTTCGAAGCCTGCCAGGCCAACTTTGTGGATGAACGGCTCGGCTACGGCATAGCGAGCCGGCTTGGAGAACCCGCGCGCCTTCAAGCCAAAGGCGATGTTGTCGCGCACGCTCATCCAGGGAAAAATGCTCTGCTCCTGGAACACCATGCTGTTCAGGGGCTGCTCGGCGCGGCTTCCACGCGCGGAGCCGCTGCTACTACCGTTCAGCTCCGAACCAACGTCCAGGCCCCGAAAGACCTGAATCTCGCCGCTGGTGCGCGGCTCGAGGTCTGCCAGGATGCGCAGCAGGGTGGTCTTGCCGCAGCCGCTGGGTCCGACGATGCAGAAGAACTCGCCGGCCTCGATGTCGAGATCGATGCCGGCCAGGGCAATCACGGCGCGTCCTTTGACCTCGAACTGTTTGGTCAGGCCACGCAATCGAATCTTGACCGCCACTCTATGCTCCCCAGTCACCTCGATGGTAGCGTGAGCGGGGAGGCAGCGCGATGATCCCGCCGCGGCGATTTCGACCTGTTGGTCTGCTACTGGCGGTTTGGCTGTGCGCGTGCTCGGCGGGCGGCGCTTCTGCGCCGACGCAGCCCGCGGGCGCGACGGGTTTGCTGGCGCCAACGTCGTCGAGCGCAGGACCGACACCGCAGAGCGCGTCGAACCCGGCCGGCGCGGCGGTGGCGACGTACCAACCCGGGCCGCCACTCTCCCCGCCCGTGAAAGTGACCGCCATCGACGGCGGTATCGTCTCGAACATCTCGTTCTACGAGGGTATCGACAAAGGCTACTACCAGGCCGAGGGTCTCGACGTCTCGCTGGTCTCATTGCCCGATGCGTCGACTTCGGCTCAAATGATCGCCACCAATCAGGCCCAGTTCTACATCGCCATTCCAGACCCGGTCATCTTCAACGCCCTCGCGCGCGGGATCAATGTCAGGGTCCTGGTCTCGACCACCACCAACAAGCCCACCGACCGCCCGGCCGCGTTGCTGGTCAGGCAGGACCTCATCGACAGTGGCCGCTACAAGACGCCAGCCGATTTGAAAGGCATGACCATTGCCGCCGGCGCGGCGTCAGCGCAGTTCTACGTTCAGCGCGCGTTGACCCAGGGGGGACTCACGTTGGCGGACGTCAACCTGGTCAACATTGGCGCGTTGCCCGACATCCTCGCCGCGCTGCAGAACAAGAGCGTCGACGCGGGCTGGGAGGTGGAGCCGCTCATCACTCAAGCCGAGCGCAGCGGTGTCGCCAGGGCGGAGCTTGCGACCGGTCAACTGTACCCTGGCGCGGTGGGCGGAGCGCTGATCATGGCGCCTTCGTTCGAACAGGACCACCCCGAAGCCGCGTTGCGCTTCCTGATCGCCTACCTCCGCGGGCAGCGGGACTACTATCACGCGCTGAACAAACGCGACACCGATGCGACGCCGGTGATCCAGTCGCTCACCGCGCATACGCTGGTCAAAGATCCCAGCCTGTACCAGGTCATGGGTCTGCCGAGCCTGGATCCCAACGGCGCCATGGACCCGAGCGTGTGGGACCCGTTTCAAGATTTCTACGTCCGGCAAGGCATCCTGGAACGCAAGATCGACCTGACGCCGTACCTCGACACGTCGCTGGTCAACGCCGCGCTCGAGCGCCTGGGTCACGAGTAGGCAGCCTTCAGCCCGAGCAGCCGCGCGGCTGTACTACGCTCCCGATCCTCCCGATGTCAGTGCCTCAGCGCGCGGCGAGGGTGCTTTTGGCGTGCTGAACGAAGCTGTTATCGACCACCTCGTCAACATTCGCGGCGGTTTTTACGAAACCGTGCGCGATGTACCAATCCTGCTGGTGCTTGAGGCTCTCCGCGTCGACCAGTCCGTCGGCATCCAACGCCAGCGGTTTGACTTTACTGACGAGGTCCGGCGTGTACGCGCTCGGCAGCATCGGCATCACGCTGGAGATCACGTTCGTCTGGTCGGTGTGTTGCGGTCCGAACGCGGCCACGTAGTCGCGGAGCCCCTGAACGTACGCCAGAAGAAATCGGTCGGCGACATCCCCGTTGCCGGCGAGTTGGGGCGTGATCATCAGCACCGCTTCCTGCTCGCCCGGTGCGATTTCGGCATTGCTGACCCACCTTTTGACGACGCTGGTGGCTTCGCCCTGCGTGATCGACGGCTCCACCATGTCGGCGGCATCGATCTTTTGTGATGCCAGCGCCGACAGCATGTCCGCGAAGTTCAGGTAGGTGATGTTCACGTCCTTGTCGCTCAAGCCGTTGGCTTCGAGCAACGACACAACATTCATGTACGTACCGACACCGGGCGCGGTGACCGCGATGGTCTTGCCCTTCAGGTCGGCCGGAGAGGTGAGCGCGCCACTGTCGAGCAGGTCCGGCCGAACCACAAGGCCGCCCCACCAGGCGCCAGGCAGCTGCTTGCCGGCGTCGGCGACGACCTTCAGCTTCACGTTGGTGGCGATGGCGTTGTACAGCGCGGCGGCGGGAGATGAGATGCCGCCGTCCAGCTGGTTCGAGGCCATCAGTGGCAAGAGCTCGGCTCCAGATGAGACGTTTACGAACTGCACGTCCAGTCCCTGCTGCTGGTAGTAGCCGCGCCCAGCGGCGACGTAGACCGGGGTGGCGCCCGTGCCGGTCACCAGGCCGATCTTGATCGGCGTGCCGTTGCCCGTGGCGGCTGCCGCCGCCGTTGGCGCAGGGGTCGGCGCGCCCGTGCCTGGGGTCGCCGCGGTTGGGGCCGGCGGCGGGGCCGTCGAGCAGCCCAGCACGAACGCCACGAACGCCATCAAGAACAGGATCGATCGCCCGCCAGTGTTGTGCATCCCTCTAGGATGCGCCGGATCGCTCGTGTTGAACAGATCAGGCAAGCGGTGCGACGTGCATTTTCGTGATCCCGGCCGGGCACGGTCCTTGCAATCTGCTGACCTGCTGAGCCCGTGTGGAGACGGGCAAAGGGAATTGGAGGAACAGGACCTTGGCATTGGAACCCGGTGGCTTGATTGCCTGGTTGGTAGTCGGACTCATTGCGGGCTGGCTTGCCGGTCAGTTCATGCGCGGCGGCGGATTCGGCATCATTGGTGACATCGTCGTCGGCATTATTGGCGCATTCATCGGTGGATTGATCTTTAGCCTGATACTGCCTGGCAGCAGCGTCGGGCTGATTGGCAGCATCATCGTCGCGGTTATCGGAGCGGTCATTCTGATCGCCCTGCTGCGCCTGGTGACGGGTAACCGCACGGCCGCCTGACGCTGACCCCAGGGTCGTATCGACCTGAGCGACGACGCGCACGCGGGCGAGGAAGAGCGGCACGGCTCTTGCGTTACGGTCGACTCGGAGGCTCTCGTGCGCATCGCTCAGGTTGCACCACCATTCGAAACAGTGCCACCCACCAGGTATGGTGGCACCGAACGCGTTATCGCCACGCTGACCGATGCACTGGTCAGACGCGGACACGACGTCACGCTGTTCGCCGCGGGCGACTCCCGCACGAACGCCAGACTGTTGCCCACTGTACCTGAAGCGTTGTGGCATAGCGAACCACCGCTGGCCGACGTGAATCCGTTCTGGTCGATGACGCTGGACGCCGTCCTCGAGCACATCGACGACTTCGACGTGGTTCACAGCCACCTGGACTACTGGGGCTTCCCACTCGCGCATCACGCACACGTGCCGCTGGTGACCACGCTGCATGGTCGACTCGACCTGCCGGAGCTGCAGCCCCTGTATCGACACTTCGACGACGTTCCGCTCGTCTCGATCAGCGACGCCCAGCGCGACCCGGTCCACTGGGCGAACTTCGTCAAGACGATCTACCACGGCATTAACCTGGACGAGTTGACGTTCAGCGGCGGGCGAGGCAAATATCTCGCGTTCCTGGGTCGCATCGCCCCGGAAAAGGGTCTCGATACGGCGATCCGCGTCGCAAGTGAGTCCGGACAGCCACTGCGCATCGCGGCACGCAAGCCGCTCCGCAACAGCTCCGACCCGGGTGTGCGCGCTGACCGCCACCACTACCAGCACGAAATCCTGCCTTTGCTGGAGGGACGCTCCACGCGATTCGTGGGTGAGGTCGACGGACCCGAGAAGAACAGATTTCTCAGAGACGCCGCCGCCTTGCTGTTCCCGATTCGTTGGCCTGAGCCGTTCGGTCTGGTGATGGTCGAGGCGATGGCGTGCGGCACGCCGGTCATCGCGTTGCGTCAGGGCAGCGTTCCCGAAGTCATCGAAGATGGCGTCACCGGGTTCATTTGCGACGACGAGGCAGGCATGGTCGAAGCGATTGGTCGCATCGACGAGATAGATCGGGCACGTTGCCGCGCGGTGGCCGAGGAACGTTTTTCACCGGATCGCATGGCGGACGACTACATCCGCGTCTATCGTCAGTTGTGCGCGGTCGAGACGCGTGCCCCGTCCCTGGTAGTGCCCGCGGCCGCGGCGGCCTACGTCAACGTGGCGTAACCGCCAGGTCAACCTCGGCGCGTCACGCGGCAGCGGCTTCCTTCGAGGGGGTACGATGCCTGGCGAACACCGGGGGGTATATGACTTCGTATATGCCAGCTTCGAGCCTCACGCGGAGATCAGCGTTGCGCTTGATGACGCTCAGTGCCGGTGGGGCCCTGCTCGCCGCGTGCGGCGTGGCGCCACAGGTCGCGGCCCCGACCGCCGCGCCGACGCCCGTGGCGGCCAACCCGGCGCCCACCGCCGCGGCGCCCACCGCGGTGGCCGCGACCGCCGGCACGCCCACGCTGCAGCACAAGACGGGCGGCACGCTGCGTTTCGCGTCCACCGCCGACGTTCCCAACCTCGACGGACACCAGCGCTCCTCTCCATCCACCGACACCGTGTGGACCGCCTACGACCGACTGATCCAGTACGACGCGAACGGCAAGGTCCAGCCCATGCTCGCCGAAAGCTGGGACGTGACGCCCGACTACACGCAGGTCAAGTTCAACCTGCGCAGCGGCGTCCAGTTCCACACCGGCCGCGAGCTTACCAGCGACGACGTCAAGTGGAACGTGCTGCGCGCTCGCGATCCGAAAGTAGCCTCCGGCTCATATGTCACCTGGAGCAACTGGTTTACCACCATCGATACTCCAGACAAGAACACCATCGTGCTCAAGTCCGACGCGTCGAGACCGTCGATGTTCGATTTCTTCGAGTGGTTGAACATCCTGGACCCGGTCACGATGCAGGGTCCGGATGCGCAGTCCAGGTCCGTCGGCACCGGTCCATTCGTGTTCCAGGAATGGAAGCAGGGCGATTCGCTCACGTTTTCGAAAAACGCGAATTACTGGGATACCGGCAAGCCATACATCGACGGCTTTATCGTGCACATTCTCGAAGCCCAGTCGGCCCTGGTGCAGCTCGAGGCCGGCGCGATCGACCTGGTCAAAACAGAGGCTGTCGACGACATCGTTCGACTCAAGCAGGATCCGAACTTTCAGGCCGTTCAGCATCCGTTCGCCGGGTCGTTCTACGAGTTCGGGATCAACATCACCCGTCCGCCGTACGACGACAAACGCGTGCGACAGGCATTCAATTACGCGATCGATCGCCAGCGCTACGCGACCAGCATCATGCAGAGCCTGGTCAAGCCGCTGGCCCTGTTTTGGAGTTCGACGAGCCCGGCCTTTGACGACGCCAGGAATGCGTCGGTGCCGTTCGACCTGGACAGGTCACAATCGCTGCTGAAAGAGGCCGGCGTGAGCGGACTGCAAGCCGACCTGCTGTACATACCTGCGTCTTATCCGGTGCTCAAGCCGTTGGCGGAGATGTATCAGGCGGACCTGGCCAAAATCGGCGTGACGTTGAACATCCTGTCGATGGACACCGCCACATGGCTGGCGCAGGTGAACGGCGTTCAGTACAACGGCCTGTACGTGAGTGGCGACAGTCTGGGCAACTACCAGCCCGCGACGCCGCTGGGCGCGTCGCCGGCCTGGTCGCCAAGCAAGAACAACTCCGGCTTCAAGACCGACGAGTGGACGAATCTCGTCAACGCCGTGAGCACCGAGACCGATCCAGCCAAACAGAAGCAGCTGTACATGCAGGTCAATGACTACATGATCGATCAGGCGTGGTCTATCGTCTTTGCCGAACGCGCCGTCATCTGGCTGACGCGCAGCGCCGTCCAGAACATGATCCCCACCGGCCGCCAATCTTTTCTGTGGAACCAGGTGTGGATCAACTGATGGGACTGAAAGAGCTCGCGCTGGCGCGCCAGCCCTTCGCTAACGGACGTGCCTTCGGTGCGACGGGCGCGTACGAGCAGCTTCTGGGCACGGCCAGTTTTGGGGTCGATCCGCGACATCCCGCCAACGCGAACATCGTCGACCTGGACCTCGCCCCATTCGATGCCAACGGCCTGGTGCGCTTCGTCGCCGACCTGAGGATTCTCAGACCAGCAGATCCGAACCGCGGCAATCGGCGCATGGTGTTGGACGTGGTCAACCGCGGCAACCCGGTCGCCATTCGGAATACCGATCTGGGCGTCCCGCGCACGCCGGAAGCGGACAGCGAGGGCTGGCTGCTGCAGCAGGGCTACACGGTGGTGTGCTGTGGCTGGCAGCACAACGTGCCACGCGGCACCCAGCGTCTGGGCTTGCAAGCTCCCGAAGCAATGCAGAACGGTCGGCAGCTCACCGGCCAGGTTCGCGCCGTGGTGCAGGTCAACACGCCGACCACTCGCATCGGCGTTGCCGACGAGCCTTCCCTTGTCGAGCACGCCGCTTACCCGGCGGCCGATCTCGCCAACCCGAGCGACACGCTGGCCGAGCTGGACTACCCGCTGGCGCCGCGACGAATCGTTGCGCGCGCCCGGTGGCGGTTCGAGGCTGACCGCGCGCACGTCACGAACGACGACGGATTCGTCCCAGGCAAGATCTACGAGGTCATCTACACCGCGTGCGGCGCACCGCTGACTGGCGTCGGCTTCCTCGCCTTGCGGGACACGGTCGCGTTCTTGCGGTTTGCGTCTGAAGCAGACGGCAACCCGTGTGCCGGCACTCTGGATTTCGCACTCGCCTTCGGCGGTTCGCAGACCGGCCGGTTGCTGCGACACTTGCTGTACCTGGGCGCATATCGGGACGCAAGCGGTCGCCTGGTGCTGGATGGCGTGCTCACGCACACCGCCGGCCCGCTGCGCACCGAAGCCAACTGGCGCTTCGGTCAGCCGTCGTTCATCGGGTCAGATTCGCCAGGTTTCGCCTTGCCGTTCACCGACGCGACGCAGACGGACCCGGTCACCGGCGTCACCGACGGACTGCTGCACTCGGACGGCGCGCGACCGAAAGTCATGCACGTCAATACGTCGGCGGAGTACGTCAACCTGGACGTGGCGCTGATCCACATGACGACGGATGGCAGAGCGGATGCGGATGTCCCCGACGACGTCCGCATCTACCACCTGGCTGGCACGCACCACGGGGGCGGCACGCTGCCGCTTGACAATCGCGTCTTCTCCAGCGTTGCAACGTACTACAACAACTCGATTGACTATCGTCC
>JAFAOS010000443.1 GCA_019247515.1 Chloroflexota bacterium | reverse complement strand
CAGCATGACCCACCCCTCGCCAAGCTCGCGAACCAGTCCGAGTGTGGCAGGGGAATCGCCGCCAATCCAGATGGGCGGATGCGGCTGTTGATACGGAGCCGGATTGAACGGCAGGTTGTGGACCTGCACGTACTGACCCTCGAACGTGGTGCGCTCCGGCGCGGGATGCGTCCAGAGCTGTTTGAACATCAGTGCAATCTCGCGCTCGCGGGCGACGCGTTCGTCGTGATCGGCGACAAAGGGAATGTCATACGCGCCACATTCGTCCTCGAACCAACCCGCGCCCATCGAACAGATCACCCGTCCGTGCGTGATCTGATCCAGGGTGGTCAGCATTTTGGCCAGGACGGCCGGGCGGCGAAAGCTCAGGTTGAGCGTGGCGAAGGCGAGTCGCACGTGGCGCGTGACGGCGCCCACCGCGGTCATGAGCGTGAAGGTTTCGAGCGGTTCGTCCGGGGCGTGCTCCATCCCAGGCCGAAAGCCCATCAGATGGTCGAAGAGCCAGACGGAGTCGAAGCCCTGCGCGTCGGCAAGACGCGCCTCATCCAGGAGCGCGTCGGCGCCGCGCTCCTGGTGAAGCTGCATTCCAAATTTCACGGCGTGGCCCAGTGTAGCGCGTCCTCCGTCAGCCGATCGTCCGCCGCAACAGATCGACGGCGTTCTGCCCGGCGATCTTCACAATCGCCGCGTCCGAATGCCCGCGCGCAATCAAGCCGCGAATAATGTTCTTGCCATCGGCCGGTGACTCCAGTCCCGACAGGTACTCCGCCGGAAACTCGGTGGGCAGTCCGCTCGCGGCGCGCCGCTCCGCCCCGAGTTTGTGAAAGCCCACGTGGTCTCCCACCAGCGTGTCGGTGCCAATGCCGACATGCTCGACGCCCACCAGGTTCACCAGGTAGTCGTAGTGGTCGAGCACGCAGTTGATGTCCTGGTGCGGGTCGCGGCTGAGTGAATTGGGCACCGCCGTGACGCAGACCAGTCCGCCTTTCGCGGCGCACGCCAGGAAGTCCGCATCGCTCCGGGTGCGGACCGTTGGCCAGATGGCGTGCGCCGCGTTGTGGCTGAACACCACCGGCACGCGTGAGTGATCGATCGCCTCCAGCGCCGTACGCGACCCCGCATGTGACAGGTCGACGACCATGCCGATGTCGTTCATGCGTCGAATCACTTCGACTCCCAGTTCACTCAGCCCGGCGTCGGTCCGCTCGTTCTGCCCGTCGCCGACGTACGTTTTGCGCATATACGTCAGTCCGGCGAGTCGAATCCCGACGCCGTACAGCACGTCGACGCGGTGCAATTCATGCCCCAGCGCCAGGTGTTCGACCGTGGGCAGGAAGCCCATTGCCCCCGCCTGCCGCGCGGCGACGATGTCGTCGGCTCGAGCGATGCGCCGAACGTCGGTGCACCGCATGAGATCGGCTTGCATGAGCGCGACCTCTTCGAGCAGGTCCTCGAAACGCGCGAACGACCCGTCGGACGCGTTACCTCCACAACTCAACCCATTGGCCGTGGCGACGGCGGTCCAGCCGCCGTGGCGCACGCCGTCGTACGCCCACTGGTACTGGTGGGAGCGGAAGTAGGCGCGCAGTTCGTGGACGTTGTCGGTGAGCACCATCGGGTGCTCGTGCATGTCGACGAGGGTGATGGAGTCCAGCAGGCGCTGGAAGCGCAGCTCCTGGTCTCGATCGAGCGGCACCACCATCGACGGCACGCGGTCAACCTGCCTGGCCATGCGAAACTCAGCCACGGTCGCCAGTCTACGGCCCCTGAGCCGTGCTAGTCGGACGAGACCCAGTGGAAGGGCCGCACCTCGATCGGCAGCGTCGTTGCGTTGGTGCACTTTCGCGCCCACTCCAGGGCCTCATCCAGATCGGCGGCGTTGACGATGCAGAAGCCGCCGACGTACTCCTTGCCCTCGGCAAACGGACCGTCGGTCATCAACTGCTCGCCGTCCTTGACGCGCAGCACGGTGGCGCTGTTCGGCGAATCCAGACCGCCCGCGAACACCCACGCGCCGGAGGCTTTCAATTCCTCGTGAAACGCCTCGATGTTGCGGCCAATTTCCGCCAGCCGCTCGGGCGTCGGCGGCGTGCCGTCGGTGGGTGTGATCACGCTGAGCAGATATGTCTTCATGAGGTTCTGCTGCTCCTTTCACTCTCTAGACAAACGAGATTGCGCGAAATCGACACGACCATCGAAGATCGTTACCGCGTGCACACCGTCGGCGTCTACCGCGCCGTTACAGACGCGAGTGAGTGGTGAGGACGCTCTCAGTTAAACCGCCAGGACGCTCCGCGACCCTGGGTCGTAGGACGGGATCCACGACAGCCCTCGGCCACCGCGGTCGGGGCTGACACGCTGGCGGACCCAGATCAGCGCGTCCCGCTTCAATGCGGCCAGCGGCGACACCAGGTGATTGTCCACGCCACGCGCCCGCGCCTCCAGCACCACCTGGCTGGCCCGCGGCCGCCGCGAGCGCTCGTAGAGCTGCAGCGCGGCCGGGACGTCATCCGGCATGGCTTCCAGCGCCATGGCCAGCACGCAGCCATCCTCCATCGCCTGACATGCTCCCTGCCCCAGATACGGCAGCATCGGGTGTGCCGCGTCGCCCAGCACCGTTGCACGTCCTTTCGTCCATTGCGGGATCGGGTCGCGGTCGTACAGCGCCCACTTGTACCAGATCTCGCTCGCCGAGAACAGTCGCTTGAGCGACTCGTGCCACCTCGCGTAGCGCTCGATCGGCTCCTGCCGGTCGCACTCGGTGATCCACGACTCGTGCTTGTAGGTGTCGTCGTCGTGGTGCGCTACCACATTGATGAGCTCGCCGCGCCGAACGAGGTAAATGACGATGGCTCCATGTGGGCCCAGCCACGTGCCGTAGTGTTCCGGTGGTCCGCCAGGAACAGCATCGACGGGAATGACGCTCCTGTAGCAGATCTTGCCGGTGAACCGCGGCGCATCTGCTCCAAAAAGACTCGCTCGCACCGCCGAATGAATACCGTCGGCGCCGATCACCGCGTCAGCCTCGATCTCCGTGCCGTCCTTGAATTTCGCCCACGCGACGTCTCCATGCGTGTCCACCTCTACGCCGCGTGCGCCGAGACTCAGAATCTCCGTCGGCAGGGAGGCCGACAGTACGTCGAGCAGGTCGGCGCGGTGCGCGCTGCAGCCCGCCGCCCCGTAGCGCCTCTCGGCATCCGCGCGAGCGTTCTTCGAGATCACTCGCCCGCTCTGCCAGCTGAGCAGGTATTGAAATTCCCCCTGGTAGGCGACGTCGCGCACGGCCTGCTCCAGGCCAAGTGCGCGCAATGCCTTCATCGCGTTCGGCCCAAGAGCGACTCCGGCGCCGATTTCTTTCAACTCGGGTTGAGCCTCGTAGACGTGGACCTCGAAGCCCTTCTGCAAGAGGGCGTGAGCGGCCGTGGAACCCCCGATACCACCACCAATCACCGCGATTCGTGTCTTGCGTGCCATCCGACCGGATTATATCGTGGCTAGGCGTGCTGGATGCCGACATAGGCATCCTGCATGCTCAGGTATTGCTTGTACGTGAACGCGCCGACATTGGGGCCCAGCACAAAATAGGTCGGCACTTCCGTCAGCTCGACGTTGACCCACATCTTGTCGTAGCCGTAGTGCATCATCTGCTGCCAGAGCTGCTTGGCTCTGGTCGGATCCAGCTCGGTGACCGCTGCCTGATACATCTGGTCCGCTTGCGGATCATTGCCGGTCGAACGTGTACCGGTGGACGTGAACAAGTTGGCGGAGTGATACACGTTGTTGAAGAAACTCGTTTGGGCCGACGGCATGACGGCGCCGACCTGCTTGTCGGTGTCGCTCTTGACCCGCACGAACGACAGGCTCAGCCAGACCGCGGAGTCCACGACCTGGATATCCGTCTGCAGACCGACGTTTTGCCAGTAGCCCTGCAGAACCTGCATCAGGTCCGCCATGACCTGGTTGGTGTACAGCGTGATCGTCTGCGGGTTGAACTTGCCCGGATAGCCGGCGTCGGACAGCAGTTGTTTGGCTTTATCCGGATCGTAGGCATCCGCTGTCCACTGGCTCGGGTCGAAGCCCCAGGTTTGCTCGCTCCAGAACCACCATCCGCCCGGCTTGCCCAGGCCCTTGTAAAAGGTGTCGCTAATCTCCTGGCGGTTGACCGCATATGACATTGCCTGGCGGACGCGGATATCGGATGTCGGCCCCTGCGTCATCCACGTGGCCGGAAAGCACAGACTGGCCAGCGTCGGCAGGCCGACCTCCTGCAGTCGAAAACCGTTGTTCTTCAACTCGACCAGGCGATCAAAGGAGAGTGCGCCAATGATGTCCACGTCGCCACGTTCGAGTTGAGCAACGCGGGTGGCTTCCTCTGGCACGAACGTCTCGATGATGTGCGCCCACTGTGGCTTGGGTCCCCAGTAGTCGGTGTTGGCGTCGAATTCCATGCTGGTTTTCGGCACCCACTTCGAGAACTTGTACGGGCCCGTGCCGACCGGATTTGCCTGAAAACCATCCTGACCGACCTGGTTGAAGTACTTGTTGGGCCAGATGCGGACCCAGGCGAACGGGACTTTCAGCGGCCACTCGGGTCGCTGGGCCGTGTAGATGACCGTGTAATCGTCCGGCGCGGTGATCGACTGGTTGTTCTTCAGAAGGTAGGGCGACCACGGGTTGGTCGAGTCCTTCGAACCAAAGCGCTGCAGCGAGAACACAACGTCTGCCGCGGTCAACGGGTCGCCGTTGTGGAATTTGACTCCCTTGCGAATCTGGAAGGTCCAGGTCAGTCCGTCGTCGCTCAGGCTGTAGTTTTCGGCAAGGTTACCGACCACGTTGCCCTGCTGGTCGAAGGTCAGCAGCGAGTCATACAGGGCAAAGCCCCACGGGGATTCGAGGTTGATCGGGTCCATGGACTCGTTGGAAAAATCGGCGTTGGCATAGCGCAGTGTGCCGCTCGGGGCGCCGGCCGGGGCGGCGGCTGGGGTCGGGTTCGCGGGGGCGGTGGTGGCGCTGGCGCTGGCTGGCCTCGGGGCCGTGGTCGGGCTGGCCACGACAGCAGTTGGCGCGATGGTTGGCGCGGCCGCGGGCGTGGCGCCGCTCGTGGCTGGAGCCGCCGCCGGGCCGCACGCGGCGAGCACAGATGTGGTCATGGCGCCCAGCGCGATGCCCCCGATGTACCGCAGCAACGCGCGGCGACTATGCAGCTCTTGTTCGGGCGCTGATCCAGAGGCTCCGTTCACGATGCACTCCCTCTTCAGGAAAGTGTATTTCATCGCGCCGCCAGTTCATTCGCCCGCTTCGTCGGTCGATCCCTCTAGCCATGAGGGACGCACTCGGTGGCCGATGGTCGAAATATGGTTTTCTTCTACCTCCTCATACTCTTCCCATGCCTCGACGCGGGCAATCGACAGCAGCTGGTTGATCTCGCCGGCGTGGTAGACGCGGTGCCGCGCGATGGCGGCCACCATGTCGAACAGTGGCCTCAGCTCGCCCCAGTGCATCGGACGCGTCTCGTCTGAGAGCTCGGCCAGGCACTCCAGCCAGCGCGCGTGCGCCGCGTCTGCCCAGCCGATGACCTCGTCGAGATAGCTCTGAGTCGGCTCGATGCACGCAGCATCACCTCTCCCCCTGGGAGAGGTCGCGCGAAGCGCGGGTGAGGGCTACGTACCAGTCCGACGAATGTTGGCATGATGAGTAGCCCTCACCCCGACCCTCTCCCAGAGGGAGAGGGAGCGTAACATGTGTGCAATCCTCAGTAGCTGTCGCCGATGCGCTCCAGCAGGTGCCGTTGCCGAGGCCGCGCTTCGCGTTCGGGCGAGTACTCCGGCTGGATGCCCGCTTCGGCGACGGCTCGGAACCCGGCTTCCACGTTAGCCCGATCGCTGTAGCGCGTGACCGCGACCAGCGCCCCCGTCTCGGGCTCCTCATACGTCGCGGCCTCGACGCCCGGCTGGGCATTCATGATGGCGGCGACTCGCAAGAAGTCGGCGCGCATCGGCGCCCGGTTCTCGGGTTTCGGATAGTGGAACAGGATGCCCATGAAGCGCGGCGACCCCTCGGCAGTCACGTGCGTTCTACCGCGTCCGACGCCGGCGCGGCCTGGGCCGACTCTGGCCACAGGACCTCGCGCCACTCGCGGATCCGCCACGACTGG
>JAFAOS010000427.1 GCA_019247515.1 Chloroflexota bacterium | reverse complement strand
GCCCGCCGGTCGCCCTATCCGCACGATAGGTCGCGAAGAACGAGACCCAGGTGAGCCCAGGGTGCTCCCTCTCCCAGAGCGCGGCGTAGCCGCAACCAAAGAGTGTGACCGTGTCTGGTTTCCGATGCGAGTCTGCCGGCCGGCGGGTACCACGTTTGGTTATGTAGTCGAAAGCCTGCGGGCTTTCTCCCCAGGGGCTCCGCCCCTGGACCCCGCATCACAACTGCCTATGCGTCTGTTGCTCTGCCCCAAGTCCGCTCACCGCACCAGCGCCGCCAGCCAGCCACAAAAAGTGAGCGTTTCTGCCCCTCGTAGGATGGGAAGCAGTCCAAACAACTCATCCTGAAAGAGGAGCAGAAACGCCGTGCAGAAGTTTATCGCCAATCATCAGCACCAGATTGCGGGAGTCCTGTCGGGTTTTGATCGCCTGGTCTTTCGCGGCACGCTGCTTTCCATCGTTCACACCCAAGGCATGAGTCAGTACTTGGCCAGCCACGACGTGTTGCTCAAGAACTTCGGCTCGCATGTCGAACGCGTCAGCTCCAAGCTCAAGACCGCCTCAGTAGCTGAAGCCCTCGCGACTGACCGTCCAGTGCGCTATTTGGCTTCGTCTGCCCTCAGCAAGGAGCAGATCGCTCAACACCTTGCCACCAAAGACGCCATCACCGCGGGTCTGGTGTGTGTCCTGACCTGCGTCGAACCCTGCCGCACGTTCGAGATCTATCGTGACCGCGCCACCGGGAACCTGCGGCTGCAACCGCGCATTCGCAAATGCCTCTTCGTGTACCACTACCGCATTCACCCCGTCTTCGGCTTCCTGAGCGCCCGCATCCAAACGTGGTTCCCGTTCTCGATCCAGATTTGTCTCAACGGACGAGAGTGGCTGGCCCAGCAAATGAACGCCCAGGGCCTGGGCTACCTGCGTCACGACAATTGTTTTCCCTGGATCGAAGACTGGGCTCAGGCGCAACAGCTCATGGATCAGCAGCTCACCGTCGACTGGCCGAGCTTGCTGGCCGACATCGCCGGCAGCTTGAACCCCATTCACGAGCAACTCTTCGCCGCGCATCCAGCGACCTACTACTGGTCCACGTATCAGAGTGAGTGGGCCATCGACATCAGCTTCCGTCACGCGGCTGACCTGCGCCGACTGTTCCCGCGCCTGCTCCAGCATGCCATCACCAGCCTGAGCAGTGGCGACATCATGCGCTTCCTCGGTCGTCGAGTGCCCCTCAGTGGCGAGGTCCCCAAAGACTTCAAGGGTGAAGTCGTCAGCGATCTGCGTGAGCGCCAGGAAGGCGTGCGCATCAAGCATCGTCTCAACGCCAACTCGGTCAAGGCGTACGACAAGGCCTTCACCGACCTGGGCAGCGTCCTGCGTCTCGAGGCGACCATCAACCGTGTCGCTGACTTTCGCGTCTATCGTCCCAAGCAAGGCGAGCACACCGAACCAGCCTGGCGTCCGCTGCGCCGCGGCATCGCCGACTTGCCGCGCCATGCCGAAGTGGCGCGCAAAGCTGCCGAACGCTACCTCGAGGCCCTTGCGACTGTCGACGACGACGCCACCCTCAGCGACCTGCTGGGCCAACTTGACCAACCCAAGTACTGGCATGGCCGACGTGTCAGAGCACTGCGCCCCTTTGCGCCCGACGATCGCCAGTTGCTCCAACTCATCAGTCGCGGCGAGTTTACGCTGAACGGCCTACGCAATCGCGATCTGCAGCGTCTCTGCTTCACGCAAGCTCCCACGACTCCCGATGAAGCCCGCCGCCGCTCGGCCTGGGTTGGCCGCAAACTTCGACTCCTGCGTGCTCACCGGCTGATCTACAAAATCAGCCACACCCACCGCTACCAACTCACCAAAGCTGGACGTGCCACCACCACGCTCATCCTCACCGCCCTCCGTTCCACCGCCCGACAGCTCACCACTGCCGCCGCATAATTCATGCTCCACCAACACCCATTTCAGCCTCTACTGGAAGAGGGAGAGGGAGGGTAGCGTATTGTGCAATCCTCAGTAGCTGTCGCCGATGCGCTCCAGCAGGTGCCGTTGCCGAGGCCGCGCTTCGCGTTCGGGCGAGTACTCCGGTTGGATGCCCGCTTCGGCGACGGCTCGGAACCCGGCTTCCACGTTAGCTCGATCGCTGTAGCGCGTGACCGCGACCAGCGCCCCCGTCTCGGGCTCCTCATACGTCGCGGCCTCGACGCCCGGCTGGGCATTCATGATGGCGGCGACTCGCAAGAAGTCGGCGCGCATCGGCGCCCGGTGCTCGGGTTTCGGATAGTGGAACAGGATGCCCATGAAGCGCGGCGACCCCTCGGCAGTCACGTGCGTTCTACCGCGTCCGACGCCGGCGCGGCCTGGGCCGACTCTGGCCACAGGACCTCGCGCCACTCGCGGATCCGCCACGACTGG
>JAFAOS010000233.1 GCA_019247515.1 Chloroflexota bacterium | reverse complement strand
CCGCCTTTGCGGCGAAACGCGCCACCGACGAACAGTAGCCGCACCCGCCCGTCCGGCTCTCGACGGGGCCCGGGCTGCCACCGGTGCGTATCTACTCCGAAAGGAATAATGTGAACGCGCTGCGCGGGTACATGGTAGTCGTTGGTGAACGAGCTCTTCACCCGTGCGCTGCACGCGACCAGACCGCGCGTTAGCCGGTGGGTCATTGCCGTTCCCACTAATCCTCCGGACGAGTGGACTTCGATCCACGTGATGCGGGTACCATCTCGACAGGGCGTCGATCTGGACAGGAGTGGAATCTGCCGATATCAAGGTGGGCACGCGCAACATATGCCACTGGCACAGGATCGGCAGGCCAGGGTCGTTGAAGTAGAGGACGTCGGCGGGCCATCGCCTCAACGCCTGATCGACCTGGAGTGCGGGTTCCGCACAACAGCCAGTTGGCGTCAACCGTGTCGAGCTGCTCTACGGTTGCGCGCAAGGTCTGGTAAGCGCTGATCAGGCCAAGTTCCTGAAGCATGACGAAACAGACGCGCAGACGTCTCTTACGTGACCTCACAGATCCCTTCCAGCCGCGTGCTAGTACCACCCGCTTATGGTGGCTGTCGACCATAACACGGCTTGCCTGGGCTCAGCGTGCTGGCCGCGAGTCGCGGGGCTGCGCAGTCAGGTGCCTACACCGCAAATAGGTGACCACGCGCTTACGCGTAACGGCATCGCCCAACTCCGAGCAGCCAGTTGCCCCAATACTGGACGCTGGTGTTTCCGCTGGGCATGTACACCGCGGGCACGTCCGAGCTCGCGCAAGTCTTTGGACTGCAGTTTCTTCTGGTGATCTCTTACGTGATGCTGCCGGTGGTGCTGGCGGTCTGGCTGCTCATCGTCGCGGGACTGATACTGCGCCGGGTCGCTCAGCTGCGGGTGCCAGGCCGCCGAGCGGCCGCGAGCGAAAGCTGGAACAGGCCCTGGTCGGAGGCCAGGTAGAGGTTCTGACCGTCTATCCCGAGCGCCAGGTCGGCCAGGTGACCAAGCTGCTGGCTGTCGAGGTCCGACCAGGTTGCGCCGCCATCGGTGCTGGTCGCGACTCCACTGGTCTGGACACTCTGATCCGCGGGACTGAGGGCGGTGCGTGCAACGTACAGCGTGTCGGGTGCGGACGATACGTCGGCCAGGCCGGCGATCTGGATGTTCCAGGCGTTCGGATCGCTACCCGGTGAACCAAAGCCTCCGCCGCCGTCGTACGAGAGCACTGGCGTCCAGGTGCTGCCGTCATCGTCGCTGCGCATGACCGCCGAGCCGCCTATCCGCGGGTCTCGGTTGAAGGCCAGGTACCAGCGCGTGGGCACGGCGCCGAGGCCGCCGACCAGGCTATGCGGGTACCCGCTCAAGGGACTGCCAACCGCGGCGGACGTCCACCAGTCGTTGAAGGTCTTGCCCTGATCGGTACTCTGCTGGAGTGAGGCGCCGAAATTACGCCCCGCGAAACAGCCGGAGGAGAGAAAGACGCGCATCGGGTCAGTCGGGTGGGCCTGAAGGAGGCGCACGCCCCAGCCACAGAGTGAGGCCGGCCCGCTCATCTCGAGCGTGGTCCAGCTCGCACCGCGGTCATGACTGCCGAGCAGGAGGAACGTGTCACGCGACGCGGCGTCCACCAGCGCCGCATACACGATGGACGGATTGGCGGGGCTGATCGCCAGAGCAACGGCTTCGAACCCGGGGTGGCTCGCCATGGGCAGGATCGGCTGCCAGGTGGAGCCGCCGTTGGTGCTCTGGTACAGCAGCTCATTGCCGCCGGCATACAGCACGTCCTGGTTGGTGGGGTCGACGCTGATGACGCGATCCACCGGCCGGGGGGCTGGCGGCAGGGCGATCGGACGGAACGTCTGGCCGGCGTCGTCGCTGCGGTACAGGCCGTCGCTGGCGCGGACCAGGAGCGCACCGCTCGAAGGTGTGAAGATTGCCATAGCGGGTCCCGGCAGCAGCGGGCCTGTCCAGTCCGAAGCGGACGCCGAGTCGGAGCCGGAGCCGGATTGCGCGTACGTCGGGCCTGACGCGGGCCACACCGCAAGCAGCAAGGCGAACAGCGCGCTGGTCAACTGACCACGGCGAATCATCGCTGAGGCCGTCGCAGTCCCAGCATGGCGCATGATTGTAACTGCTAGCCAGCGTGTCGTTGCTGCCGGTAGAGGCCTGGAAGCCCAGACGACACGACCCGCGATTTGAGCGCGTCTGTCCCGCATCTTCATCAACCTCCTGCCCGTGACGCCGCCGCTCAGAGCACGCCGGCGGCCATCGCCACGCCGATGCCCACCAGCACCGCGGGCGCGAGCGGAGCTGGTAGCGGCCGCCTGTCGCGGACTTGCGCTCCAAGCTCGAGGCCGGCTAGCGACAGTGCGGCGGTGACGCTGCCCACAATGAGAGCCGAGGCGACGACCGGGTCAGCACGTAACCCGAAGGCGATGCCCGCCACCGCGGTGTCGAGACTGACACCGCAGGCGACCAGCAGCAGCGAGCGCAGCGACATCGCGATCGGTTTCGCGCGGGCCGTCGCATGGCGGTCCCGCCACAACTGGTGCGCGCCGAGCGCCACCAGGATTGTGCCCCCAAGGTATTGCGCATACGGGCCGAGCCACGACGCCGAGGCGGTGCCGAGGGCCGCGCCCAGGACGATCGCCAGGCTCGCCATGCCGGCGAACAACACCACGATCAAGATGCGCGTCCTGGGCGGGATGCCCTGTAGCGCGAGCGCGACGGAGACAGCGAAGTTGTCCAGACCAAGAAGCGGGGACGCGAGGGCGACAGCCAGCACTAGCGGCTACTGCGCTCCGGCCCCGACCAGACTCACTGAGCTTTGCGCTGGCGCCCCGATGGCTCGCCTTGTGCGACACGCACCGTGCTTTCAGCATCTCCGCCGACGGGCTTCGCGGCGCCTTCGAGCACGTCCGCGGCGATTCTCAACGGCCAGGGCTCGCCAGGGTTTTTGAGCAACTTCAAGACGGGCACGGCGGCGATGAAGATCGCGAGCGGCGGCTCCAGCAGCTCGAATGCGACTGCCAGCCCGATTCCGCCGTAATAGCCGAGCGACTTCGGCCAATCGATCTCCAGCGGACCAATCCGCGAGACCAGACCGCGATCCTCTGGACTGGCGCCGGGCGCCTGGTCGCTCACGCCGCTCGCCTGGCGCTGAAGCCGAACAAAACCATACTGAGCTCCCTTCACCATCACTCTACGGCGGCGGCGGGCGCGCGTGCGCGCCGCGAAACGGTCGGGCCAGCTGGAGCCCGCTACGGCAGGCTCCGGCAGCGAGGACGCGAAGTAGTTGTCGAGCACGATCGCGTCGGCTCGATGGAACATTCCGGCCACCAGGCCGCGCACCGGCCAACGCGTCATGATGCGCATCGACATATTCCGCAACCAGATCGCCGGGCTCGTGCGCGGCAGGATGCCTTCGAGTCCGCCCGGCGGCAGCACCTGGCACTGTTTCACATAGTCGCGCATGACCGACTGGTAGCGCGGCAACGCCGCGTCGTGGGCTCCGTTCGACCGCGCAAGCTCCCCGGCCAGCACATACGCGCCCACAAGCGCCAGGCTGGTGCCCAGGCCGGTGACTGGCGACGGACTGCAGGCGGCGTCGCCGAGCAGGGCCACTCGACCGCGCGTCCAGCGCTCCATGCGCACCTGCGCAACGAGATCGAAGTAGAAATCGGACGCATCCCACATCGCATCGAGTACCCGCGGCGCCTCCCAGCCGATGCCAGCAAAGGTCCGCGTCAGGATCTGTTTCTGACGCGCGGGCTCGAACCGCTCGTATCCGAGGGATGGCGATAGGAACATCAGCATGACCTGTGTCGCACACGGACCTCCAGAACGAATGCCGATTGCCCTGCCACCGGGCGCATTGTGGATCACGAACCAATCGTTCGTGTCGATGCGGTGTGGGATCGTGAAATACGCGGTGTAGCCGCCGAGCGGCGCCACACACGCGGCTTCGCCGTCGCCGAACGCGAGCGACCGCACGCGCGAATGTACGCCGTCTGCGCCGATTACCAGGTCAAACCGACGGGAACCGCCATTGACGAACGTGACGTGCACGCCGTTGTCGTCTTGCACAAGTGAATCAATTGAATTGTCAAAGAGGTATTCGGCGTCAGCGCACGTCGCTTCGTAGAGGACGCGCGACAGCTCGCCGCGCAGGATCTCGATCTCGGCGACGATGCCTTCGCCGCCCATGAAACTCACGGGCATCGATGCCTGGTGCCTCCCCTGCTCGTCGACGAAGGCGAACCCGCGCTCCTCGAGACCAGCCGACCTGATCGTCGATAGCAACCCCATTCGCTGGACGACATCGCGGGCGGCGCCGCGAATGTCGACGGCCTGGCCGCCAGGCCGCGGCGCCGGGGCGCGTTCGACGACGGTGACCTCGACTCCGGCTCGCGCGAGCCAGTAAGCCAGCGCCGGGCCGCCGATACCCGCGCCCGAGATCAGGACTGAATACGATGTACGAAACATGCGCACGAGCCTAAAGTGAGTACTAAATGTTAGCAATATGTACTAGTACACTAGCCAGCATGCCGGACCGCCGCTACCAGGGCATCGCCGACGACATTCGGAGGCGCATCGCCTCCGGCCAACTGGCGCCCGGCCAGCGCATTCCTTCAGCGCGGGCGATCACTCGCGAGTGGGGCGTCGCCGTGGCCACGGCGACGCGTGCGCTGGCGGTGCTGCGCGCGGAAGGCCTCGTCCACGCGCGACCAGGGTTCGGCACAGTGGTCGCGACACGACCGGCGCGAACGCGCGGCGGTCGCGAGAGCTCCGACACCGAGGTCGACGCGGGGCGGATTCTGGCCACAGCCATTGATATCGCCGACGCCGAAGGCTTGACCGCGGTCTCCATGCGCCGGATCGCCATCGAGCTCGGCGTTGCCACCATGGCCCTGTACCGGCACGTGCGCGGCAAGCAGAACCTGCTGCTCCTGATGGCCGACACGATCATGGGCCAGGCCCCGTTTCCCGAGAATCGGCCGCCGGGCTGGCGAGCGCAGCTCGAACTGGTGGCACGCCTCCAGTGGGCGGGCTACCGCCGCCATCCCTGGTTGGCACGAATTGTTTCGATGACGCGTCCGATGGTCATGCCAGAAGGCATGAAGCACACGGAGTGGGCGCTCGCGGCAGTCGATGGACTTGTTCCCGGTCTGGACCCGAACACGATGCTGCACCTGGTCGTCAATCTCTTCGCGTATGTGCGTGGCTGCGCGATGAACGTCGAGATGGAGCTCGAAGCCGAACAGGACACCGGCCTGACAGACGAGCAATGGCTGGACGCGCAAACGGTCCGCTTCGAGGGCGTCCTGGCGTCAGGACACTTTCCGCAACTCGCGCGAATCTTCCAGGCGCCTGGAGTGGACCTCGATATTGATACGCTGTTCGACTTCGGATTGCAGCGGCTGCTCGATGGCTATTCCGCGCTGATCGACCGACGCGCTGCCGCACGCCACCGAGCACCGTAGGCACGCGGGGCACGCTCAGCCGCTTGGCGCTGGATCAGCATCGGCGCCGGTCAGCGCTTCGGTGAGCGCGGCCTCCGGCGTCAGGCGCAGTCCCGCCGCCCAGTTCGTGGCGAATTCGTGCTCGCCGAGCGTCGTCCGCGCCGACGCCAGGGCCGCGTCGGCTTCGGGCAGCGTGCCGCGAGCCCAGAGCGTGGTGCCTGGACGGACGTCGTGCCGCCCCTGCCAGCCCGCCAACACGCCGAACAGGCGGACCGCGCGGCGGCAGTTGCCTTCGGCGACGGCCAACCGGGCTGCAAGCTGCAGGGGGCGCAGGCCATCGTTGGCATTGCTCGAGGCGCGGGCCAACTCCAGGCAAGCGCGGATGCGTGCGCGCGCCTCGGTCAGGTCCCCACGCGCGAGAGCGAGCTGGGCGAGCTGGCGGGTGACGGTCGCCGAGTAGTTCTGGTAACCGAGCCTCTGGCTCGACGCCAGCGCTTCCACCAGCAGCGACTCCGCCGCCGCGTACTCACCCCGCAGGAGCCGGAGGTCTCCGAGCCTGAGCAGGGCGTCGGCGACCGCGCCGACGTCCTCCGAAGCGCGCGCGGCGCCGATTGCCTCAAGGTACAGCTCCTCCGCCGCGGCCTCATCGCCCTGCTGCTGGCGCGCCGTACCCAGGTAGCCCAGCGCGAAGGCGAGCTCGCGCAGGTTGCCGGCCTGGCGAGCGGCCGAGACCGCCTCCTCGAGCAACGCCGGCGCCGTGGCCTGCTCGCTGGTGTACAGCGCCAGATGGCGGAGCGTCAGGCACAGCAGCCCGGGCTCGCCGACGTGGCGCGCCGCGGCGACTGCCTGCTCGAGACGCCGCCGGCCGGCGTCCGTCTCGCCGTGCAGGTAGTCGAGCTGGCCGCACCAGGTGAGCGCTCGCGCGCGAGGTGCGCTGGGCGCGCTCGGGCCGGCCGCCAGCGCCTCCGCCAGCCACGTGCGGCCCTCGCTGCGCGGGGCGCGGATGTGGAAATACCGGCCGAGTGCCGCCGCCAGGCGCAAGCCGGCCTCGGCGCCCTGCGCGTCCTGCCGCGTCCACTCGTTGGCGGCGCGCAAGTTGTCCAGCTCGTCTGTCAGCCGGGCGTACCAGTCGAGCTGGTGGCGACCGGTCAACTCGGGCATGGCGTACTCGGCCCAGGCCACGAAAAAGTCGCGGTGGCGGGTGTGCAACGCGTCTGCCTCGCCGCTCTCGGTCAACCGCTCCGCGGCGTCTTCTCGGATCGTCTCCAGCATGCGAAAGCGCGGTTCCCCATCGCCGCCGAGCGTGCGAAGGACGAGGCTGTTGTCGAGCAACGACTGCAAGCAGGTCGGCACCTCGCCGGCTGGCACGCAGTCGTCCGCGCAAATTGTCTCGACGGCCTCCAGGGTGCAGCCGCCGACGAAGACGGCGAGGCGCCGGAACAGCACCTGCTCGTTTCGATCGAGCAAGTCGTGGCTCCAGGCCAAGGTCGCGCGCAGCGTCTGCTGTCGATCCGGCAGGTCGACCAGACCGTGGCTGGGCAGGGCGAGGTGCCGTTCGAGGCGGTCCAGCAGCGCTGGCGCTGGCAAGAGGGGCATGCGGGTCGCGGCCAGCTCGAGCGCCAGTGGGAGGCCCTCCAGTCGGCGGCAGATCGCGGCCACCACCTCGGCGTTGGCCGGCCCAAGAGCGAAGCCCGGCACGACGGCGCGGGTACGCTCCACAAACAGGCGCACCGCCGGCGTGGCTGCAAGCTCGGCTGGGTCCATGGAGGTGTCGGCAGCCGGCGTCGTGAGCGGATCCACCACGAACCGCCGCTCGGCCCGCAGGCGCAGCGCGGCACGGCTGGTGACCAGGAGGGTCAGGCCTGGGCACTGCTCCACCAGGTCACTGAGCTGAGGCGCGGCTGGCCGCAGATGCTCGAAATTGTCGAGCATGAGCAGGAGGTGGCGATCGCGCAGGTGGCGGACCAGCAGCCGGTCAGCGGTCTGGCCGCCCTGCTCATGAAGGCCCAGAGTCCATGCAACCGTGGAGATCATCAGGCTCGGGTTGCGCAGGGGGGCGAGATCGACGAAAGCGACGCCATCCGCGTAGTCGTGCTGGAGGGCGCGGGCGATCGCCATGCCAAGTCGGGTCTTGCCCACGCCGCCGGGGCCGACCAGTGTCAGCAGACGGATCGGGACACTGGTCTGCTGAAGCAAGGCCAACGCGGCTGCCACGTCGGCCCCGCGACCGATGAGTGACGTGGGCGGCTCCGGCGGTGCGCGGAACGCCCGCGTCGCCTCGGGCGTTGGCACCGCGATGGGCGTCGCCGAAGCGGGTGGGTCGCGCGCGGCGGCCAGCAGCGCTTCGTGCTCGTCTTGCGTGAGCTGCATGGCCTGGGACAGCGCATTCAGCGTGTGAGGGTGCGGCCGGCGCCGCCCCTGCTCGAGCAACCAGATCGCGGTCGCGCTGACCCCGGCCGCTTCCGCGAGCGCCTGCTGGCTCAGTCCGGCCCGCCGTCGGAAGCGCCGCAACACGACACCCAGAGGGTCCAGCGCCACCGACGACGAGGTGCCACCGGTAGAACCCGTGGCTGCCATCGTCCGAGTGTAGCGCCGAGCCTGGCTGTCGGCTGTGAGCGAGCGGCTGCCGGTGCATCACGAGCGACCCGGCGCCCCCGGCCCAGGCGCACCTGCTCCGCCCGTGAGCGCGCCGAGTTCTAGGGCAGCACCGCGCTCGCAGTCGCGGAATTGAGACCGCGCGACGTCACCGTCTGTGTCATCGTGGCCCCCGCCGCGCCGGCGACGTCTTCGCTGATGACGACGATGGCGCCTGGCGCACAGCCGCCGGAGCTGATGTTCAGGTCGAACCGGCCATAGCTGCCATCGCTCACGCGCAAATACGGCGAGGCCAGCGGCGCCACCGAGCAGCCGCTCTGGGATGTCACCTGGGGCCGCGGATGGACCGGCGAGCTGTTGTAGGCGGCGCCGCTGATGTACACCGACAACACCGTATCGACCGGGAGTGGCACGCCAATGGTCAGCTGCAGCGTGCAGGTGTAAATGCCTCCGACGAGCAGCGAAGACTTTGTGATCGAGGCCTGCAGCGCGGGCGGAGCGGGAGTCGGGGTCGAGGTAGCCGGTTGGGGCGTCGGAGTGGCCGACGGCGCAGTCGGCGTTGGCGTCGGCGTCGCTGGTGGCGCCGTTGGCGTGCCGGTAGGCGTTGCGGTCGGGACGGTTGCCGTGGGCGTGCTCGTGGTGATGGGCAAGACGGTCGCGGTGGCTGTCGGCGTCTCGGTCGGCTCGAGCGTCGGCGTCGGCGTCTCGGTTGGCGACGTTGGCTCTTCAACCTGGAACGCCAGGGCGAACAGTGCCCCACCGGCGGCGAATCCCATCGCCACATCGAGAACAGCGACGACCACCGCCAGCACTTCACTCATGAGCTTCGCCGGATTGACGAAACCGGGCAGAGCGGCGAGCATGCCGATGCTCAGGACCACGTCGCCCAGCACGTCCTCCGGCGGTTCGCTGATGAACTGATCCGCCAGGGCGACGATCTGAACGATGCTGAGCAGGCTCAACAGCACGGGAAGCAAATAGATCAACAGCTCGCCGGTGGCTTTGCTGAACGTGATCGAGGCGGGCACGTTGAGCGCCGCGACACCCAGTCCGAGACCCCAGACCGTCCAGTCGTGGCTGTTGGGTGTCTCGAGAAAGTTCGTCGGCGTCGTGCACGCCGATACCAGCATGCTGCAAACCAGCGCGCAGCGGCCCAATGCCACCGGTGGTTCGCCGGCGCCAAATGAGTCGACAGCCGCCAGGATGAAGCCGAACGTGACGGTGAGCAGACCGCCGGTCATACCAACCAGGCGCGCCGGAAACGGGTTGAGCACCTGGACCGCATCGGCGCCCAGCGCGGCGGGCGACGTGCGCACGCTCTGTGCGGGCCACTGTCCCTCGACGATCCGCCAGATCAGGGTGACGGGAATCGAAATGACCAGGAGCAGGGCGTTGAGGATCGTCAGCGGCTGGTTGAAGAGCTTCTGGTACAGCCACGACAGCACCGGGATGTCGAGCTCGAGATTGAACAGACCAGAATTGGCATCGAACAGCAAACTCACCAGCTGGCTGATCTGGCCGAACAGGCCGTCCATGAACGCCTGGCCGACGGCCAACGCCCCGTTGAGCACGAGCGCCACGATGCGCAGCAGCTCGGCCACGCCTTGCTTCAAGAAATCCGCGGCCGAGCTCGCGTTGCCCAGTCCCTGGGCGCCATTCTTGACCTCGGTCCACTGGGCGCTCAGGTCGCCGTTGCCACCGACGCGGCCGGCAAAGCTGGTGAAGAACGACGCCAACCCATCTTCGCTGCTCGACGTCGCCGCCAGGGCTCGCGGCAAGGCCAGGCCCCCACCGCCACTGGACAGGCCGCCTTTGAGCTTCTGCAGCGCCCACGTCGACTGCGTGGTAGTGCTGGATGGCGTGCCGCCGCCCTTGGGAGTGACCGTGAATGTGGAGTGCGCGTCGGAGCCGCCGCCCTTCAATCCGGTCGGCGGCGCGCCGCCGAGGGCATTGGCCAGCCCGTTGAGCGCGTCGTTGATCGCCTTTTCGCCACGGCCGAAGAAATCGTCCACCGCCGGCTGCACCGTCCTGGTGACGATCGAGCTGAACCCCGGATACCTGGGGTCGCCGCTCACACCGTTAATACGCCGCAGCAGCTCGGCTTTGAGGAGGTTCTGGGTATCGATCACGTGATCGAACTGGAACAGGATGCTGAGCGCTTCCACAATCGCGGCGATCTTCTTGCCAAGCTCAATGAAGAAGCTGCCGATGATCTGGGCGACCTGTTCGATGGTGTCGACGACGGTGCGGAAGACGTGCGCCACGCCGTCGACCACGAAGCGGATACCCGCGTAGATCTCTCCGCCCACGGCCACGATGATGTCGGTCACCAGGGCGACGCCCTGCTTGACAAAGCCCCAGAAGTCGTCCCAGAAGCCGGACACCTGGACCGCGCCGGCCTGGACAGCCGCCTGGACGCGCGGCGTGGCGTAGCGACTCGTTTTCCAATCGTTGCCGTCGAGCGCGTCGATTGCGAGAGTCGCCTGGGCAGGGGTGACGGTCTGATACGCCGGCGCGCTCCGCTGGTTGTTGGTCGTGTAGCTGAGTCCACCCGTGCGCAGCACGACCGCGGAGCGTTCGGCAGCCGTATTCGTGGGCGCGTACTGAGTGCCAGGCGTGTCCGTATACAGCAGATACCTGGCTGCCGTGTCGCCGGCCGCGTGCGTCCGGCTGGCGCGGAGCCTCGCGGGCGCGGTGGGCGCCGACGTCCCGACCGAGCTGGTCATGGTCTGAATGGCGCTGGCCACCTGTTGTGGCTGGCCCTGCTGTTTCTCGGCGTTGGTGAACAGTGGGCCATTGCCATAGGTACGCGCGCCGTGCAGGTTGAGCCGGGTCGGGTCGTCGTACGCCGCGCTGCTGGAGTCGGAGACGGAATGAGCGGTCGCCACCCGGTTGTGGAACTCCCGGTCGCGGTAGATCACCATGCGCTCGAACGGGTCCATGAAGCCGGCCCAGATGCGCAGCGGCACCGCGGACATATCGGCCGCGTCGCCGCCGTCTGGCTGAGTGGAGCCTGAGACGATAACCAGCGTTCCGTCGGCCGCGGTCTGGGTCGCGGCAAACTGATCGTCCTTGGGTCCGATGGCGAAGCGGCGGCCGTTGACGATCGCCTGGGTCGGTTGGTCCGCCCACAACTTGACTGCTTCATTGGCCAGCGGGGCATGGCTCGCGTCGACCAGCGTCAGGTAGGTCTGATAGCGCGCCACGCCGTCGGGTGTCTGCTCGCCGTCGAAGTCCTGCATCAGTTGTGAGTCGACGACAAAGGAGCGCAGCTGCTGGACGGTCTGATCGATACGGAGGGCGAGGACCGGGTTGATGGCCTGGTTCACATCGGGACGGGCAATGCCGACGCCGGCGACATACAGCACGCCACTGGTCGCCCGCGCGGAGTACGCAAGCGGGACGGTCTGGGCAGTCGCGATACCGACCAGGTTGCCCGATCCAGGATCAAAAGCCAGCACATTTGGCGGCGCGTACACGTCCCTCACGGAAACCAGGACCAGCCCCCCGTAGGCAGCCGGCGTCACCAGAATTGGGTGCTGAGCCTGGCTGAGCGCGACCGGCGTGTGCGGCAGACTCTTGAGCTGGGCATCGAGCCCATACAAGGTTCCGTGCCCGTCGCCGAACCAGAGCGCGCCGTTGGCGTAAGTCAGGCCGCTGGCGACCCAGTTGCTGCCTGAATTGGGGACCGCGAAGGAGAGCGCGGTCGCCGGCGCGCGGACGTCCACCCGCCAGACCGCGCTGCCGCCGTTCACGAATAGCACCACTCGCGTCTGGGTACCGTCTTTGATTTCGGCGATCACCGGTGGCTGGCCGCCGAGGTCGTCGAAGGCGAGTGACGGCGCAACGCGCGAGTTTTGAACCACTGTGCGACCGAAGCCATCGCCGTCGCTTGCCCGAGCCTGGATCAACCAGAGCTGCTGGTACTTGAAACTGTCTGGCGCTCGCACCCACCACGCCGCGTAGAGCTGGCCGCCGTGGAACACCGGGGTTGGCAAGCAATGCCGATCATTTGGCACGATGTCGACCGATTTCGACCATTTGAGGCTGGGGGTTGCCTCTGGCGCGCTGCCGGTGTCGTAGACGGCGACGGTGTGAATATTGTCGGTAAAGGCCAGCAACGTCCCGACCAGCGTCGGCCGAGTGCCAACCACCATGTCGTTGGGCGGCGTGATCGACCACCGCACCCGGGTCAGGTCGCGCCCGTCGAGGCCGAGGACCTGGCTGCTCGCGCTAATGGTTGGGTTGGGGCTCACGCCGACGATCACCACCTCATGCACCGGGTCGAAGATAGGCGTCAGGTAGTGCGTCCCCTTCGGCGCGGGGGCAGACCGCGAAACCTCCTGGCCGGTGTGCGCGTCAACGGCCACGACGGTCCAGGTTGACGGCGTGCCGTTCTGAATCGCGCCACCCTGGTGGTCGACCAGGTAGAGATTGCCAAGGCCCTGCTCGAAGGGGTCGGTGGCCGTGACGGTGTACGGTCGTGAGGTTGTGAAGAGGTAGGGCGAGTCGTAGCGATAGAGCTGCGCGTTCCCGTTCTGATTGGTCAGACAGTGGGCTGTGCCGTATCCCGTGCTGCCGAGCTTGTACACGCTGGCCGGGACGGAAACCGCCTGAGGCGGCTGCGTGTCGTCGGAGACGAAGCGGAACGCGCGGGCGTCTTTACCGTTGCAGCTCCAGACCGTGCCGTCATAACTGGCGGCCACGTCCGCCGCGGTTCCGAGGAGCGGAACTGACTTGAGCTGGTCCTTGTCGAGCTGGTGTACCGCGTTGCCGTCGTCGCGCGCCCAGACCATGCCCTGGTCGCCAACAGCGACTTGCGCCAGGGCGCGCGCGTGGCGGGCGACCTGCGTCCAGCCGCCGGCGCTCCAGCGCGACAACTGCTGGGGGTTCTGCTTGCCCACCGAGAACACGGTCCCGTCCGTACCGGCGGCAACCGAAATGGCATCGCCTGGCTGATGCGTCCAGCGCGTGCCGTCGAAGCTGACGACGTGGCCCTCGAGGGTGGCGCCCCACAGCTCGCCGAGACGGCCGCTCGGCGCGTGCTGCAAGCGCGGGTGCCAGCTCGGCGGCCAGTCTCCAGCCACCTCGGCCACGTAGTGCAGGGGCGAGCTGCCCGCCAGGGAAGCGAAGCCGGCGCTGCTGACGACGGGCGCGACGGGTGAAGCGGTCGGGCTCGGCGTGGCCTGCGCCGTCGGCGTTGCCTCGGCTGGCGGCGTGGCCTGGGCCGTCGGCGTCGTCTCGAGCGTCGGCACGGGGGTTCTGGTGGCGGCTGCCGTGGCCGTCGCTCCGCTTGTGGGATCGCCCGCGTTCGCCGTTGGCGTGGGTGGAGCGGCGGTGGCGACTGCCGTGGTCGTCGCGCGGCTGGTGGGAACGCCCGCGTGCGCCGTCGCGGTGGGCGCGGCTACCGTGGGCGAGGCGGCCGCAAGCACCGCGTGATAGACGTCCGACGCGTCACCTGCATCCCCCTCGGGTGGCCTGGCGCCGTCGGACGGAACACCGCCGGACGGCGTCGGCGTCGTCTGCGCACGCTCGGCAGTCGCCGTCGCAACGCGGGTCGCCGTCGACGCTGATTCTGGCGGCGTGGTCGCCTCTGGTGTGGTGGTCGCTTCGCGCGTGGTGGTCGCTTCGGGTCTGATCGGCGCCTCGGGTGCCAGCAGCTCGTCGGCGCCCGCGCGCACTGCGTAGACCATCGCCTGCGAGCCTTTGAACAGGTAGACGAGCGGTTGCGAGTCGAGCGCGACAAAGAAACCGCCATCGAAGCCCTCGGCCAGCCAATCGGCCCGCAACGACGCGAAACTTGCGCGCTGCTTGAGCGGCGTCGGACCGCTCGCCACCGGCGCCGCCCCGTCGCGGAAGGTGAGCGTGACGAATTCGCCACCCCGGATCAGCAGCAGCACTCCCCCACCGCTCGAGTAGACACCGTCGAGTATGCCGTGCTGCCAGGCATCCCCTTGCGGCCAGCCGGCAAGGTCCGCGAGCGGCATAGGCGTGTAATCGGCCCCGACGAAGGATGGCGTGGCGGGCGGAGTGGGTGTTTCCGAGGCGGTGCCGGTTGGCGTCGGCTCCAGGGTGGGCGTGTCAGTGGCCACGGGCGTCTCGGTGGTGACGACCGTGCCGGCCGGTGTGGGCGTGTCGGTTGGCAGCGGGCTGCCAGCGGGCGTGGGCGTGTCGGTCGCCGGCGCCGTGCCGGTGGGCGACGGCGACGCGGTCGGGCTGACAGTCGACGGCGTCGCGGTCGGGCTGACAGTTGGCGCGGGCGTCGGGCTGGCGGACGCCATCGGCGTTGGGGTCGAGCTCGGCCGAGGCGTGGGTGTCGGAGTCGCACTCGGCGGCACGTGGGTCGGCGTGGACGTGGGCACGGATGTGCTCGTGGGCGAGCGTGGAGGTGTCGCCGACGGAGTTGCCACGCTGGTGGCGGCGGCCACCAGCGCCGCGTGGTAGACCTGGTCGTGCGTCGCCGTGCCTGACGTGGGGGTTATAGACGGCGGCGTCGCCGTTGCGGTCTCGGACGCCGCTGGCATCGGCTGGGGAGTAACGGCGTTGCTCGAGGCGGTATCCCAGGGCACCGTCAGGTACGTGCCACCACGGAAGAGGACGAGCTTGCCGGCGGCCCAGCCGGCGCCGCTCACGCCCAACTGGTAGCTCGGCGGCAGGTCCGGCCAGCGCTGCGCAATCGGTTGCGTGCCCGGGCCCGAGCCGTCCGCCACCCACATCTCGGCGCCGTGGAAGTACACCGCCGGCCCGCTATCGGCGATCAGCGCCGCGCCCCCCACGCCCGTGCCATGCAGTTGCCAGGTGTCGGTAGCCGCGTCATACAGGTGCGGCGCGCCGCGGCCGTCGATCGCCCAGACCGTCCCGTCCCAACCGGAGGCGATGTCGGTCGGCGCGCCGAACGTGAGCGCGGAGTTGATCGGTACGAATCCGGCGCGTGCCGCTTGCTGGAAGCTGGCCATCGGTGCCGGCGAGGCCGGCGCGGCCGCCGCGGCCACCACGCCCGCGACCGCCTCGGAAACCGATATGCCCGCCGCCGGCCGTGTATCGGCATAAGCGCGGCTGGTGGCGACGAGCAGCGTGGTGAAAGCGCTCGCGCCCGTAAGCGTGAGCATGCGGCGACGCGTCAACCGCGGCCGAAGCGGAGCTGGAGCGAGTCGTTGGCTCGCCTCAGGTCTGGCGTCGTGAAGTCGTTCCATGAGGGCGCGCTCCAGGAATCTGGGCTGTCACTCGGACCCAGCGGCACCGCGCCCGAGCGCACTGCCAGCGTGTCATCGAGCGCGCCAGGGCGCCACGCCCTCCACTCTTACATTCGCCAACTCCGCCTGCCACATTCGTTTAACAGCGATCCTCGACGTGAGGGCGCAATGACCACCTTACAAGTCGCCCGCGCGCTCCAGCACGACGCCAGCCACCTGCTGCCCGAGGAGTGCACCAGCATTTACATCCGACCGGAAGTGAATGCCCGCCATGACGCGCGCCTCGCCGGCCTGGGTTGCCAGGTCCCTGTAGTAATCCGCATCGCGCGGGAACGCGCGCGCCAGAACCGAACCGACCGCGGTCGAAATGCACGAGTGTGCCGATGGATAACTGGGGTGGTTCGGCATGACAAAGACGGTGTTAATCGATGGATCAACCATGGGCGGGCGCGGCGCCCAGTAGGTGAATTTCGCGTCCCAGCAGGCGATAAAGCTGTCCTGGAATGCCACATCCGCCGTCGCGTACAGGCGCGCGGCGCGTGGCGGGTTGGAGTCGAGATGATAGTCGAAGATGGCGCGGCTCACCTGATCGTTCCAGTACTCGAAGCTCCCGCGACCACCGTAGTACTCCCAGAAACTGGC
>JAFAOS010000232.1 GCA_019247515.1 Chloroflexota bacterium | reverse complement strand
AGCCGGCGCTCAGGGCGTGCTCGGCGTAGTCCACCACGTCGACCGACAAGCCCAGCGAGCGCTCCAGCGCGTCCACGAACGCGGCGATCGGCCCGTTGCCGGTGCCTCTGACCTCGAGCGTCTCGCCGTCGACCAGCAGATGGGCGGTGATCTCGGCGCCCTCCATGCCTTCGGTTACCTCGTGGTGCAGCAACTGCAAACTCGCGTTCTCGGGCAGGTAGACAGACTGGAACGCGGTCCACAGCGCGTCGGGCGAAATCTCGGTGCCCGAATCCTCGGCGATCGTCTGGATCGTCTTGGAAAACTCGATTTGCAAGCGGCGCGGCAGGTCGAGACCATGCTCCGCGTTCATGATGTAGGCCACGCCGCCCTTGCCCGACTGACTGTTGATCCGAATGATGGCCTCGTAGGTGCGTCCGACGTGCTTGGGATCGATCGGCAGATAGGGGACTTCCCAGGTGTGATAGTCGGGGGACAGGGCGGTCATGCCCTTCTTGATCGCGTCCTGATGCGAGCCCGAAAACGCGGTGTACACCAGGTCGCCCACGTACGGGTGGCGCGGGTGGACGGGCAGTCGATTGCAGTACTCGGTCACCCTGCGGAGCTCGTCGATGTCGGAAATGTCCAGGCACGGGTCGATGCCCTGGCTGAACAGGTTCATCGCCAGCGTGATGACGTCGACGTTGCCTGTGCGCTCGCCGTTGCCGAACAGCGTGCCCTCGATGCGCTCAGCGCCACCCATGACGCCGAACTCGGCCGCGGCGATCGCGCAGCCGCGGTCGTTGTGGGGGTGCAGGCTGAGGATGATCGAGTCGCGGTTCTTGACGTGGCGGTGGAACCACTCGATGACGTCGCCATACACGTTGGGCGTGTACATCTCGACGGTGGCGGGCAGGTTCAGGATCAGCTTGCGCTGGGGCGTAGGTTGGATGACGTCCATGACCGCTTGGCAGATTTCCAGCGCGAAGTCGGGCTCGGTACCGGTGAAACTCTCGGGCGAGTACTCGTAGCGGAGGTCGGTGCCTGGCAGGCTGCGTTCGAGGCCACGGCACCAGCGCGCCGCGTCGCTGGCGATCTTGACGATGCCCGGCCTGCCCTGGCCGAAGACGACGCGCCGCTGCAGCTCGGACGTCGAGTTGTAGAAGTGCACGATGGCTCGCGGGGCGCCCTGGAGGCTCTCGAACGTCCGCTCGACCAGCTCTTCGCGGCACTGCGTGAGCACCTGGATGGTGACGTCCTCGGGGATCAGGTCCTCTTCGATCAGTTGACGGATGAAGTCAAAGTCGGGCTGCGACGCCGACGGGAAGCCGACCTCGATCTCCTTGAAGCCGACGCGCAGCAGGACGTCCCAGAAGCGGCGCTTGCGCTCGGGGTCCATCGGATCGATCAGCGCCTGGTTGCCGTCGCGGAGGTCGACACTGCACCACAGCGGCGCGCGGGCAATGCGCTTGTCCGGCCAGGTGCGATCCGTGAGCTGGAGTGGCAGCGTTGGCTGATATTTGCCATACGGCATCGACTTCGGGACAACCGGCGGTGGCGGCATCAGCGCAAATAGTAGTGCACAGGAGTGATAGCCTGGCACCATCAGCGCTCATACTGCTGGGCGCCGCCGCGTCCGGCCACCGCGGGAGGCAGGCTATGTCGAGGCACCACGATCGTCGGACGTTCATCAGGCTTGGGGTCGGACTGGTCGGCGCGGGCGTCGGCCTGCCCCTCCTGGCCGCATGCTCGACGGCGACGCCGCCCGCCCCCACGCAGGCCGCCGCCAGCGCGGGAGCCTCGACGCAAACCGCGCCCGCACAAGCCGCGAGCACCACCAGGATCACTTACGCATACGCCAGCCCGAATGGGCTGCACTTCGTGGCGACCGTCGGCGGCGAGAAGCCTGAGCTCGGGCACCCGTTCGGCATCGAGTTCGACCTGCTGCAGACGACCAACTCGCCGAACGCGGTGAACGCGCTGGTCGGCGGTTCGGTGACCGTCGCGGCGGCGACGCCGGACTCGAGCTGGCCGGCGCTGGACAAAACGCCCGACATCAAGCAGCTCTGGCCGGTTGCCAACGGCACGCCGTACGTGATGATCGCCCAGCAGGACATCAAGAAAGTCTCGGACCTGAAGGGCAAAACAGTCGGCGTTTCGGCGCTGGTCGGCGGCGCGGATACGACGGCCATCAAGATCATGGGCACCGAGAACGGGCTGAGCGCGAACGACTACACAATGGTGCAGGCGGGTGCGATCTCCGATCGCACCGCGGCTATGCAGGCGCGCTCAATCGACGGCTGCGCGAACCTCGAGCCGCAGGCGTCGCTCTTGCGCGACGCCGGCTTCCCGCAGATCGACGCCGCCGACAATTATCCGTCCCTCAAAGGGGTGCACTCGATCGTGCTGATGGCCAAGCAGAGCTGGTACCAGACGGACGTCGCGGCCAACTTCGTGCGGGCGTGGGACTCGATCACGAAATGGATATACAACCCCGCCAACAAGGACGAATTGCTGGCGATTTCGAAAAAGACCATGGGTGGCACCGACACGGGCGCGATGCAGGTGTACAAGCTGCACGTCGAGAGCACGTCGGTTCCGCAGGACCTGCGGATGAACGAAAAAATGCTGCAGCAGTTCGCCGACAACCTGCGGAAGGCCGGGATCGACAACGTGGTCGCCGATCCCATGAAGTACGTCGACACCAGCCTGGTCACGAAGACGCTTCAGGGCTAGCGGCGGCGCACAAGGCCAAGAACTCGACAACTGGAGGACTGAACGGAGTTGGCAAATCTGGCTGTTGGCCTGGACCTCGATCTGCAGCAACGCGAATCCGCGGCTCGCCGCATCTGGCATACGCATGCCTCCACGCTGCGCGCGCTCACGTCTCTGGCGGTGGTCGCCATCCTGTGGGAGATCGCGGGGCGCTCCGGCCGGTGGCCGCTCATCCTGGCACCCATCTCCGACATCTGGGCCAGGTTCCTCCAGCTTGCCGGCTCGGGCGAACTGCTCAGACACGTCGCGGTGAGCCTCAACGAGTTCATCGTCGGCTTTGCCCTCGCCGCGGTCGTGGGCATTCTGCTTGGCATTCTCATCGCCAGCAGCAGGGCCGCCAAAGACTTCATCGATCCGTGGGTCTCGGCGGTGTACGCCACGCCGACCGTCGCACTCGCGCCGCTGTTCATCTTCGTCTTCGGTATCGACGCCGCCTCGAAGATGGCGGTGGTGTTTCTCCTGGCGGTGTTCCCGATCATCATCAATACCGCCACCGGCATCACTTCCACCGACCAGATTTTCATCGAAGCGGCGCGTTCGTTCTCTGCCAGCAAGGTCCAGATCTTCTCCAAGGTGCTGATTCCCTCGGCGCTGCCGTTCATCGTCGCCGGCCTGCGGCTGGGCATCGGCCGCGGACTGGTCGGCGTCGTGATCGGCGAATTCATCGGCGCGCGGGCCGGGCTCGGCTACCTGATCTTCAAGTCGTCGCAGGCCTTTCAAATCGACGCGATGTGGGTCGGCGTCTTCCTGCTGGCCGGCACCGGTGTCATTGCGGTCAGCATCCTGCAGCGCGTCGAGCGGCGGATGGCGCCGTGGCGCCAGTTCGAGCTCAAATAGGTCCGTCGATGCCGCCGGCGAAGCTCGAACTGAATCACATTTCGATGGTGTATACGCAGCGCGGGCAGCGCTTCGTCGCGCTGCGCGACGTTTCACTCCAGATCGACACCGGCGAGTTCATTTCGATTGTGGGCGCCTCCGGGTGCGGCAAGACAACTCTGCTCCGCATCGCCGACGGCCTGGTGATGCCGACCCAGGGTCAGGTGCGTGTCGACGGTCAGCCGGTGACCAGGCCAGGTCCAGATCGAGGTTTCGTTTTTCAACAGGACGCGCTGTTTCCGTGGCGGACGGTGCTGGCCAACATCATTTTCGGACTCGAGGTCCAGGGCAAGCGGAAGCGCGACGCCCTGCAGCGGGCGGACGAGCTGGTGCGGCTGGTGGGGCTGGCTGGCTTCGAGCAGCACTTCCCGCACGAGCTGTCGGGTGGCATGCGGCAGCGGGCCAACCTGGCGCGGGCGCTGACCATCGATCCGGACATTCTGCTCATGGACGAGCCGTTCGCGGCCCTTGACGCGCAGACGCGCGAGCTCATGCAGGCGGAGCTGCTGCGCGTGTGGCGCTCAAATCGCAAGACGGTCATGTTCGTGACGCACCAGATCGACGAGGCGGTGTACCTGGCGGACCGCGTGGTGGTGATGACCTCGCGGCCGGGGCAGATCAAAGCCGTTCTGGAGGTGGACATCCCCCGGCCGCGGGACCTGTCGGTGAAGCGGACGCCGCGGTTTCTGGAGATGGTGGACACGATCTGGAGAATGCTGGAGGAAGAGGTGAAAGCGGCGCTGCGGATTACAGACGCGGGACAGGTGGACTCGCGGCCGCTGGCAACGTACTGACGGCTCAGGCTCCGGCCGATACGGACGCGCCGACCTCCGCGGCGCCCAGCAGGGCATCTTCTACCGCTACGCCACGCTCCAGTTTGGCCGAGTCTTCCAGTGTGGCGCCAAGCGCAATCTCGGACGCGCCCAACGCGGCGCGTTCGTCCGCTTCGCGCTGGAGCTCGGCGCTGGCGTCCGCAAGCGCACCGGAGGCCGCGAGGCGGGTGATGCCGGTGGCGACATCATCGGCGCTGAGCTCGCCAATTTCGGCGCCGGTCACCGCCAGCGCTGTGGACAACGCCCGAGTGCCGACACCCCGCACGATGGTCGACACCGCCAAATCCTCCAGGACTTCGCCTCGATCGCCCAGGAACCCCGAGAGAATGCGCATCTGCATGCCGCCGACGATGCGGCTGACGGCGTGCAGCTCACCACCCAGGCGCGCGAGCTCGAGGCCGCGCTCCAGGTCCGCCTGGCTCATCGTGCCGACGATGGCGCTCATGGTCTCGACGTCGGTCGCGGCATCCAGCAACTCCGCGCCGTGCGCCACGTCGCGCGCGCCGGCCCGCGCCACGACGGCACTGAGCGTCCCTACACGGGCAGCAGCGGTTTCCACGTCTTCCGCGCGCGTTACGTCGCGAATACCGGCGCCGACCAGCAAGCGACCGGTCGCGTCGACCTCGCGGGCATCGGCTGCTTCGTCCGCGGCGCGATTCAGCAGGCCCTCGCCCTCTGCCGCCGCTGAAGTTGAGCGGGAGGTCGTCGATGCGCGGGCAGGCTTCGATGACTTGCGGCTGGAAGGGGCCTTCTGACGCCCTGTCGTCCGTTCCATGCGTACAACGTAGGCAGGCGCTCACTCAAGACCTGCTCAGTCGCGGAACGACGGAGTGATTCCGTGGTCACATCAGCAGTGTCGGAATGTAGGGGATACCCCTACGACCCCATCGAAGGGAGACCCTGGCGGTTCACCGCGTGTTGGGCGAGGCCGCAGCGGTCCACCGCGTGGGGGAGACCCTGGCGGGTCCACGGCGTGTTCGGAGGCCCACCCACATTTTTGCTGCGGCGGGCGTCAGGGCACGCTCGTGGTCGCGGTTGCTTCGGCCACGAAGCGCGTCGGCGACATTCGATCGAAGTAACAGCTCAGCAGCGCCACGGCCGCGGTCCAGCCGGTCTGGTGGCTGGCGCCGATGCCCGCGCCGTTGTCGCCGTGAAAGTACTCGTAGAACAGCAGCAGGTCGCGCCAGTACGGGTCTGTCTGGAACTTCTGGGTGCCGCCGTACACCGGGCGCCGACCGCTGGCGTCGCGCACGAAAATATTCTCCAGCCGCCTGGCCAGGTCGCGAGCGACTTCGCTCAGCGTGGCGAAGTGGCCCGAGCCGGTCGGCAGCTCGACGGTCAGCGAGTCGCCGTAATAAGCGCCCAGCAGCTCCAGGGCTCGAATGACGAGCGCATTGATGGGCACCCAGATTGGTCCGCGCCAGTTCGAGTTGCCGCCGAACATGCGGGTGCTGGATTCCGCCGGCTCGTACCCGACGCGATACTCCGTGCTTCCGACACGGAACGTGTACGGTCGGTCCAGGTGCTGCTTCGACACGGAGCGGATGCCGAAGTCGCTCAAGAATTCGTTTTCGTCCAGGACGTGGGCCAGCAGGCGTCGAAGTTTGTCCTCGTCCAGGGCGGAGAACAGGTGCAGATCGGCCCCGCTTCGCGTGCCCAGACGCTCCATCTGCGTCACCAGCTCGGGTCGGTGCTCGCGCAGCCACTGGACGTGCTGCATAAACGTTGGCAGGGATCGGACGTGGCCGGTCGAGGCCACCACGGTTGCGCACATGGGCAGCAGGCCAACCAGCGAACGGACCTTCAGGCGTGTCGCGGTTCCGTCCGGCAAGCGCAGCACATCGTAGAAAAAGCCGTCCTCGTCATCCCACAGATGCTCGCCGGTGTGGCCCACTCGATCCAGAGCCGCCACGATGCGCAGACCGTGCTCCAGGAACTTTGCGGCCATTTCTTCATAGAGCGGTTCATCCGGCGCCAGCTCCAGAGCGATCGCGAGCATCATCTGGCAATAGAACGCCATCCAGGCCGTTCCGTCCGCTTGCTCGAGCTGGCCACCGGTCGGCAGCGGCTGACTGCGATCGAAGATGCCGATGTTGTCGAGTCCCAGGAATCCTCCCTGGAACACGTTGTCTCCATTCGGATCTTTCCGATTGAGCCACCAGGTGAAGTTGAGCAGGAGCTTCTCGAAGCAATAGCGCAGGAAATGGGGGTCCGTCTGGCCGTCTCGGATGCGCTCCAGGTTGTAGATGAAGTACGCGGCCCACGCGTGGACGGGCGGGTTCACGTCGTCAAACGACCACTCGTAGGCGGGCAGTTGACCGTTCGGATGCAGATATTCGTGGCGGAGCAGCAGCCTCAACTGTTGCTTGGCAAAGTCGAGGTCGACAATTGCCAGGGCCACCGCGTGAAACGCGAGGTCCCAGGCCGCGTACCACGGATACTCCCACTTGTCCGGCATGGAAATGACGTCGTCGCCGGCGAGGTGCGGCCACTGGGCGTTGCGCATGACGTTGGAGTGACCGTCATGCGCGTATGGATCGACACCGTGCGCGGATAACCACTGGGCAACGTCGAAGGAGTAGTACTGCTTGGTCCAGAGCAGGCCGCCGAGCGCCTGGCGCACCATGTTGCGCTGGTCGTCGGTCATCTGCGCGGAGGTGATCGTGGCGTAGAACTCGTCGGCCTCGCGCCGGCGCTCGCCGAGGACCTGGTCGAAGTCCGTGTCGTACGGTTGCGTGTCGGCGGAGGACAAGCGCAGCCGGACTCGATGGGAGCCCCCGGCCGGCACGTCTAAAAGGTAGTCCGCCGCCATCTTGGTCCCGAACTGCTCGGGATTGACAGAGTCCAGGCGCCCTTCGACGACGAACGCACCGATGCCGTCTTTCACGTACTCGCTGGCATTCGGCGAGCCCCACAGTCGCTCGGCATTGCTTTCGTTTTCGGTGAACAGCAGTGGTGGAGCGCCCTGGCACGCCAGGCGGTACGTACCAAGCGTGGCATGCGTGGCTTCGACCAGTCCGGGCGACAACTGGCGCACACGCGGGCGGCGTTCCGGATGACCCCAGGACCACGTGTTGCGGAACCAGAGGGTTGGCAGCACGTGGAGGCTGGCTGACTCCGGGCCTCGATTGTGGACCTCGACTTCGACCAGCAGGTCCGTCGGCGAGGCCTTGGCGTAGGTGACGAACACGTCGAAGTAGCGATCGTCGTCGAAGATACCGGTATCGACGAGCTCGTACTCCGGCTGCTGCGCCGAGCGCTCGGCGTTGGTGCGCACCAGGTCGTCATAGGGGAACGCAGCCTGGGGGTACTTGTACAGAAAGCGCATCCAGGAGTGCGTTGGAGTGGAATCGAGGTAGAAGTAATACTCCTTGACGTCTTCGCCGTGGTTGCCCTCGTTGTTGGTGAGGCCGAACATACGTTCCTTCAGGATTGCGTCGCGGCCATTCCAGAGGGCCAGGGCAAAGCACAGGCGCTGTTTGTCGTCGGAGATGCCCGCAATGCCGTCCTCGCCCCAACGGTAGGCGCGCGACCGGGCTTGATCATGGCTGAAGGAGGTCCAGGCGCTTCCGTCGGGACTGAGGTCCTCGCGAACTGTGCCCCACTGGCGCTCGCTCAGGTATGGTCCCCAGGTGCGCCAGCCGACATGCTGTTCTCGTGCTTCGGTCAGGCGGTCGCGTTCGGCAGTCATAGGTGTGCAGGCCAGCGTGCCGGAAGGGTGGCTCATCGGCTGCTCAACACGCGTCAGTCTTCGATTGGGTCTGCGCCTGCTGACGTGGCTTGCAACTATCGCGCTGGCGGTCAGCCTCGTGGCGGGGTATGCCCCGACCGTGAGTGCGCAGACCGTGTACATCGCCGATGGGCCGGACTTCGCGATCCCTGAGGGCTACTTCTTCACCGAGGCGCTGCCTGGCCGCGGCGACGGCGCCGGGTTCGGCGTCCAGGACGGTCACGACGCCAACCTGTGGACGGCCTTTCAGGCCGCCGGCGGGCTCGACGCGCTCGGCTATCCGATCAGCCGCCGCTTCGAATGGTCTGGCGACGTCGCCCAGGCCTTTGCCAAGGGCGTCCTGCGCTGGGACCGCGCATCCGACTCGGCCGTCACGCTGAGCGTCAACGACCTGCCGGGCGGCAAGCTGCCCGCGTACGCGACCCAGGCGGAGCAGCCGCCCGTGGCGACCGCGGAGGTCCAGCCAAACGCCTGGTCCGGCTGGTGGTGGCCGGCGTTCAACGGCGTCGGACCGACGCTGTTCGCGACCTCCGGCCCGCTCGACAAATACGACCAGTACACGCTGGCGCTGCGCGGCTACGATCCGGCCACCCGCGATTGGGAGCGACAGTCCGTCTACTTCCCGAACACCCCCTGGGCAGGGCACTGCAACGGTTTCGCGGCCGCGGCCCTCCTCGAGCCCGAGCCGCAGGAGCCGATCACTGCGCTCGGCGTGACATTTTCGGTGGCCGATTTGAAGGGCCTCCTGGTCGACTACCACTTTGGCGACACCGCCACGTGGTCGTACGGCGACGAGAACGCGGAGGTCAACCCGGCCAGATTCCACTCAATGCTGCTCGACTGGGTGGCCGCCAACCACAAGGGTTTTGTCCTGACGTTCGACATGGGTGGCGGTGAGGTGTGGAGCTATCCCGTCTACCGCTTCAGCAGCCAGTGGGCGCCGGATGCCGTGCAAGACGGCGTGTGGCACGTGACGACAACGGTATGGATGGCGGACATGGACGTCGCGCCGAATTTCACCGGTACCCAGCCGTATCCCGGTCCAGCCGGCAAGACCTTCACCTACGACCTGCAGGGCGATCCACGCCACCCGGACGACGGATCCTGGACGGGCTCCAGCGGCAGATTCGCCCACCCCAGTCGCGTCTGGTATCCGGACGCGCACGTGCGCAATCCGGATCCGCGCCTGGTCAGTCCAGGCCTGGACCGCGACGTGCTGGCGACGCTGATGGCCGCGACCTAGAGATAGCCCAGCTCCATCCCGCGCACGGCGGCCTGCGTGCGATGGCTGACCTGCAGCTTGGCGAGGATGTGCTCCACGTGGACCTTGACCGTGTGCTGGGTGATGCTCAGCTCCGCGGCGATCTCGCGGTTGAGCGCCTGGCGCACCGCGAACCGCAGCTCGGCTTCATCAGCGGTCTTGAGCACATAGCCGACGGCGCCCGCGCGGACCGGCTCGAGCAGCAGGTCGGGGTCTTCGACCATGCTCAGGATCAGGACGCTGCGCACCAGCCCGTCGCGCTTCAGAGCCCGTGTGGCTTGCAAGCCATCCATGCTCGGCATGCGCAGGTCCATCAGGACCAGGTCGGGCTGGAGTGTCCGAGCCAAGTCCACGGCTTCACGACCGTCGCGTGCTTCGCCCACCACCTCGAGGTCGGCTTCCTGGCCGAGGATCAACCGCAGCCCGGCGCGCGTCAGCCAGTCGTCGTTGGCAATCAGTATGCGCCTCCCCATTCGCCGGGCCGGTGTCCGTCGCCGCGCTGACAGCGATTCAACTCGCCAACGTTCCCTGGGCCTCGGCCGCCGACGCCAGCAGGCTGTCGACCACCGACCGCGGCAGGCGCTCGTGGAAGAGCACCTCGCCGCGCGTGTTCACCACCGCGTCGCGGAAGCGCGTGGCCCAGGTATTTTCGTAAAGCAGGAAGCCCGCGGAGCTGCCGCTCTCCATGGACGCGGCCATCTGACGCACGTCCGATTCGGAGATGAGACCCATGATGTCGTCGACGAGCGGGTCGAGCGCCGTCAACGTCTCGGGGTCCAGGTCCGACAGCTCGATGACGCGGATGTCGCCATCAGCGCTCTTGCGAGCGACCAGCACGTCGATGATACGAATCGTCCCCCCGTTGACCAGCGCCGTCAACTCCTCCACGACCTCGCGAGGAATCCGTTCTTCAGGGAATTTCAGGGCGAGGAACTCCACGGGTCCGAGGGCCATTACGTCAGCGCTCCCTTGTTGGCGTTCGTCTGCAACCCTAGGCGCGGGCTCACTCAGGACCAACTCAGATTCTGCTCGCCCTGCTCGGCAGCTGCCTGTTCTGACGATTGTGAGCAGGCGCTGAGTGCTTTTTGCGCTAGCGTACCTGCCGTGTGAAGTCAACACCGCGCATCCTGGTGGTGGAGGACGATTCACGCATCGGCGCTTTTCTCGATCGCGCGCTCCGGCATCGCGGCTACGAGGTGCAGCTGGTGCGCGACGGGAGCGCCGCGCTGGCGGTGACCACGAACCGTGACAGTCCGGACCTGGTGATCCTGGACCTGGTGCTGCCGGATATCGACGGGCTGGAGGTAGCGCACCACATCCGCGGACGCAGCACGACCCCGATTCTGATGCTCACCGCGCGCGACACCGTGCTCGACCGCGTCCGAGGACTGGACGCCGGGGCCGACGACTACCTGGTCAAGCCGTTCGCTCTGGAGGAGCTGCTGGCCCGCGTGCGTGCCATGCTCCGCCGCCAGGCGTCCACCGCCGCCGCGGACCGGCGCGGTCGACTCGTGTACCACTCCATCGTGGTGAACCTCGATACGCGTGAGACGATGCTGCAGGGGCAGCGCGTGCAACTCCGCAACCGCGAGCTCGCGTTGCTGTGCTACTTCATGCGCAATCCCGAGCGCGCCCTCAGTCGGCGGGAGCTGCGTGAAGAGGTCTGGGGCGACGACTTTCCGGGCGACTCCAATGTCATCGAGGTGACGGTCGGTCACCTGCGCCGCAGGCTCGAGGAGCATGGGCTGCCGCGCGTCATCCACACCGTGCGGCCGATCGGCTACATGCTGCGCTGGCCCGCCGACCAATGAAGCTCGACCCGACCCGGCTTGCCCTCGCCAACAGCCTGATCATCTTTGCGGCCGTGGCCGTATTCGCGGTGGTGTTCGTCCCTCTGCGGGCGGCTCTCACGCTTCGCGTGCTGGACGCGGAGCTCCAGAGCATGGGCGACAGCGTCGCACAGTCGCCGGCGAGCAGTGCGCCGCCGGCCACCGACGTCTTTGCTCCTCGGCCCGTATTCATCGAGTCGGTGCGTCTGGATGGGACCATTCAGACCCGGTCGGCAAATGTCGGCGACGCGCAACTACCGGTTGACTCCGCGAGCCTGGCGCGGGCGCGGAGCGGCGACGGTCAGGCCTGGTTCGAGGACATCACCGTCGACGGCCACCAGTTGCGCGCCTACTGGCGACCGACGATCGACGGCATCGTCGAGGTCGCCAGCCCGCTGGACGACAGTCTGCCGCGCGGGCCGATCCTGGTCGGCCTGATCGCCGGCATCGTGCTCGGCGCGATCGGCGTCCTGGCGGTCGGGTGGCTGCTGGCGCGCATCGCGCTGCAGCCCGTCCAGCAGCTTGCCCTCGCCGTGGATTCGATCAGCTCGACCGACGACCTCGGACGCCGACTTCCCGTGGACAGCGTCGGGAGGGTGCGGCTGGACCCGGTGGTACGGCTGACGTACGCCTTCAACGCCATGCTCGACCGACTCCGCCTGTCCACAGAGCAGCTCGAGCGATCACTCGAGCTCCAGCGCCAGTTTGTGGGCGATGCCAGCCATCAGCTGCGAACACCGTTGACCTCGCTGCGCGGCAATGTCGAGCTGTTGTCGCGCATGTGCGCCGAAGACTGCCCGGTGGCGAGCGTTGACGAGCACCAGCAGGTGCTTGCCGACCTGAATGTCGAGGCGGAGCGGATGGCGCGCCTGGTCGACAGCCTGCTGGTGCTGGCGCGGGCCGACGCGCAGCAGCACCTGACACGCGCGCCGTGCCGACTCGAAGCCGTGATCAAGGATGCCTGGCGCTCAGCCCGTGGGCTTTCGGAGACCGTCGGCGTCAGGCTGGGCGAGATCCCGACTGGCCTGCACGTGCGCGCCGATCCGGACCGGCTGGCGCAGTTGTTCATCATTCTGCTCGAAAACGCGGTGCGCTACAGTCCGCCCGGGGCAGAGGTCTGGCTGCAGGCCTCCGTAGAGTCGCGGCACGGCTTACGCGGGGTCGTCGTCGAGGTAGCCGATGCTGGGCCTGGAATACAGGTTGACGAGCGTTCGCGCATCTTCGAACGCTTTTATCGATCGCGGAGGAGCGAGGCAACCGAAGGGGTGGGGCTCGGGCTGGCGGTCGCACGCTGGATCGCGGTCGAACACGAGGCAGACATCGACGTGGTCGACAACGTGCCTCACGGCAGTGTCTTTCGGGTCTGGCTACCGACGATCGCCGACCCTGTGGAAAGCGCTTGAATCGCCCCGTGTAGAGGTGGCATCCTGCGGCCAGGGGCGCGTGTTCAAGGACTGGCAATTGGATACGCCGTCGAGCGGTAGGCTCGATGTCGGGCCGGCGCGCCCGGCGCGCATCGTCATCGCCGACGATCATCTGCTCACGCGCGCGGGTCTGCGCGCGGTACTGGCCCAGGACCCCGAGTTCGACCTGGTTGGCGAGGCGATCAATGGCGCGCAGGCCGTCGCGCTCAGCCGCTCCCTGCAGCCCGATCTGGTGCTCATGGACGTGCGCATGCCGGACATGGATGGCCTGCAAGCCACGCGCATCCTGAAGGAAGCCAGTCCGAAGACCACGGTGCTGATCCTGAGCATGTTCGAGGACGCCGAGCTACTCCTGGAGGCAGTCAAGGCGGGCGCGGCCGGCTACTTGTTGAAGAACGCTTCCGAAGCCGACCTGCGCGCCGCCATTTCGGACGCGCTCGCCGGGAACTTCCCCGTGGACCGTCACATGGTGCGCGATGTGTTGCGGCGCCTCGCCGTCGACGCGCCGGCCGCTCCTCAGACAGCGCCGGCCGACCTGCTGTCCAGCCGCGAACGCGAGGTGCTCGAATTGCTGGCGCGCGGCTGCACGAACCGCGAGATCGCCGAGCAGCTGGTCATCACCTCGAGCACGGTCAAGGTGCACGTCGAGCACATTCTGGCGAAGCTGGGTGTCAGCGACCGAACGCAGGCGGCCGTCGCGGCCTTCGAGCTTGGCTACGTCACGCCCGACCGCGCGCGCTAACTGACATTCAGCATCCGCGGGCCAGGCGCGGGCACGCTCGTAGGTTTGGCGAACAGTCGCCGAAAGTCGTGGCGCATGCTCACCGTCAGCCAGCTATCGCGCGCCGGGCTCTCGATGTGAGAGTCGTACGCATATTCGCGGACTGCGTCGTCGTGCTCGACGAGCAAGCACAGGGACGCGTTCTGCCCGGAGCGCGTGTATTCGAGCATCTCCTCGTCGCCGACCGAGTTTCCCGCGGCCAGGATCGGACGCCTCCCGATGCGGTGCTGGATCGCGCGCACCTTGGCTTCGCCTTCGCCGGGCTCGCCCAGGAGCGTCCGCGTGCGGATGACCAGGATCTTGCCGTCCAGGCGTTCGAAGCTGTAGTCGACGGTGGCGCCCGCTACACGCTCGGTCGGCACCCCATACAGCTGTTCGCTCGCGGCACGGACAAACTCCACACCGCCGCCGGTGACAATAAATGGCCGGAAGTCCTTTGCCTGCAGGAACGCCAGCAACTCCAGCATTGGACGGTACGTCAGCTCTCTGAACGGCACCCCGAAACGAGGGTGGAGGCTGCGTGCCAGGAAGCGGTGAGCCTGCGTGACGAACTGCTCCGGAGTCAACCCTGCATTGGTCTGCAGCAAGATGTCGGACAGTTGATCCAGATCCAGTCTCTGGAAGAATTCGATGTCGCCGCGCTCCGCGGCGTCCACCAGCGCGGGGTCCAGCAGGCACAGATGTTCGGGCGACTGGTCGCGCAGCCGGTGCATGACGAAGAATGCAAGGGCTGATGCGGGCTGCTCGCACCACAGCGTGCCGTCGCTGTCGAAGACCGCGATGCGTTCATCCGGCGGGACAAACAGGGGGCTGCTGGGATTCGTCACCCGCCGCACAAACTGGACGATGCCTTCGCTGGTAGCCGAATCGGTCCAGGATGGCAGCGGCTTTCGCACCTCAGCGAGGCTACGGGTCAGGTTGCTCAGGCGTGGCTCAACTCGTCGCCATGCAAAATAGGCCAACTGGCTAATGGCCAACTCCGCCGCACGGGGAATGGCACGTACCGGGCGCCGATTGATACTGAGGCGGGGATCAACAGGACAACCGACACATGCCAATGCTCGTGCTCAATCTGATGGGCGTGCCCGAAGTGGTGCTGGATGGCGAGCCGCAGACATTCGCCCGACGCGGATCGGTCGGACTGCTCGCGTACCTGGTGCTCTCGCGCCGAGCGCATGCTCGGGAAGCGCTCGCCACACTGCTGGCCGGCGATAGCTCCGAGGATCAGGCGCGCAAGTACCTGAGCAACGTCCTGGTCGACCTCCGGCAGACGCTCGGCGCCTACATCATCGCCACGCGGCAGACGGTCGTGTTCGATCGCAGCCTGCCACATGAGCTCGACGTGATGGAATTTCAGTCGCGGCTCGCGGGCTGTCTGAATGCCGAGTCGCTGAGCGAGCTGGATGCCGCGGCGTCTCTGTACCGCGACGAGTTTCTCTCGGGCTTGACCCTGGTCGGCGCGCCCGACTTCGAGGCCTGGGTCCACGCCCAGCGCGAGGAGCTCCGCGGCCAGTACGTGCAGGTCCTCCAGGCGCAGGTGCAGCTGAGCCTGCGTCAGGGCGCGTGGAACGCGGGCATCGCGCCGGCGCGCCGGCTGCTCGCCCAGGAGCCGTGGCTCGAAGAAGGCCATCGCAATCTGATGCTCATGCTCGCCCGCTCTGGTCAGCGTCAGGCGGCGATCGCCCAGTACCAGGCGTGCCGGCGCGTGCTGTCCGAGGAGCTCGGCGTCGAGCCCTTGCCCGCCACGACGGCCCTCTTCAACCGACTCCGGGCAGCGATTACTCCACCAACGCACAATTTGCCACAGGCTGGAGCGCCGTTCGTCGGCAGATCGACCCAGCTGCGGCAGCTGGTCGCGCTCCTGTCCGATTCCGACTGCCGCTTGCTGACCGTCGCCGGCCTCGGCGGCAGCGGCAAAACTCGCCTGGCAATTGAGGTGGCGCGCGCGTATGCCACTCCGGCGACGCTGCCACCGGAACAGCCGTTTCCTGATGGCATCGTGTTCGTCTCGTACGCCGATGTGCCGCCGCAAGACAACCCCTCCCACGCGATCCGCGCAATCGAGTCGCGCCTGCTCACGGCGCTGGCCCTGTGCGTGCCGCCCAGCGCGGATGCCCAGCAGGTCCTTATCGGCTACCTCAAGGACAGCGCCATGCTCCTGGTGCTCGACAACCTCGAGCAGTTGCAGTCCGGCGCGTCTGTTCTGGAAGACATCCTGCGCCTGGCGCCGAATGTCCGCATCCTGGCCACCGCGCGCGTTCCGCTGCACCTCGCGGGCGAGCGCGTACTGCACGTCGACGGGCTCGAGCTACCGGGTGCCGCCGACGATCTCGAGAGTGCCGAGGCGAGTGCCCTGTTTCTTCAGGAAGCTCGCCGCGTCTCGCTGGGCTTCGATCTCGCGCCGGAGGAGCGCCCGCGCATCGTCGAGCTGTGCCGTTTGCTGGGTGGCTTTCCACTGGCTGTCATTCTCGCGGCGCGCTGGGCTCCAATTCTCGGGTGCGCCACGGTTCAGAAGCAGCTCGCCCACGGACTGGATGTGTTGTCGACCAGCGAGCCGGACCTCCCCGAGCGCCACCGCAGCATCGCCGGTATTCTCGACAGCACACTTGAGCAGCTCACTCGCGAAGAACGTGAGCTAACTCACGCGATTGCGCTGGCAGCTCCGGACCGGGGCCGCCGTGGGCGTGAATCGAAGGCGGACTTTCCGAGGGACCTGTTGCCGCGCCTCCGGCCGCTCAGCGAACGGTCATTGCTGTGGGTTGACCACGCGCATGGCGGGTTGCGTGTCCACCCGCTCCTGCCGCTGCATCTGCGCGGCCGAATCGACCGAACGCACGTGCCGACGCGGGTCGCATGACTCCAATGCTCATGAACCTCTTGCACAAAGATTGGTTGGTGCGTGCAGTATTCTGAAGCGGTGGGTGGACGGAGGCGCGCCCGCGTCCTCGTCGTCAATGATGACCTCCGGCTCGCGGAAAGCGTGCAAGCGCTGCTGGCCGACGAGGGGTATGAGACGCGAATCGCGCGCGATGGTCTCGCGGCCATCGATACGCTCGGCGAGTGGCCGGCCGACCTGGTGCTGCTGGACCTGATGATGCCGCACCTGAACGGTTGGGACTTTCTGGCGCGGCGCGCGCACGAGCCGGCACTGGCTCGCTCGATGGTTGTCGTGTGGTCGGTGGCGCCCGCGGGGGAGCTCGATCGCGCCCGCGCGCTGGGCGCCGACGAATGCCTGCCGGGCGGCAACACCGCTCCGGCCGATTTGCTCGACGTCGTCTCGGACGTGCTCACGCGACGCCCGAACGCGCCGAGCTCGTACTCGTCGTCGACGCACCCCAATTAGCGACGCTTTCAGTGATTTCCCCGATGGGACCCAGCTAGCTATCGTGTGACCGTATGGCGTTCGGACTTGCGGCGCTGGCGCTGATCGTTCAACTGTACGCAAGGACGGTCGCCCAGACGCCTGATGCGTGCATGGCGCCCACGACCACCGCCGACACCGGTGGGGAAGTGGACGTCAGCCCCGCTCAGGTGTTCGCGGTTGTTCTGGCCTCGAACCCCAGCACCGGATACAGCTGGAGCATCTCGGTGCAACCTGACCCGGCGGTCGCCGTGGCGGTCGACAGCCTGGCGCTGCCGCCCGCCACCTCGCTTATCGGCGCACCCGGACGCGAGTGTTTTCGCTTCATGGCCACCGGCGCCGGTCAGACTCGCGCCGAGTTCAGCTATACGCGGCCCTTCGAACCAGACGCTCCGCCTGCCCAGACCGTCGACGTGGCGATGAGTGTCTCGGCGCCGGCCTTACCGGTGCAGATCCCGTCACAATAGGCGCGCATGGACACGTACTGGTCCCTGATCACGGGCGCGATTGGCCTCGATCCCGCCGCGTTTCGGGCCATCCAGCAGTCCGATCACGGCTTGCGCCAGGCGCTGGTGATCCTGCTGATCGCCGGCGCCTCGGAGACGCTCGGTCAGTCGGTCGTCCTGGTTCTGAATCGCGTGTCACGCGGCCGCTTCTTTCTGGCACTGTTGCTGGGTGGACTCGAGCTAGTCCTCGAAGCGCTGGTCTGGATACTGTCGGTGTGGATCCTGGGTGGAATCCTGGCGCCAGCACGTCCACCCTTTTTTGCTGCGGTCAGGGTCATCGGACTGGCGTTCGCACCCCTGGTCCTCGGCGTGTTCGTGTTTTTCCCGTACATCGGACCGCTGATCGGCAGGCTGCTCCGCCTGTGGGTGCTTCTGGCGGCCGTGGTGGGTATCAGCGTCGTGTTCGGAGTGGCGCCGTGGCTCGCGGCACTGATCGCCGCGCTCGGCTTCCTCGGCCGCTGGCTGTTGTTACGCCTCTTTGGGGGTGTCGGCGACGCGGTGGGCCGCTGGTTCTGGCGGGCCAGTACCGGTCTCGAATCACCGCTGCGCTCGAGTGACCCGCTGCTCAGCCTTGGACCACCGGACGGCGCCGGATGATTCTCGATCTGCTATTCACGTTGATCGGCGTGGCACTGGTGGGCGTGTTCATCATCGGCCTGCTGGCGCCCGTCGAAAGTTTGCGATGGTGGTCGGGCTTCTCGGGTGAAGAAGCAGTGCCGCTGGCGGCAGACCCGGTCGACTCAGCTGACGAGGCGTCCCAGCCTGCCCCAGATCCGGTGGTCGTGTACCTGTCGGGGATCGGCAGCATCTCGGGAGACGAGCTACTCGCGGAGGAAGCCACCTTCCTGGATATGCTGCAACCGCTCATCCCGGGCGCCGTGATCGTGCGCGACGTCTTCCCCTACTCCGCGGCCGGCGTCGGCCTGACCGGCACGCGCGTCTTTTCCCGCTTCTGGCAGTTGCTGGACCGCATGCGACTGCGCGGCGATGCGCTGCTGAGCAGCCTGATCAACGTCCGCAACATCTTTCAGGTGGCGGTCGCGGCCGATCCACGGTACGGACCGATCTTCGCCTACGGTGTAGCGCGGGTGATCGCCCGCGAGGCATGCCGGGCGGGTTTTCAGCCCATGGGCACACAGCGGCTGGTCTTGCTGGGCTACAGCGGCGGCGCACAGGTAGCGGTCAGCGCGGCGCCGTTTCTCAAGCGGTTGCTGGGTACCTCGGTCCACGTGATCTCGCTGGGGGGCGTGCTCGACAGCGATCCCGGCCTGCGCGTCGTGGCACGGCTGGACCATCTGGTCGGCGACAAGGACATCATGGAAAAGATCGGACGCATCGTCTACCCGGGCCGCTGGCCCATCGCCCGCGCCTCCGCCTGGAACGCGGCGCGCAGCATCGGCGTCGTCGAGATCAAGCCCTTGCCAGGCATGGCCCACAACACGCCTGGCGGGTACATGGACCCCAACGCTCGCGCGAGCTCGGGCGAGCTCTTTCCCGAGCTGACCGCCAGAGCCATCGCCGGCACGTTGCACACCGCCTGAACAGGTCGATGAAAACCTCTCGAAGGGCTCCACCGTAGGTGGAATCACTGAAC
>JAFAOS010000213.1 GCA_019247515.1 Chloroflexota bacterium | reverse complement strand
CCTCGTCTTCGCGCGTCGCAACTTCGAGCTGGAAGCGCGGCGGCCCGAGCATCTCGCCGATCGCCCGATTGTTCACAGTCACCGTCTTCGACTCGCCCATGACGACCGCGCGCGCGGTTTTGCGGGCCACACCCGCGATCTCGCGTTCGAGATTGCGGACGCCCGCTTCACGCGTGTATTCGCGGATGATGCGTTTGAGGGCCGTGTCGGAGATGCGCACCTGCTCGGGAGTGAGGCCGTTTTCGGCCAGCTGCCGCGGCACCAGGTAGCGACGTGCGATCTGGAGCTTGTCATCCTCGGTGTAACCGGGAATGTCGATGACTTCGAGTCGGTCGCGCAGCGCCGGCGGCACTGTGTCCATCACGTTCGCGGTGGCGATGAACAGCACGTTGGAGAGGTCGAACGGGACATCCAGATAGTGGTCGCGGAACTCGTAATTCTGGGCCGGGTCGAGCACCTCGAGCAGCGCCGACGATGGATCGCCGCGCCAGTCGTTACCGAGCTTGTCGAGCTCGTCGAGAATGAACACCGGATTGCGCGAGCCCGCGCGACGCAACGCCTGAACGATGCGCCCAGGCTGTGCGCCGATATAGGTACGGCGAAAGCCGCGAATCTCGGCTTCGTCTCGCACGCCGCCGAGGCTCATGTGCACGAACTTGCGGCCGAGCGCTCGCGCGATCGACTGCCCGAGACTGGTCTTGCCCACGCCCGGCGGACCCACCAGACACAGGATGGGTCCGCGCACACTGGCGACTGGCCCGGTCGAGCCTGCGCCAGTAGCAGTGACCGTGGCTCCCTCTCCCTCTGGGAGAGCGCCGACGGCGGCCCCCTCTCCCTTTGGAAGAGCGTCGATGGCGGCTCCCTCTCCCTCTGGGAGAGGGCGGGGGGTGAGGGCCGCCTCCCGGTCGGCGCGCAGCTTCATGACCGCCAGGTATTCGAGGATGCGGTCCTTCACCCGCGTCAGGTCGAAGTGATCCTCGTCGAGCACCCGCTTGGCGTGGTGCAGGTCGAGATCGTCCTGGGTGGCGATCGACCAGGGCAGGTCCGCCAGCCACTCGAGGTAGGTGCGCACCATCGAGTGCTCGGGGCTCGCCGCCGGGATGCTGCTCAGCCGATTCAGCTCACGCGTCGCCTCGGCCTGGGCCTCGGGCGGCAGCTGGATTTTTGCGAGCTTGTCGCGGAGGTCGGCGAGCGCGGTTTCGTCCGAATCGCCTTCGCCGAGCTCCTTACGGATGGCCTCCAGCTGCTGGCGCAGGTAGAAGTCGCGCTGCGTCTTCTCCATCGACTCGCGAATCTGCGACTGGATCTTCGAGCCAATCTCGAGCACCTCCAGCTCGCGCGTCACCTGTTCGGTGACGCGGTGTGCGCGCGCGAGCGGGTCGAGCTCCTGGAGGATGTCCTGGCGTTGGGTGACGTCGAGGTCGATGTTGGCGGCGATGAAGTCGGCCAGTCGACCGGGGTCGTCGACATTGGCGGCGGCGATGGCCATCTCGTCGGGCAGGACTGGCGAGAGGCTCACCACGCGCTGGAAGAGCGTCTGGAGGTTCTTGACGAGGCCCTCGATCTGAACGCTGGGCGTGTGGGTGAAACCCGAGGCGAGCGTCTCGACGTCACTGCGCAAATATGGCTCGGTTTGTGACGGGGTGTGTGCTAAGCGTATCCGCGCTGCACCCTGGAGCAGGACCTGCAGCGAACCGTCCGGCAGCTTGAGCAGGCGGACGATGTTGGCCGCGGTGCCGATCTCGTGCAGGTTGGCGAACTGGCTGGGATCGGCCGACGGCTCGCGCAGCAGCACCAGGCCGATGGGCTGGCGGCTGGAGACGGCGTCGCTGAGCAGCCGCACCCACTGCTGGTCGGAGGCCTGCAGCGGCATGAGCATGCCCGGGTAGAGCACGGCGTCACGGCTGGGCAAGATCGCCAGGTTCGAGGGCAGCTCGAGCTCGGGCTGACTGGCGGTCGAGACCAGCGGCACGGCGGTCGGCGGCCGCTCGGGCGCCGACGCCTCAGTCGTGGTGGGCTGGTCTACATCACCCGCTGGAGTCTGGGATGGCGCGGGCTGGTCCTGATGAGGCGTTTGCAGGTCAGTACGACCGCGCTGCCCCTGATCGGGCGTCTGCGCATCAATCCGCCTCGGCTGGTCCTGATCAGGCGCATCCTCGGGCGACCGTCGCGCGGGGATACTCGCCGACAGGACATCGCCCGCGAGGTCACCAGTCAACGTCTGCGCCTGCTCAGCTTCAGGTGGCGTGCTGCCGCGGCGCGCTCGCGCCGGCGCGGCTCGCCGTGGTCGCTCGCTCATGACGCGTGCGCCGCGTCCTCAACACTGATCGGCACCTGGCGCGCGGTGCGCTTCGGCAATGCGATCTCCAGCAGCCCGTCGCGGTAGCTGGCGTGCGCCGCCGAGGTGTCCAGGCCGGGCGGCAGCCGCACGCTGCGCTCGAAGTGCCCGTACGGAATCTCCAGCGCGAGATAGCTGCGGCGTTCGTCCGGCTTTTCCTGGACGTGCGGCTCGCGGCGCACGCCGCGGATGACCAGCAGGTGCGGCTCTGCGCGGATCTCGGTGCGCGCGGCGTCGACGCCCGCCAGGTCGAGCAGCACGACCAGCGCCCTGGCGGTCTCGTACACGTCCATGGCCGGGGTCCAGACGGGTGACGGCTGCGCGTGCTGACTGAAAACGATGGTCGGCCGTTTGCCGGCGCGATTGAAGTGCGCCAGGTACCGCTGCATCTCACGCTGCCATTGATCGTCGATCGCCATCCGCGCCTCTGCAGAACCAGTGTAACGCTGGCCACCGTCACGCTTTGCCGGAAACCGGTCCCGTCGTGTCGCCTCGCCGGGTACCATCTCCTTCCCCAGGACACAGAAGGGACTAGCCACTGATGAAGCTCGAGTGCTTGCAGGAGAATCTCGCCGAAGGCCTCAGCGTCGTCGGCCGAGTCGTGCCGACCAAGAGCACGCTCCCCGTCCTGAGCAACGTCCTGCTCTCGACGCGCGACGCTGAGCTGCAGTTGACCGCCAACAACCTCGAGCTGTCGGTGGCCCACCGCGTCACGACCACGGGCATCGAACGCGAAGGCGAGATCACGTTGCCCGCGCGCCTGCTGGCCGACTACGTCGCGCTCCTGGACCACGGTCAGAAAGTCGAGCTCGAGCTGAATCCCAAGACGCACAAGGTGCACCTGGCATGCGGTCGCTACGAGGCCAACATCGCGGGCATTGACGCCGAGGACTTTCCGCCCATTCCCCAGGTCAGCGGCGGCCCGAACTTTTCCATCCCCGCGCCGACCCTCAAAGAAACCATCAGCGGCGTGGTGTTCGCCGCGGCCCCCGACGACACGCGGCCGGTCCTGGCCGGCGCCCTGCTGAAGCTGGGCGGTTCGGAGCTGACCCTGGCCGCCGCCGACGGCTTCCGTCTGGCAGTGCGCAAAGTCGAGCTGCCGAGCCAGGGACCCGAGCTGACCATGATCGTGCCGGCCAGGACGCTGACCGAGGTGGCGCGCTTGCTGTCGGACGACGCGGACGAGCAGGTCTCGATCAACACCACGCCCAACGGCAACCAGGTGTACTTCGCGTTCGGCAAGACGGAGATCACCAGTCGGTTGATCGAGGGTCAGTTTCCGGACTACGAGCGCATCATCCCGTCGGATGCCAAGACGCGGGTCAAGTTGTCGACGACCGATTTTCTGCGCGCCACGCGCGCCGCGGCGGTCTTCGCGCGCGACAACTCGAACATCGTGCGCCTGGAGTGCAGCCCCGCCGTAGAAGGCGCGCTGTCGGGCAACGGCTCAGTGCTGGTCAAGAGCACCAGCGCCGAGATGGGGGACAACGAAGGCACCCTGGACGCCAGCGTCGACGGCGACGACACCCAGATCGCCTTCAACGGCCGCTACCTGCGCGACGCGCTGGAAGCGATCGACACCCCCGAGGTGCAGCTCAAAATCACGGGCCCATCCAGTCCAGGCGTGATCGAGCCCGCGGGCGAGCCGAACGGCTACACCCACGTGATCATGCCGATGCACGTCGCACGTTAGTAAAAAGCATACTTCGTTGGCACTTGGAAGCACGAGCAGGATTCGTAACTGTCCGTTTTTTTCGAGCGTGACTCGGCCGGCAGCACCTCGAGGACTTCGCGCTTCTGATCGAACGTCAGTTGATCTAGGCGATCGCGAATCAAGGTGCAATACTCCTTGACTTTTTCGGCCATGGGCTCGAACTGAGCTGAAACGGCGCGCCGGCCCTCGAGCTCGGCCAGGCGAGAGCGCGCTTGCAGATGGAGCTTGTTGATTCGGGCAAGCTCGCGCTTCACGTCAGAGTCGTCGGCTTCCGCAATAGTGAACAGGCGCATGGCACGCTGCTTCTGGGCAGCGAGCGTCTTGATGGTTGCCTGGCCTCGCACGATCTCCTCGTCGAGCGCAGTGGTGGCGCCATGTTTGCTTCGCAACTCGGTTAGGACCGTCTCGGGATCCTGGATTACCTCACACACCTCTGCCCAAGCGCGAGACTCCAGAACGCTGACCCTGATGCCCTTCGCATCGCAGGTGCGCGGCCGGTTCGTTCGTGGGACTGTGTTGATGCACCGGTAGTAGCGGTATTTGGAGTTGCGCTGGAGTTCGTGACCGCAGGCGGGCCCGCCGCATGCACACCGCAGGAACCCTGACAGCAAGTAGCGCGTGTATTCGGGCACCGGCCTGACCAGTGGCTGGTCCAGGGGCGCCTGGACAGTGCGAAACAGGTCTGCGTCGACGATGGCTGGCGTGGCGCCGTCAATGACTGCCCACTCACTCTGCGGGCGATCGACGTAGGTGTGGCGCTTGCCCGAGACGTGGACGCGCTGGCGACGATTGAAGTACGTGACACCCATGTAGATGGGGTTGCGCAGAATGTTGAGGACCGTCCGCGGGTGCCATTTCGCGCCGAGCGGCGACGGCAGCTCAACCTGGTTCAGCCGCTCCGCGAGCTTGTAGGTGGACAGGCCGGTGGCGCACAGCTCGAACAGTTCGGTGATGACCACGGCTTCAGATGGTTCGATGTTGCGGCGGCCAGTGGCCTTGTCATAGCGATAGCCGTAGGCGGTGCCCGTACGGCCGGTGCCCTGCGGAAGCCGGCCGGAGGCGATGCGCGTTGCTTTGCCGCGGATCGTGCGGTCTTTGATCTTCTCGCGCTCGAGTTGGGCGCCCAACCGCGCACGAAGGTCAGCAGTTGACCCTCGGGTGAGGAGTCCAGCGGCTCGGTAACGAAGACGAGGTCTACCTCGCACTTCTGGCATTCCTCGGCGATGAGCGCCGGGTGCACCGGCGAGCGGCTTAGTGCTGAGTTTCCTAAATGCCGGGCCCGGTATTAGGCGGCTGTGGCAAGCGGAACGGGCTCGGGCTGGAGCATCGGCTCACGTAAACGTCGTTCGAGATCTTGGCGGGTGAAGCACCAGGCGAACGGCTTCTCAAGAGCGGAGTAGCGTCTTCCGAAGGCGTGAAGCGCCTCGGCCAGTTCCTGGAGGCTGGTGTAATCATTCAACTTGAGCACCTTGCGCTGGATGATCGAAAAGTAAATTTCGATTTGATTGAGCCAGCTCGCGTAGGTCGGCGTGTGGACGATGACGATGCGCGGATGGCGTGCTTGCAACTGTTTCGCGGCGCGTTCGCCACGATGGGATGAGCCGTTGTCCACAATTCAGAACACGCGGCCCAGCCAGCGGCGGATGGTGGTTCGGCTCATGCGCTCCTGACGAGCCAGCGCGCGACTACCCAAGCTGGCGGCGCTCCCCAGGATCACCGCGGCGGCTCCGCGGCGGCTCGGGCGGTTGCCCCATGGCCGTCTTCGGGATCACGGCGAAGCTATTCGTGCCGCGGGCTTTAGGCCCTGCTGTCGTGGAGAATGCGCCGCCCGAACATGACGAAGACATGGAGGGCTTGGCGCCCACCTGACGCCACGCCGGCTTACCGGTCCGTCAGATGACGCGCATTCTGAGCGAGTTCTGACCCCGACTGCCGACTGAGGGACGCCCCGCAAGGTAGAGTGCCAGCGTGAGCACTTCCCCAGTATCGGCCGGGGACGACCTTCTGCGTTTCGCCCACGGTCGTCGATGGACCACGCTTTTGGCCGACCCACCATGGCCATTTCAGAACTCGACGGGGAAGATTGCCCCGGAGCACAAGCGGCTCTGGCGCTATTCGATCCTGACCATGGACCAGATCCAGATGTTGCCCGTGCCCGAAGTCGCTGAAGAGCGTGCGCACCTGTACCTCTGGTGTCCGAACGCCATCCTGCCCGAAGGCCTCGAGACCATGCGTCGCTGGGGGTTCACCTACAAGGCCAACATCGTCTGGCACAAAGTACGCAAGGACGGGCACAGCGACGGTCGAGGAGTGGGCTTCTATTTCCGCAACGTCACCGAGCTGGTGCTGTTCGGCGTGCGCGGCAAGGGCATGCGGACGCTGGCGCCCGCACGCAGCCAGGTCAACGTGTTCGAAACGCGTAAGCGAGAGCACAGCCGAAAGCCGGACGAGCTGCGGACGATATTTGTGGAGCGCTGCTCACCTGGGCCATTCATAGAGTTGTTCGCGCGGGGGCCCGTGGGGCGTCCTGCCTGGGACGCCTGGGGCGACCAGGTCGATGTCGAGCGGGAGAACGAGAGGGTGCACCCGATGTACCGCGGCGGTGAGATCGTGCGGGTACCTCACCGGCTCAAGCGTCCTGCAGCCGTGAAGCTCGGGCAGGATGACAAGCCGCACCCCGAGCAAGTGGCCCTGGCGATCTAGCGCTGCGGCTGCCCACGGACGGCCGGCGGGGTGTCGGTTCTGTTCTGGTTAGGCATCGCGATTGCCTCCCCCAAGGTACCTGCGTGCCGTGAAACAAGCAGACGTCGCCCGCAGCTCGAACCAACGTGCGTCATGCGGACGTCGTAGGCCAGCGCTGCTCGTGGGTGAGGCCAAGGAATTGCGCACTGACGACATGAATTGCGTGGATACTGCGCTCCAGTGAGCTCGGCGCCAATGTTGCATTACATCGTGCGAATTTGGAGTCGACGATGGCCACCACTGCAACGAAATCGAGCGGGACTGGTAGTTTGATCATGACGCTAGCCTTCGACGATGGCCCAAAGCCCTTCGTTGGCCGAACTCGTATATTGACCCCCGCAATCCGTGTGATGGATCAGGCCAGGCGCAGGGTGGCGTGTGGTCAGCGCCATCTGGAGCGCAGCCGTGGCCAGCTCGGTGCGCATGTGATCAGCCATGGCCCAGCCGATGACCTTGCGGCTGTACGCGTCGAGGACCGCCAAGTACAGCCAGTCCCACGTGCGGATGTAGGTGATGTCGCCGAACCACTTCCGGTCTGGTGCACTGGCAGTGAAATCGCGCCGTACCAGGTCGTCGAGCTGAACCTTCGGATCCGGAATGTCGTTCGACGGAACTGTCGTGGTGGACGACCGGCCAACCCAGCTGCGCGCATCAGGCGCGCGATACGTTTGCGAGACACGGGTTGGTCGGCGTGCAGCTCAGCGTGGATCCGCGGTGCGCCGTAGGTGCCGCGGCTGCGTTCGTGAATGGTGCGGATCTGCGCGGTTAGCGCCGCGTTGGCCTGGCTGCGACGCGATGGCTGACGGTGCCTCCACGCGTAGTAGCCGCTCGAGGCGACGTGCAGCACGCGACACAATAGAGCGACCGGATACTTGGCCTTCTCCACCGCGATGAACCGATAGCGGCTCACCGGGTCGTCTCCTTGGCGAAAAAGGCGGTCGCTTGAAGGCAGCGCGGAAGAACCTGCGCTTGTCTTCGGTCGGCATTTGAAGCACGAGCGTCCCGATGCCGGCTCTACGCGCCATCTGGACGTACTCGATGGCGCGTGGCCGCGCCTCGTGCTCATGTCCCAGATCTTCGATTTCTTCGTAGAGCTGGAGCCGCGAGATCAGCAGCGGCAGACGCCTGTGCCGTACAGGGGCATCTCGGTCTCTGGCTCCCTCCCCGCCGCCATCGGAACCATACAAAGACCTGTGTCCACTCTTTCCGACAGCGCGACGTGAGATGTACTCCTGGCCGGGACAGCGTGGAACGAGCCCATGACCGTTCGCTGGCCAGCCGCTTCGTCGGAATCCCCCAGAAACTCGGCCCTGCTTGTGCCTCGGTTTATCGCCCAGATGGAGTGAACCGCTCTCAGCGGGTTAGGCTCTCGACGTGATGAAGGTCCAGGTCGCCACAGCGATTCCACCGCCGCATGCCGAGCGCGTGGCGGAGCTCCTGGCACAGTGCTTTGGTGTTGCCGGCTGGGCTGAGGACCGTCGGCACGAACACGACGACCGGTTCTGCAGCCAGGGCGACATCTGGCGACGTGTACTCGCGCTCAACGAGGCTGACGCCGTTGTTGGATTCGCAACGATGTACAGGCGACGGATCGATTGGAACGGGCGATCGCTGTTGCTGGGGGGCCTGGGCGACGTCTGCACAGACCTCGATTGGCGGCATCGTGGGATTGCCACGGCTGTGGCGGCCGCGGCCAGGATGGAGATGGAGCGAGTCCGGTGCGATGTTGCTTATTTGTGCGCTGCCGTCAACGACCCTGGCATCGTCTGGCTATACGGCCAATCGGGGTTTATTCCGCTGCGGCGGCCGCACACCTACCGCGGGAAATCGGGGCGACTGTACGAGGACACTGACGCGATGATCGCGCCGATCTGCAATCCGACCGTCTTCGAAGACGTGCTGAACTCGTCGGAGCCGCTCCACATCGGGACCGGCAACTGGTGAGCCTCATCAAGGCGGTCTTTTTCGCCACCGGCGAGACAATGGTTGACCCCAGGACGGGGCGAACGTGGCATAGAAAGGGGTCGAATTAATGCGAGTCGCAGTGATCGGCGCAGGTCCGGCCGGAATTGTCGCTGCGTTGCGTGCCGCCGAGCTGGGCGCAACCACCACGCTGCTGAGTCGCGGCGCGTTTGGGGGCATGGCCGCGAACGACGGACCCGTCCCGGTGCGCACCCTGGCACATGCCGCTCGCCTGGCCCGTGACGCGCGTCAGCTTGCGCAGTACGGCATCGCTGCGGGTGAAACCCAGCTCGACTACGTGAGGCTTCTGAACCGAGTGCAGCAGGTTGTAACGCAGGTCCGAACGCATGAGGCCCTGCGCTCGGCCCTCGAGCGGGCCGGGGTGACGGTCGTCGAGGAAGCGGGAACTGTCCGTTTCGTGGATGCCAACACGCTGGAGTTCGAGCGCGGACCCCGCCTCGCGGCCGACCGTGTCATCTTGTGCACCGGCGGGGCGAGTCGACGGTTACCGATCCCTGGCTTCGATCTGACGGCGACGCACAGTGACGCGTGGGCGCTGTCCGCGGTGCCCGCGTCGATGCTCGTGATCGGCGTCGGTGCGACCGGCGCGCAGGTAGCGTCGGTCTTCAATGAGCTGGGGTCGCATGTCGAGCTGTTCGAAGCCGGACCACGCATTCTGGCGACCGAAGACGAAGATGTTTCGGCTGAAATGGCAGCATGTTTTCGCGCTCGTGGCATTGCCGTGGTCGAATCCTTCGGCCGCATCGACAGGTTTGAGTCGACCAGCAGCGGTGTGCGCATGATCTATTCAAACGGCGACCGTAGCCAGGCAGCGGAGGCCAGTGTCGCGGTGGTGGCCATCGGCTGGCAGGCGGACACGCTCGGCCTCAACCTGGCGGCGGCCGGGGTGAGTCCCACGCCGCGTGGCTATGTCGCAGTCGATGAATATCTGCGCACGTCTGCTCCGCATGTCTTCGCAGCGGGTGACGTAACGGGCCGCATGATGTTCGTGCCGCATGCGATGTACGACGGATATGCTGCCGCGACCAACGCCGTCCAGGGCTTGACCCTGGTGGCATACGACCAGGTCAGTCCAGTTGGGAGCTTTACCGACCCGGAATATGCGCACGTTGGCATGACAGAAGCAGAAGCACGGGCAGGACACGAGATCGTCGTCGCGAAAGTCCCGTACAGCGAGGCGGTTCGACCCATCATCGACGGTCACACTGATGGGTTCTGCAAACTGGTTGTGGATCGCGCCACACACGCGATGCTCGGGTGCCATATCGTCGGCGAGCGCGCCGTGGAGCTGGCGCAGATAGCGGCCGTGGGGCTCGCCTCGGCTGCGCGCGTCGAAGACCTCGCGCGAATCCCCTGGTCGTTCCCAACCTACACGAACGTCTTTGGCCGCGCCGTCATCGGGGCCGCCAGGCAATTGAACCAGTCTGGCATCTGGAGTGCTGAGGAGCTAGCACAACCTGCTGGCCAGTTCTGAGCGCCAGGCTCTCAGCCTCGACGGATCGCGAAGCGCTAGTACAAGCTCCCCGTTGAGCGCGCGGACACATCCTCGTTGAGATGCGTGATTACCCTGATTCGTGAGCCAACCACGGCGGATAGGCTGGAGGTCGGACCGCTGCGCCGGCAACGGCGTCCCATTCGCGAGGAAGCCACTGTGTGATGGTCACCCAACCGCAGACGGCAGACATGGCGACCACCCAGAGAGAGCGGGGTGTGTTGCTGACACTTGCAGCCGCCCAGTTCCTCATGACGCTTGACAGCTCGGTCATGAACGTGTCGATCGCAACCGTTGCCACCGACCTCGGCACGACCGTGACCGGTATCCAGACCGCCATCACGCTCTACACACTCGTGATGGCGACGCTCATGCTCACAGGTGGAAAGGTCGGAGCCATTATCGGACGTCGCCGTGCATTCATGCTCGGCTGCGTCATCTACGCGGCAGGCTCCTTCACCACAGCCGTAGCGCCAAACCTGGCAGTCTTGCTGATCGGCTGGTCCCTCCTCGAGGGAGTGGGCGCCGCGTTGATCATGCCTGGTGTGGTGGCCCTGGTCGCGGGCAACTTTGGGCCGCAGGCCCGGCCGCGAGCGTATGGCCTGGTTGCTGCCGCCGGAGCGATCGCCGTCGCGGTAGGTCCCCTCATTGGCGGAGCCGTCACAACGTTCGTGTCCTGGCGACTCATCTTCGTTGCCGAAGTCATTATCGCCCTGACAATCCTGCTGCTTGCTAGCCGAATCCGCGATGTCCCACCCCGATCGGGTGCGCGCCTGGATGGGGTCGGTAGCTGTCTGTCGGTCGTCGGGCTTGGGCTGGCGGTATTCGGGGTCCTGCGTTCAAGCGTCTGGGGTTGGATTCTTCCAAAGCCAGACGCTCCGCAGGTGTTCGGCATTTCGGCTGTCGCATGGCTGATTCTGACCGGTCTGGTCGTCCTGTGGGGCCTGGTTGCCTGGGAGACACGTCAGGAACAACAGGGCAAGGATGCCCTCGTACGCCCCTCAATGTTCAAAAACAGACAGCTGGTCGGCGGACTGACCATGTTCTTTTTCCAGTATTTTGTGCAGGCCGGCATCTTCTTCACCATTCCACTTTTTCTTTCAGTGGTGCTGCAGCTGTCAGCACTCGAGACCGGCGCTCGCCTGGTCCCACTGTCGCTGGCGCTGCTGCTTTCGGCACTCGCCGTGCCGCGGCTCTGGCCCACGGCATCACCGCGGCGAATGGTGCGGGTTGGCCTCGTCTTGTTGCTGGCCGCGTCGATCCTGCTGATCGGCGCCCTCAATGCCGACGCGACCCCTTCGGCTGTCACCGTCCCGCTCATCTTCGTGGGCCTTGGCATCGGAACGCTGGCCTCGCAACTTGCGGCCGTGACCGTCTCCTCAGTTCCTGACGAGGAGAGCTCGGAGGTTGGCGGACTCCAGAACACCGCCCTCAATCTGGGTGCCTCACTTGGAACAGCTCTGGTGGGGTCGGTGCTGATAGCCGCACTCGGCACACTCTTCCTGCAATGCGTGCTGCTCCACCCGAATATTCCCGACACTCTCAAGTCGGACGCCGAAATTACGCTTGGAGCAGGTGTGCCGTTCGTGTCGGACACGCAACTGAGCGCGGACCTGGCGGCGTACGGCGTTCCAGATCAGACCATTCAGGACGTGCTGATCGTCAATAGTAGCGCGCGGCTCTCGGCATTGCGGGCCGCGATCTTTGTTGTCGCCGTGGTGGCGGCCATCGCGCTCCTCTTCGCGGGTAGCATCCCCACGTTGCCGCCAGGTACGCCCGGCACGGCAGTTGACGATGGGGAACATTTGCCCGAAGCCGCGCGGGCAGAATGAGTAGTCGCCATTTGAACCTGGTGGATGTCGTCGACAGCCTCATGCACTCCGTCGTTGTGGGGTAGGGACGATGCTGAAATTATGGGTTCGTGAGCGGCGATCAATCGGTAGCCGGATGACCGGACTGCTTCGATGACGCGGCTACGCGTGTTGGCACTCGATCAACTGGGCGGGGATGCGCATTGGGGCAATCACTAATTCGCCAGAGATATCCGAAAAGCCGCTGGTTGGAGTTTTTACCGATGTTACACAAGGATTTTCGTTCTACGCTGACCATTCAGTGAAAGTCACCATGTATCTTGAACGTGAACGTCAGGCGCACCGATGACCCAGGGTAACGAGCTGAAAGCTCCATCCGTACGGGGGTCGACGGTAACCAGCGCTTCAGAACCGGGTGCCGTGCAGCCATCCGCGACGGCCGCAGTGTCGAAGCCGACCAGGCACCACAAAGCTCACGCGCGCGTTGCCAGCCACACGCCTGGCCGGCTTCGCGTGCGCGTCCACCGCTCGCATCGTGATCCGAACGCGTTGCAGGCGGTCGCCGCGCAGCTCGAGGAGCAGCCAGGCATACAGCACGTCGAAGTGAATGCGGACAGCGGTAGCGTCCTTGTCCACTACGACCACGAGAAGCGCTCAATGGACGACGTGGTCGGCTGCCTGCAGGATGTGGGTATGCTGATTGGCAGCGTGCTCGAGGCAGGCGGCGACGAGCTCCCTGATGTCGGCGGCGGTGGAGAGAATGGCCACAGCACGACAGCCGCGGGCCTGGTCGGCACCATGGGCGACCTCGACCGGCGTCTCTCAGAGATGACCGGCCGTAAAGTGGACCTCAAGCTCCTGTTTCCGGTGGCGCTTGGCGCGATTGGAGTACGCGCTGCGATCGCCAACGGAATTGGCTTCGCAGAAGTGCCCGCCTACATTTTGATCTGGTACGCATTCGACGCATTCTGGAAGTTTCATCAGAAGCCGCATGCGGGCAGTCCAGCACAAGACACCACCGCAGGAGATACCGCCCAGCCCCCGCCCTGATAGGCCGAGCCGCGGCTCGGGCAGAGACTCCAGTCGCCCACCGCGACCGGTGCCCCAGTGAAACCCGCGCCGCGACACCAGGAGCCGCGAGGTGTGCCGGCGCTTGCTAGAGGCCCAGGATCTTCTTCTTTTCGGCCGCGAACTCGTCCTCGGACAGGATGCCCTCCTCCTTGAGCTTGGCAAGTCGTTCGAGTTCGTTGACCTGTTCGTCGCTCAGATCGCCGGCGGATGTCGCCGCGGCTTCGGCAGGTGGCGCGGCCGCGGCTGGCGCCTGAGCTTGGGCGGCCTGCGCCTGTTGGGCTTCCGCGAGCTCCGCCTGCTCTTCGTGCTCCTTGTTGGTTGCGTGCACGGCTTCGCCTACGGCGGCAACCTCGACGACGTCCCGTCGCTCGTCTCTGCGCATTTCTCGTCGGAACATTATGATCCTCCTCCGCAAGATGACGTCATTTGAGATATAGGCTGGCGGGAACCAGTTCCGGTTGACGTCGGCAGCAGTATGCGGTGGTGAATGGGCCTGGTCATCAGGGAAATTACCAATCCTCAATCTACGTCGCAGCACGGGCCCGCCGGCGGTTGACGCCATTAGTGATACCCCCAATGTGCCCCGGCTCGATGCGGCCTAGTCTGCGTGGCGTGCGAGGGTCGTGATGCGCACCGCCACACGCGGGCATTCGCTTCGACGCGCCGCGTATCTGACCGCCGCCGTCGGCGCGCTCTATGCAGTGCTCTTTCTGGTGTCACTGTGGCTCATATCCAGCGAGCCAGGTCCCAAGGCGTCCGACGCGGAGCTCGAAGCCTTTTATCAGAGCGACGCGCCCCGCAGGTTGATTCTCGTCGGGCTCTACGTGATGCCGTTCGCCGGCATGGCCTTCATATGGTTTACGGTCGCGCTGCGGATGTGGATGCGCGGCTCCAGCCGCCGCGAGGACCTCTTGCTCTCGAACGTCCAGTTCGTAAGTGGCATCCTGTTCGTGGCACTGCTGTTCGCATCTGCCGGGGCAGCGGCCGCGACGGCCGCGAGTGTCGAGTTCACATCTGCACCCGTCGACGCGGTCGTGGCGCGGCAGCTACCGTCGATGAGCAATACCTTGCTGTTTGTGTTTGCGATGCGGATGGCCGCGATGTTCGCGTTTACCACGTCGAACATTGGCCGGAACGCCGGCATACTGCCTGCCTGGTTCGTATTGATTGGCTTCGCCGTCGGCCTGTTTCTGCTGCTGAGCGCGACGTTCAGCCAGTTTCTGGTGCTCGTGTTCCCGGCGTGGGTGCTCGCGTTGTCTGCAATCCTCTTCCTGCGAGCGCGGCGAATCCCGGCGGACGCCGTCATCCAGCAATCGGAACCCGCGGCTCCGCCTGTCTGACACACGGCGCGGCCGCGACCCCATGCGTCGCGCCGCGCCCATGAAGGAAACGTCCAACGGATGGATCAGTCGGCGTCACCCCCCGTATGCGCAGGCTCGCGGGCAGCGCTGACACCGTTGGGCGTTGTCGCAGCTGCTCGCAGAGGGTCAGCGGCACGCAGCAGATAGCCCAGTGGTTGTACTGCCCCGTGGCGGCGGCGGATGAGGTCGGCTACCAGGCCGGTCCAACCCGTCTGATGCGAGGCTCCCAGTCCGGCGCCGTTGTCGCCATGGAAGTACTCGTTGAAGACCAGGTTGTTCTTCCAGTTGGGGTCGTGCTGCAGGCGATCGACCCAGCCGAAACACGGACGACGGCCATCCGGTCCGACCAGAAAGATCGAGATGAGCCGGTCGGAGAGGTCGCGGATGATGTCGTCCATCGTCAACTGTTTGCCGGAACCAGTCGGGTACTCGAAGGTGAAGTCGGCGCCGACGAAGCGACGGTAGCGCTCGAGGACGCTGACGAGCAGGTAGTTGAGCGGAAACCAGATCGGTCCCCGCCAGTTGGAGTTGCCCCCGAACATACCCGTGGTCGACTCGGCAGGTTCGTAGTCGATCTCAGCTCGCAGGCCTTCCACTTCCAGTACGTACGGGTGATCGCGGTGATACGCGGAGATGGCCCGCAGCCCATATGGCGAGAGGAACTCGGACTCGTCGAACATCTTGGTGGCGATGCGCCGCATGCGCTCGAGACCGATGACGCTGAGCAGGAGCTGTCGATGGGGAGCCTCACCTCGCAGGAGCCCACGCCTGGCAAGGTTCTCGGGATCACGCAGACCGAGGCGCTGCAGGAAACCCGAGAACTGCTTGCCCATCAATTGCGAGTGCTGGAGCATCTGCTCGTCAACCACGATCGCCGCCAGCGCGGGGATGATGCCAACCATCGAGCGGACCTTCACGGGGACGGCGTTCCCGTCGGGCGTCACCAGCCGGTCGTAATTCAGCCCGTCTGTTTCGTCCCAGAGTCCCTGGGTCTCCAGCGCGGCGCGGATGCCGGCGAAGTGCTCCAGGAACTTGAGCTGCATGTCGACGTCTGGACGCTTGCCGCTGCGCGTCAGAGCGGCGGCGATGATGCCCATCACCAGCGCGTAGAAAGCCATCCAGCCGGTGGAGTCTGATTGCTGCAGCGTCCCGCCAACGGGCAGATGCGAGCGGTCGAGCGGGCCGATGTTGTCGAGCCCAAGAAAGCCGCCTTCGAACAAGTTTGAGCCCGAGGCGTCGAGGCGGTTGACCCACCACGTGAAGTTGACCAGCAGCTTGTCGAAGATTCGACTCAGGAAGTCGTAGTCGCGGGCGCCGTCAATCGCGAAGACTTCGAGTGCCGCCCACGCCTGGACGGGCGGATTGACGTCACCGAAGTCCCACTCGTACGCGGCGAGTGCGCCGTTCGGCGCCTGAAACCATTCGCGACACACCAGCAGCAGCTGGTACTTGGCGAAGGCCGGATCGACATGCGCCAGGGTCACACAATGGAAGGCAAGGTCCCAGGCGGCAAACCAGGGGTATTCCCATTTGTCTGGCATCGACATGATGTCGAAGGCGGCGAAGCTGCGCCAGCGCGAGTTGCGGCCAGTCAGCCGTGACGCTGGCGGCGTTGGCTGCGTGGGATCGCCATCGAGCCAGCGAGAAACGTCGTAGTTGTAGAACTGCTTGCTCCACAACATACCGGCGAACGCCTGGCGCATGACCAGCGCTTCATCCGCTGATGCGGTCTCGGGGGTCAGCTCGGCGTAGAACTCGTCCGCCTCCTCCTGACGCGCGGCCACGACCTGCTCGAAATCTGGCCCAAGGGCGTCAGCCGGCGTACTCGACGCGCCAGCCGAACGCAGGCGGAGGCGCAGCTCAACCGTGCTGCCCGGCGCCACGCGCACCTGGTACCAGAAGGCGCACCTGGTGCCCTGCTGGTCTGGATTGACCGTCGGCGCCCCACTGATGAGGTGGTCGTTGATGCCGTCCTTGGGATACGGCGTCGCGGACTCGACCCCAAACAGACGCTGTGTATTGGTCTCGTTCTCGCAGAACAGAAGCGTCGGCTGCGAACCGGACGGATCGGGTCCGCCGAGCAGCTCCAGCTCGCCAAGAAACGGGTGATCGATGCGGACCGATGATCCATCGCCACGTTGAAGGTCCGGCCTTGGCGCGTCGAGGTCCCACGACCAGGTGTTGCGGAACCAGGCGGTGGGCAGCACGTGCAGCGTTTCAGTGTCCGGACCTGGGTTAGTGATCCGCACGTGCATCAGCACATCGAGCGGTGAAGCCTTGGCGTAGTCCACCTCGACGA
>JAFAOS010000081.1 GCA_019247515.1 Chloroflexota bacterium | reverse complement strand
CCGCGCATTCGCTCGCTCGCGGATTCGCGTCACCAGCCTCTCCAGGACCGTCACCCCCGGCAGTAGCACCTGACGTTCGACCAGCCAGGCAGTTGCCAGATCAAACAGCACGCTCGGCTGCTCCGTGGTCAGCCACGCGCGCTGATATAGCCCAGCGCACCAGGCCGAGTGACGCACCCGGATCATTGAAGTCGCGATAGCCGTAGACCCGACGAATCTCGGCGGCGTGTTCCCACGCCGTGGTTGGGCGTGCGGCGTAGTCCGCCAGACATGTTACGTCGCGGATGCCGAGTTGGGCGGCGACGTACGCGACAACGTTGGAAGGAACGGCCGTTGGCTCGGCCAGGAAGCGAACGCTGGTCAGCTGTAGGGCGAGGCCGAGCTTATTGTGTGCGGCACGTCGAACGTTGACGCGCTCACGGTCGCGTCGTCGAGATGGAGTGGCGGGACAGCTGCGGATTGGACGGCGGCCCAACAAAGTGGCCGTACGCCTGCTCCTGGGCGTCAGTGAGAAATTGGCCTGGCATCGGCGCCGAAGCCTACGCCGTCGCTATTCCCTTGCTCAGATTCCGTCACCTAACGCCGTTACTTGACACGCACTCGACCAGCAACTGCGTTTGTTGGGAGCTGCTACGACTGCCGTCGAGGCGGACCTCGCTGGCCCATCTAGCCCAACCGTGATCTTCGACACAGTCAATACGACGCTTGGGGGCGCCACCGCCCTGGTGCTGGCGCATTGCGAATCGACCGCCTCCGGCTGGGCAAACAGTCGTGCGAAGCTACCGTAGGCCCGCGGGCGGGTCCCGCATTTGAGGAATACACTCTCGGGTGCGAGCGAACCCGCGTCGAAGCAGAAGCTGACCCAGGGCAGGCGCACTACCGCGCGCACATTGGCCTCCGACGTGATGAAGTAGACCCGCCTCGACCCGGCTGTCGTCTTCGAGTCGTCGACTTCCGCAAACCCGCCCCGTACACTCAGCAGTATGCTGAACCGAACGCTTACTCAGAGCGACGGCGACGCGACTGCTGCCGCGACCCTCAATCACGGGCTACTGAAGCTGATTCTACAACTTGACGGTTTCAATCCGAGGCACTTTCAAGGTTTCGACGCAGCGAACGTAACTGCCGCATTCCCTGCCCCGCCTAGAGTATCTGTCGCTCCTCTCTTCGATGGCCGTGATTCATTAACACTGTTGGAGCGCCTAAAGGCTGCGCTTCCGTCAATGATCAGATGCTTTCCCGACGGCAGCGTGACTGTGTTTCGGACCTCGGCCCTGCATTGCGGAACGAGAGAACAAGGATGGACCTCATTGGCGCTGGACTGGAATGTCAGCATCGTTGACCCGCGCGGAGGTGGCGGAGGCACCCGATTGGCCGATTGGGCAATTGAAAAACTCGCGACCCACCAGCCACCCAGGAGTCTTTTGCAAGCACCAAGCGGGCTTGCTGCAACGCCGACGCCACGACTGTTCTCAATTGCTGAAGGTATTCGGTCCGATCTGATTGACAGCTCCACTGCCTACGAACTGACAAACGCAACCCGCGGGAACTCGATTCAAGGGCAGCAGGGATGCCAACTCGAAACCGCCGCGCTGTTCCCCGCGCAATTCGCCTCCTCCTTGTTCGGGCAGAGCGCTACTTTCCGCGACTTCGGAGCGAGTCATCCACTCTGGGGGTTTCGCTATGGCGACGATTTTCATGCGGATAGGCTCATTGTGATCCTCGACGGAGTTACAGGTCTGGTCGTATGGAGCGATATATTGGCGACATGATTCGCACGGCTGCCGCCCACTGTTGCTCCCGGACTGCAGCCTAGTCTGCCGGTTTGTCATCGTGGTCTCGTACAGACTATCGCCGGAAGACCCGCCTCAGCACGATCAGCTGTTGTCACCAGGCAAATTCAATGCGGCAGGAAGCTAATTCTTATTCTAGACTGATCCCCCCACGCTAAGCGCGTCAACAAAGCAAATTCTACTATCATTCATAAAGACAATTCCGTCGTATGTGGAGCCGACGAATTGCCCCGGCTGTCCCATCTGTATGTAGTAGGGGCTGCGCTGGTTGCCGCCGATATGCGGCTCGTAGGCGGTTGCTGAATACTGATTGGGCAAATCAGGGTTTATGTACTCTAGGTACGCCACATTTGCCAGCGACTGGGTATCGTTAGACCATCGTACCTGTACCCACACCCCGGCAATCCCATCATATCGGTCTGGATCGACATACGCGACTGTAAACCAAGCTCCATAGCCAGGTGGGGCGAGTGACCTGTAAAGCGAGATCGTGGCTCCGGATTGTCCCTCACACTCTCCAACCGAAATCGCCGTGGTGATCGGAGTCGCGGGGAACGACAGCACACATTGCGCAATGGTCGTCGGCCCTCCAGTGGGACTGTTCGGACCAGTTGCGGGGAAAAAACAAGTCGCGCCGACCGTGCCGCCGCCAGAGTTCAACGAACTCGGATCCCATTCCCAGCCCGCTGGCGTTATCAAGGAGTCTTGGTCCGTAAATGTCAAGACGTCGCCTGCGCTGAAGGTTAGTGTCGGCGTCCGACCCTCTACACTTGCGCAGGAGTTGCAGCCCTCCTGGTTGATGGACTGGTAGCCTGTCATAATATTTGTGTTGTCGGGGAAGACGCTGAGCTGGTACATGGGAAACGCCGCGCCAGTGTTATCCACGCACGTAGCTATCGTGTCGATGTAGCTTTGACCGCTGCCCGAGTTCCACTCTAGGGGTACGGCAACGATTGCTGCATTTTGGGGCCATTTGTGACGCGACGGGCCCGGTCAGTCCTCTGCAGCGACGCCGCTGGCGAGCTGATCGCCTGAGCCCATCGGGCTGAGGATCGGTAAGTCGTAGTCCACCGGTGGCGGCGTGCGGCTGAGGTCGAGCGTGTACTGGCCGAACAGCCTGTTATCTGGACGTTCAAGGCAAAACAGCGGGCAGCGTGAGCGCTTCGTACGGCGGCGGTAGTCGTTGAACCGACCGAAGTTGCGGTGGATGTCAACCAGAACTGCCGGTTTCGAGCCTCAGAAAGACGGGAGTCGGGCGCCGAAGGCGCTGGGTGGGGGGCGGTGGGGGCGCGGGGCTTCGCCCTGCCCCCCACGGTTGGTTAGAGCAGCGACGGTAGAGAGCGCGCTATCCGCTCTAACCGAGTCACCGCACGCATACTGCTGCAGGGTGGCCTGCGTCACGAGAAGGCCTTGCACAGCGTCAGAACTGATGTTCTAATACGAGGGCAGGAGCGCGGTGTGTACGTCGTCAAGGAGCGCGAAGGCCGGATCGTTCGCCGGGTCCATTTGTTCGGGGACAACGACCAACCGATCGCTGCCGTTACGCGGTTTCTGGACCACCTCGCCGAGCGTGGCTATTCGCCGTACACGCTAGCGGCGTATGCCTACGATCTCCAGAATCTGTTCGTCTTCTTGGCTGCCGTCGGCCTGGAGTGGCACGCATTTCGACCAGCCGATGCCTTACGCTTCCTGGCGTTTCTGCGCCGGCGAGCGACGCGAGGCCCAGCGCAACGCTTGGGACTCGCCTTGATCATTGACGGCGAAACACCAGGGCGACGGCTTTCGGCGCCGACGGTGAACCGGATTCTTGCCGGAGTGGCAAGCTTTTACGAATGGGCCATCGCCGCGGAGGCGTACAGCGGTGCGGAGTCCCCGCTGCAGCTTCGCGAGGATCCAGCCTTGGCCCGCGTGGCCGACCGTCATCAACCATTCATGGGTAGAGCGAGCCGTCAGCGCCCGGTCCGTCGCGTCGTGGCAGTCAAGCAGCCACTGCGCTTGCCACGTCCGATGGCATCTACGGATGTTGAAGCGCTGCTGAGCGGTCTGACGCGGCTGCGGGATCTAGCGATCTTTCTCCTGATGGTGGACGGCGGGCTGCGACCTGGTGAGGTGCTGAGCCTTCACCTGGAGGATGTCGCGTACGGCCAGCGTCGAGTGGCGATCCGCCAACGGGATGACCACCCGCGCGGGTTGCGCGGGAAGTCGCGCGCTGAACGCGTCGTCGACCTGCACGAGCCGCGAACGCTGAATGCCGTCAGTCAGTATGTGCTGCATGAGCGGCCCCGCGAAGCCCTCCATCCGTTCCTGTTCATGGTTGGTGGCAAAGGAGCGCGGCGGCTGGAGCCGCTCGGCTATGACGCAGTGGTCAGGTTGTTCGCTCGGCACCTGCAACGCTTGGGCCTTCGATCACCTGAGAAGACTCCTCACGCGCTGCGTCACACGCATGCCACTGCGATGTGGGAAGGCGGCATGCGTGAGCTCAGCTTGCAGAAGCGGCTGGGCCACGCGTCGCCAGAGTCGACCAAGATCTATACGCGCGTCTCCGACGAGCAGGTGCTAGCCGATTACACCCGTGCGCTTGAGGCCCAGCGGTGATAGCGCCGGCGCGGCTCGAGGCGCGTCGACTCACACCGGTGCGCCGGCATGCTCCGCGGGAGGAGTACTTCGCGTGGGTCGGTCGCGTCTTGCCAAATCCAGCCGGCGCCAGCATGCGGCGGTGGTTCTACAACCGGTTTGTCGCTCGCTGGCCGAATCTGGACGATTGGTTTGCCGCGCCTTTGCTCGTCCAGCTGGATCTGCATGGGCGGAGTGTCCGCGAGATCGGCAAGCGGATCGGCCCATCCCATGAGGCAGGCTCGTATCTCGCCTATCTGAGTCTGGTCCACGGCGTCGCCATGGACGCCGACTGGGTCCTCAGTCGCAACTTCGATAGTCTCTTCGTTCCCGGCATCGCCTCGGGGCTGGGCTTGGATCTCGCCCTGATCGATGCCTTCGTCGAGCGCAGCGTCCAGCTCGGCTATCGCCGGGTAACTGGCCGTGGTTCGCTGACGTGGGCCCTGGCGCGCCTGGTGCTGTGGCGCGGCGATCCGGACCTTCGCGCCATCACGTACGAGGATCTCACGCACTTCGGAGAAGAGATCCGCCGGTACTGCGCACGACCCGAGGCCGGATTCATCCGTGCGAGCCACGTGAAGAATGCGCGGCGGGATACGCCGCTCGAGGAGCTGGCGCGGCAGTTCCAGAAAGATGCCCTGAGCCGGCTCCACAGGCTGCACGTGCTGCTGTTCAACGTCGGGCAGGTACCACAAATCCCATTACCGAGTCTCCGCGACCGCCCGATCTGGAAAGACGAGCTCGTCCCAGCCAGCACGCCGCGCGCTATCGCGACGCCGATCGAAAGGTGGTTGCGCCTCCGGTTACAGACAACGGATCGATCGGAGTCCGTCCGCATTTGCCGCGACTCATTCCGGTATTTCCTCCGCTGGCTGGCCGAAACCCACCCAGAGATCACCAGTCTGGTGCAGCTGAAGCGCACGGACCTCGAAGGTTTCCTCTTGTATCTGCACGCCCACATTAACCCTCGCAATGGACTGCCCCTCAGCAGCAGGACGCGCCACACGTACATCGGCCCCCTGCTCAGCTTCTTTCGCGAGACCAGCCAGTGGGGCTGGGAGGATGTGCCAGGTCGGCCTCTCCTGGGCCGGACCGACTTACCGAAAGTACCGGAGCGCCTGCCGCGCTTCATTCCGCGCGCCGACCTGGAGCGGCTAATGGTCGCCATCGAGAACTTGGACAACCAATATCAACGCACGGCATTGCTCCTGCTGCGCTGGAGTGGCGCCCGCCGCGGCGAGATCGCCCGACTTGGCCTCGATTGCCTGGATGCGTATCCGGACGGCCATCCGCGCCTGCGCATCCCGGCAGGCAAGACTTACACCGAACGCATGGTCCCACTGCATCCCCAGGCCGCCGACCCGCTGCGTGAACTCATCGCTCTAGGCGTGGCCGCCAATGCTGCCGCCCGTCACGATCCGTCGGCCGGCAAACTCGTCCGATTTGTGTTTGTCCACCGTGGCAAGCCCATGAGCCTTCGCTATCTGTTCGCGGAACCTCTGGCGTTCGCGTGCCGTCAAGCCGGGCTCGTCGATGGCCAGGGTCGTCCTACGGTAAGCGCTCATCGCTTTCGCCACACGGTGGGCACTCAACTCGCCGAAGGTGGCGCCCGTATTCAGACGATCATGGCCATCCTCGGCCATCGCAGCGCTCAGATGTCGGCTACTTATTCCCGCGTCAGTGATCCCATCATCAAGGAGCAGTACGAACGCATCATCGCTGCGGGTGGCCGCGTGGCTGGTCCTGCCGCCGAAACCCTCGTCCACAACCGACTGGACGACGCGACCGTCGAGTGGCTCAAGACGAACTTTCTCAAGACCGAGTTGGAGCTGGGCCACTGCCTACGCACTCCGCAAGAAGGTCCATGCGAATGCGACCTCTATCTCCGGTGCCCCAAGTTCTTCACCACCAGTGAGTACGCCCCTCGCCTGCGGGCTCGGCTCACCTGTGAACAGCAGCTCATCGACGACGCCCTCGCACGCGGCTGGCAGCGCGAGGTGGAACGGCACACCGCCATCAGCCGACGCTTGTGCGAGTTGCTCGTCGATCTTGGTGAACCCACAGATCCAACCCCTCTCGGAACCCCTGCCGCGTGAATCCGGGTCCCGGAAATGTCCAGATAAACATTGACGTGAGCCCAGAGCGTCGGCGGGATGTGAGTCAGGTCGTCATCGTCGAGGGCAACACCGTCAGCTCTGATGGCATCGAGCGCCTCCGCCATGTACACCGTGTTCCACGTGATGATCGCGTTGGCTGCCAGGTTCAGGCAGAGCACCTGGGTCGTCTGGTCTTCGAATTGAGAGCGACGGATCTCGCCCTCATTGGCGAAGAACAGGAAGCGCCGCAGATTGTGGAGCTGCTCGCCCTTGTTCAGTTGGCGACCGATGGCTCTGCGATATTCAGGATTGTCCAGGCAACGGACGATGTGGATCGTCTTGATCAGGCGCCCGTACTCCTGAAGCGCCCTCATCAGGGCGTTTTGACGGCGATAGCTCTGAAGCTTGCCGATCAGGAGCGACGCGGTGACCCAGCCCATTTTCACCGAGCCGGCCACGCGCGGCACGTTATCCCAGCGTCCCAGGATAAGGTCGCGATTTACGGTGCCCGAGAACAACGGCTCGATGTGCTGGTAGTGAATCGAGCGATCGAGGCGAAATAGCCGCTGTTCGGCTATATCACGAATGCGCGGTGAGAACTGGAGGCCAACCAGGTCGAACAGACTGAATAGCAATTCGGTATAACCGGCGGTATCGGTCGTGTGTTGTTCGATGGGCAGTTCGGTTTCGTTGTCCAGGATCTCATCCAACACGTAGGTCGCGTCGCGGGCCGTGGTGGGAATCGGCTTGCCGCCGTACAGCGCGTGCTGGTCGGAGGTCCAGGTGTAGTGCGTGAGGCCGCGTCCGTACCCGAAGTACCTCGGCAGAGCGGTGGCATTGCGAGCCTTGACTGTCACTGGAAAACGCTGCCCGTCCGAGGACGAGAGCGTGCCGGTGCCCCAGGCTCCAGCCAGTGGCTGCTGGTGCTGAAAGTTGACCAGCTGTGCGATGGCGGCTTTGAGCGTCTCCTCCCGTAAGTACCAGGTGGCGCACCAGGCGAGTTTGCGGTACGACAGGTTTGCCAACTCGGCCATCTGCTCCAGGCCGAAGTTGCAAGCCTGAGCGAAGATCGCGGCGTGCAGGTGCGTGATCAGGTCCTTCGTGCGGGGCTCGGCACCACCAGCATGCTGAAAAGCGCGGGTGAAGTCGATCCAGCGATCCACCTCAATCAGGAGCTCGGGCAGGTCAACTTTCGGCAACCGATCGACGATCTGGTCGCGCAGTTGCTCAGCACTTTCGGGCGGATCTTCGCCGCGGACTGGCGGCGACCGTCAGATCGTCGCCGACCAGCCGCACGTAGTCGTTCTGCGGAAAGCCTCGATCGAGACGTGCCAGGATCGACTCGAGCTCGACCTGTCTCTCCTGCAGGCGCTCCGCGCCGTCCTCGGGTGCGCCAATGAGTCGACACGCTTCGCCGCGTTTCTCGGGCCATTCGCTCCGCGCAATCAAATACGTTTCGGGGTCCGCATAGCGGCGGCTACCCTCCACCCAAACATCGCCGGCGCGTAGTGCAGCGCGCAGTTCCCACAAGACACATAGCTCATAGAAGCGACGATCGATTCGGCCTTCATCATCGATGACGTAGCTCCGCCATCTGGCCGGCACGAAGCTGATGGGTGCATCTTCGGGGACTTTGCGCCGTCCCGTTGTGTTCAGCCGACGGACCAGATCGATTGCCTGGACGAGCTCCTGGTCAATCTCCGAGCTCCGAAAGTTGAAGGCACTCAACAGCGACGGAGCGAACTGGCGCAGGTGGCTATATCGGTCGGCGAGCAGGTCAAAGTAATCGTCGTCGAGCGGACGCATGATCCGGTCGGCATCGTCGACGGCCGCAGCCAGTTCCTCCTCGGAGAGGACCTGGCGATAGATCGCGAGGCGGAGGTCGGCGTCTGAAATCGATCCGTCGAGGACGACACGACCCATCGCGCGGAAAAGCCTGACTTTTTCATTGGTCGCCGGCCGCTAGAAGGCTGCAGGACTGCGTCGAGGCCATCTCGGAGAGTTGGTGTCAGCAGCGTGCCGAGTCGTCGATAGGTTTCCTGCTGCGCGCGTTCGCGGATCCCTGCCACCAAGCGCTCGATGCGCGTGACACCAGGTCGCACCAGCCGCTCCTGCAACAGCCACTGGCACGCGAGGTGGAACAGAACGATCGGACGGTCGTGCTCGAGCGCCCGATCCAGCAGCCATGTATTGAGGACGGCAAGCTCACGCTGACCGGCGTCCCGGAACCCGAGTCGGTTCTGGATCTCTTGCAGGTGGTCCGTTCGTGTGTGCTCGCGATCGCCGTACTGCTGCAGTGCTTCGGATGAAACACTCAATTGCAGCGCCAGATAGGACACAACTCTGGCCGGTGCACCGCCGAGGTCGTCAGGCACGAAGCCCAGGTAGGGCAACGCCTTGAGCTGGAGTCCAAAGCCGACGCGGTTGTGATCGCCGCGACGATCGCCAATGAAATCGAGCTCGTCGTCGGACAGCGTGAAGAAGGCCAGCAGGTCAGCAGGCGGAATGTCGCGTGGGAAGCGGTTGAGGCGCTCCCGCTCGGCGTCGGTGAACAGACGAACAGGCACGACGTCCGGCTCCTTGAGAGAGGCAGTGGCATCTCAGCGTATGGGTGGGGATGGGCGTCGCCAGCCGGACGAGATGACCGACCTGGATCAGACACTTAGGCATTACCAGGTGGTGGAGTGAGGATTTTGTTTACGCGGCGTGTTGGAGGCCGAGGGCTGCTGAGAGGTGGTCCAGAGCGGTGTCGACCTCGCGATAGGCAGCATCGACGGAATTGAGGTGACGCGCTGGTGTATTCGTCTTCGGCTGATGGATAAGGCTGGCGAGAGGTCCAAGGAGACGGAGTCGAAGCTTGACGAGCAGGACGCCAAGTTTCAGCCCGATTGAAGTCAAGGTGTAACGGCGGGTCTTGCTGATGCGCTCGACGAGACCCTTGGCACACAGCTTACTCAGGTCGTATCGGAGCTGGCTGAGGCGGTACTCGTCATCGCTGAGGTGATGGCGGACGACGACGCGTGTGTGCAACTCGCGGGTGGTCCAGTCGCGCACAAAGCCAGCCGGATGCAGCAACGTCTCGAGGACACGAATCACGCGGTCGTCATGCAGCTTGAGGCCCGGTATACGGCGCTGTCCGACCAGCGTGGAGGCCGCTAATGCGGCGAGTTGGCCAGTATCGACCGCACTGGCCAGCAACTCGGCCTGTTCGGCCAGACAACGCTCATTGGTGGCGGCCAGACGTTCGTGGAGCAGCGCCAAGTTTTCCAGCCGACGCCCCACACCGAAGTGACGGGTATCGTTCGAGCAGGTCTCGTTGCGCAGGATACGATCGGTGTGCTGGTCGCCGCGAACGTATTGTTTGGCGAAGGACGTCTGGTAGTACCAGCGCAGCACCGGGTGGCCAGCATCGCGCTGGTCCAGCACGGTCTGCAGCTTGCCCTGGTAGCGGCGGTTGATGCGTCGCCCAAAGAGATGCGTTGTCCGATTCGCGCCGCCGACCAGCACGCCTAGTTCGCAGGCGCGTCGGAACAAGGCTGTGAGCGGTGCGGAGCGTTTGAACACGACGTCGGTGGCCAACTCCATCTGGGCCATGCTGTAGCGATACCCAGGTCGCAGCGCCTCACGTTCATCGGGACTGAAGACCGGCACCACTCGGCGCACCCAGTATGTGCAGCGCCGCTGCAGGAGCGCCGCACTCAGGCGATCGGCAGCCGCTTGCAGCGCGGCCACGTCGCTGACGGCCAGGAAGGCGTTGTCGGCTTTGCGGAATCGCACG
>JAFAOS010000320.1 GCA_019247515.1 Chloroflexota bacterium | reverse complement strand
CATGGACGCGTCGAGCCGGACACGGACTGGCTTAGCAGGTTGATGAAAACCTGTCGAAGGGCTCCACCGTAGGTGGAATCACTGAACCTGCGTTCCTCAGAGGGCGCTAGCTCGTGTGTGTGGCCGCCACCTTTCGCGGTGCCGGCAATTCTTCTCTGAAGAGAAGCAGGCTCTTCAGCGCCGTTAGGACGACAACCTGTCGAAGGGCTCCACCGTAGGTGGAATCAGTGAACCTGCGTTCCTCAGCAGCCGCTAAAGCCAGTCGAGCGCCACGGCGGCGGTCCACGACTGGTCCGGGGAGCCGAGTTGCTCGGCGGTATACGGCTCGAAGTATTCGGCGAAGCACGCGTCCGGGCGTTCCAGCAATTGCAGGTTCGCCGCGCGCAGTGCCGCTGCTTCGCGCGCGAGGCCCTGGTGACGAAGTCCCCAGCACAGCAGCCAGTTGAAGACTGGCCAGGTCGGCCCGCGCCAGTAGCGGCGTGCGTGAAAACCAATCGAGCCTGGGGCGGTGCTCGGTACAACGGCGTACGCCAGACCATCGGCGCCCGCGAACCCGGGGCCGAACATGCGCTGGACCAGCCGCGAACGCAGCTCGGGTCCGAGGTCGGGTAGCAAAATTGGCGCGAGTCCGGCGCACGTCTCCACCCGCACTGGCCCCGTTTGCACATCGCGGTCCAGTGCGAGGTTCAGCTCCGTGTCCCACGCCTCCTGGACCGCCCGACTGGATCTGCGCGACCATTCCTTCAGCTCATCAATTTCTGAGCCCGGTCGTGCCAAAGTGATCGCAACCTCCGCCAGGACATCGTTCGCGGCGCTGAAGATCGAGCTCATCAGCACATCCTGGACCTGGAAGGGGTGCTCGCGCTGAACGCGCGCGTCGTCGTAGCCGGCGCTCTTGAGCAGCTCGACGAGCCACAAATAGCGGTCGTACTCCGCGTCGGTGGGTCGCTCCGAGACGTCGTGGACGTGCTGGAGGTCGTGTCGCTGGTACTTCGGCAAGTTCCCGACCTTCACGCGCGCCAGCGCCGCGTCCCAGCGTGGCGAGTTGTCGGTGCCGCTCTCCCACGGATGGTAGATCGTGAGCAGTCCACAGCCGCGTGCATCGCGCGCGGTCGCCAGGTACCGGTGCCAGGCCATGACGCGTGGATACAGGTCCGCTACGCGGTCCGCCACGTGTGAAATGCCTCTGGAATTCGCGACTGACAGGATCAGTTGAAGAGCAAGCGCGTGAACCGGCGGCTGGATCAGCCCACTGGTTGCCGGTGTTCGCGGCGCGGACTGACTGGTTTCGGCGCTGGCCCACCAGTCCGCACCCGGAAAGTAGTCGCGATCTTCCGGGTTGAACACGATGTGCGGCACGCGGCCATCCGCCCACTGCGCGGCGAACAGCGCCTCAAGCTCGCGCAAGGCGCGCTCCGGATCGATCCGCGCCAGACCAATCGCGATGAAGGCGCTGTCCCAGCTCCACTGGTGTGGATACAATCGCGGCGCCGGTTTGGTCCAATTGCCCAGGTCGTTGTCCCTGAGCACTTGCAGAGCGGCGGCGTGCAGGGGCCCGGGCTCAGCCGCCACGCTCGAGGTCGCGCAGGATCGAGACCAGCCTGTCGGGCGCGTCACCTTTGCAGACGAAGTTCGCGGCGCCCGCGCGCAACGCGTCGGGTCGTAGCTCCGGGCAGCAGCTTAAGGCGACCACGGCCGTGCCGGGCGCGCTGGCGTGCAGCCGCGCCAGGTGGTCAGCCGCTGGCTGCAGGCCGGGCAGCTCCCAGTCGATCAGCACCGCGTCGGGCCGAAAGCCCGCGGCCTGGTCGACGAGAAGATCGATGGTGGCACATTCGCTGACGCTCGAGACGCCCGCCTCTTGTTCGAGAAGTAACCGTATAGCTGCCCGCACGTGCGCGTCGTCGTCGGCGATCAGAACCCTCACCTCATTCAAGCATGCCGGATTCCAGACGCCTGCACATCCGGCTGCCGATTAGTTCTGCGCCTGGCCAGGTGGCCAGGATTTCTTCTTCCAGGATGCGGATTTCAAAGGAGGGACCTGGTTACACCAGGTGATGTTGGACCGCCAGCGCTACTGCCTCGGTGCGGCTCTGCACGCCCAGCTTGCCCAGGATGCTGCTCACGTGGAACTTCACGGTCGATCGCCCGACCACCAGCCGCTGCGCGATCTCGGGATTGTTCAGCCCCTGCACCATCAGCGCCAGCACCTCCCGCTCTCGCGGGCTCAGGTCCTTGCCCACGGCCGCTTCTCTGGGCTGCGTCACGCGCGCGATGAGCGCCTTGGCGGCCTCGGGCGCCAGCGTCGCCTGCCCCTGGTGCGCCGCGCGAATGGCCCGCGCCAGCTCATCCGCGCCAACGTTCTTCAGCAGGTAGCTCAATGCGCCCGCCTCCAGCACGTCCTGCAACATCTGTTCTTCCGGAAAGCTGGTCAGCGCAATCACCTGGATGGCCGGAAAGCGGTCACGTATCGCGCGCGTGGCCGACACGCCGTCCATCTCCGGCATCATCAGGTCCATCAGGACGACGTCCGGCTGGACCTCGGGACACATTCTCAACGCCTGTGCGCCGCTGGACGCCTCGCCGACCAGCACACAGTCGTCGGCGACCGCCAGGAACGCGGCGAGTCCGCTGCGCACCATGGCGTGATCGTCGACAATCATCACGCGCGTCGCCCCGCTCACGAGCTGACCCCCCGCCAGTGCACGTCGATGCGTGTCCCGGCGCCTGGTCGACTCTGGATCCGAAACTGCGCGCCGATCGCCCGCGCGCGTTCACGCATGATGCTGAGCCCGAAATGGCCCGGCGGCGTGCTTCCGGTATCGAACCCCCGGCCATCGTCGCTGATGCGCAGGTCCACCCGAGACCCGCGCTTGCGAAAACGGATCTCGGCCCGCGTCGCGCCCGCGTGCTTGTTGATGTTGTTGAGCGCTTCCTGCGCAATCCGATACAGCCCGATCTTGATGTCGGGCGGCAGCGCCGCTTCGCCCTCGGTGTCCACGCTAATGTGCAAGCTGCCGCGACTGGCGCTCGCCTCCGCCAGTTGCTGCAGCAGATGGTCGAACGGCGTGTCGATCAGCGCCGCGGGTCGAAGCTCGAGCAGCAACGTCCGCATTTCGGCCAGCGCGCCGCGGGTCAATTGCCGCAGCTCCTCCAGTCGCCGCCGGCCTTCCTCCGGGTTTCGCTCGGACAACCTCGGCAGCACCTCGGCGATCAGACTCGCCGAGAACAACGTCTGTGTGACCGCGTCGTGCAATTCGCGGGCAAGCCGCTGCCGCTCCTCCGCCGTGGCAACCTGCTGCGCCTGTTCGAACAGCCGCGCGTTGTGAATGGCGACTCCAGCCCGCTGCGCGATGGCGTGTACCAGCCGGCGCTCGTCCCGCGAGGGCACGTGCGGCGCGCAAAAGGCAACACTGAACAGACCGAACGGCTGGCCAGCGACGCTGATCGGCGCGCCTACGAGACTCTCGAGGCGCTCGCGGCGGATGATGTCCTGCATGCGGGGCGAGGTGAACGCCGGATTCCTCGGTGCGTCGGCGGCCAGGAACACTTCGGCACTCAACACGTTGTCGAGCGGCAAATCGACTCCGGCGACGAGCGGCGAGGCAATCGTCTCCGCGCTGAAGCCAATCGACGCGCCCGCCACCAGTTCCTGTCGCTCCGCATCCCAGATGCTGACAATCGTTTTGTCGGCAGACAGCACTTCGTGCGCCACCTCCGCCAGCGACCGCAACACTTCGTCCAGGCGCAGAGAACGGTGCAGGGTCTCGTCCGCGCGATACAGTGCCTCCAACTCCTGCAGGCGCCGTTCGGACTCGTTGTACAGCCGCGCATGCTCGATCGCCACCGCCGCCCGATGCGCCAGTCCCAGCAGCACGCGCTCCTCTTCCCCGGACAACTTGCGCGGCGTGCAGTAATTGACGCCGAACACACCAAAGACTTCGCCGCTGACCATGATTGGTACGTGCAGCAGCGAGCGAATCGCTTCCGGATCGGTAATGTGATGCGCAACGCGTGGGTCGTTCAAGGCGTCCTCCACGCTTATGGGTCGCCCACTTTGCGCGACCCGACCGGTAATGCCTTCACCTGGCGCGTGCGACATCTGTGCGACGTTTTCCGGACGGAAGCCGCGCGTGGCGCCGGGCACCAAACGCTCGTGGTGCTCGTCCCACACCAGCACCGAACAGGAATCCGCCTCCAGGACTTCGATGCCGACATCCACCAGCGACTGCAGCACCTCGTCCAGACGCAGCGAGCGATACAGCGCTTCGTCGGCTCGGTACAGCGCCTCCAGGTTGCGCGAGCGGTGGATCGCCTGCGTGTACAGCCGCCCGTTCTCAATCGCAAGCGCGGTCTGATCGGCGAACGCCTGTGCGAGTTCGATATCGTCCGTCGAAAACGCGCGCGGCTGGCGGTAGAGCAGCGTGATCGCGCCCTCCACACTGCCGCGGACGCGCAGCGGGGCGGCCAGCACGGCCCGATATCGCCGCACGAACTCCGGGGCCGCCAACGGCGCTTCCAGCACGTCGTCCACGGCAACCGGGTGACCCCGCGTGACGGCCATGCCGGTGACCGTCGACCCGACCGGCAGGCGCGTCGGGAACACATCCGTGTCCTGCGCCTGCGAGACGCGCACGGTCAGGAGCACGGGTTGATCCTGCTCCGCCGCGTCGTCGAGCAACAGCACGCTGCCGGCGTCGCAACCCAGCAGATCGGAGGCCTGCTTGAGCACCAGGTCGAGCACCTCGTCGAGGGAGCGATTGGAGTTGACGCTGGCCAGGACGTCGCGTATGCCTTCGGCAACACGTCGGCGTCGCTCGTTCTCGTGCATGCGCTGCTCGATCTCGGCGTGCAGCCTCGCGTTCTCGATCGCCTGGGTCGCCTGTTCGGCAAACGCGCGCGCCAGCGCCACGTCTTCGCTCGAAAAGGCGCGTGGCTCGGTGTAGTACAGCGTGATCGCCCCAAACGCGCGATCCGGAACGACCAGGGGTGTGGCGACCACTGCTCGAAACCGGTCGACCAGGCGTCGCACGCGGGGGCGCGCCTGACCTCGCTCCAGGTCCGGGTCCGTCCGCGCCGGGAGGCGCACCACGCGCGCAAAGCCGTCAGCCTCATCGAGGACCGTCTCGCCCGAGCGGGTGAGTTCGTCGCTCAGCGCCGCGGCGAGGTCGTCGCACACGAGCGTCCGACCCTGCTCGACCGCAAGCCCGGTCATCGGCGAACCGATGCGCACCTGCGGAGCCAGAGTGTCGACGTCCATGCCCACCCAGGCGCGCGCCAGCAGGAGGTGGGAATCAGGGTCGTCACACAGGTACACGGTGGCGGCGTGATTCCCCAGCAGTCGGCTGGATTGCGCCAGCACTTCGGCCAGGATCTCTTCGAGCTTGTGGCCCGAGTTGACGATGGCCAGCAGGTCCCGCAAGCCTTCGGCGACACGCTGCCGGCGCTCGATCTCCAGCACGCGTTGCTCGGCCTCACGTCGCAGACGCGCATTTTCGCGGGCGAGGGCATCGACTGCGCTGAGGGCCATCGGCGCTCCATTCTAATCACGCTGTCGCGCCTGCTGGCGCTCGGGCGCCCCGTTGCCACTCGTGCTCGATCAGGCGCGGTGGGCCAGACGATCCGCCCGCAAGAACGCAGCGTGCGGCGTCGCCTCCCCGCGCGTGACCAGGTCAGCCACGATCTCGCCAACCACACTGGAAAACTTGAACCCGTGGCCGGAGAACCCTCCGGCGTATACCACGTTGGGGTTCTCCGCCAGCCGATCAATGAGAAAGTGTTCGTCGGGAGAATTCTCGTATAGACAGACCAGGCTCGAGACCACCGGGCCATTCAGGCTCGGCAGCCGCTCCGCGATCGCCGATCGCAGGCGTCGCTCGTCTTCGGCATTCACCGTCCGGTCCACGTGGTCTGGATCGCAGTAATCACCGGAGTGATGCCGCGCAACCTTGACGCCAGGCCATTCGACATGCGGAAAGCCATACACGTGCGCGCCAGGCTCGACCTCCCACAGGTATATCGGGAGTTGGTCCGGAGCGAACAACTCCGGTGCGTTCGGCTGCAGCCAGAACAGTGGAATGCGCTCGGCTCGAATCGGAGGAATCGCATTGCCCAGCACCGAAGTCATGCGCGCTCCACACGTGAACACCAGGTGCTCGGCCGTATAGCCACCCACGCTGGTGCGGACCTCTACACCCGACGCGGACGCATCCCAGCCGCGGACCGGTTCCTCGTAGCGGACCTCCGCCCCGGCGTCGACCGCCAGCCGCAGATGCGCGTCGATGCACTGCTCGGGCCGCAAATAGCCAGCCCGTGGCTCCCAGAGCGCCACATCATCCTCCGCCAGGCACAGCGCCGGGTAGCGCTGGCGGACCTCGGCACTCGGCAGCAGCGCGTGTTCGAGACCGTGCTGCTGGGCACTCGCCAGCGCCCCGGCAACCACGGCGCTGTCGGGCTTGCCGATCATCAGCCCGCCGCTCAGCGTGAGCAAGCTGACCTTTGCCGCCTGCTCGAGCTCGGCCCACAGCTCGTACGCGCGCCACAGCAGCGGGACGTAGTCCGGGTGCTCGTAATACGCCAGACGGATGATGCGCGTCTCGCCGTGCGACGACCCCAGCTGGTGTCCGGCGCCAAATGCTTCGATGCCGAGCACGCGACGTCCGCGTCTGGCCAGGTGGTATGCGGCGGCGCTGCCCATCGCCCCGAGTCCCACCACGATCGCGTCAAAATCAGGCATGACTGGTACCGTTGCAGTCTAAATGTCATAGAGTCGACCGCGACACCATGAGTGACTTCGCTCTCGCCGCCGAGCGGCTGCACTTCGCGTGGGACAACAGCTTGCCGCCCGTGCTCGAAATTGATTCCGGCGCAACAGTAACCATCGACACCTGGGACGCCAGCGGCCACCAGGTCCAGCGCACGTGGACAACTGCCGACACCAACAAGCGAGTGCGCAAGAAAGGCGTGGGGCACGCGCTCACCGGTCCGATCGCGATTCGCGGCGCGAAGCCGGGCCAGACGCTCGCCGTGGAAGTCAGAGAGGTCCGCCCGGCAGCCTGGGGCTACACCTCCTTCGGTCCGGGCCGCGGGCTGCTCCCCGACGACTTCCCGCACGACCACCTGCAGATCTGGGACCTCGAAAACGGGCAGTATGCCAACGGGCTGGCCGGCGTCAGAGTGCCGCTCGCCCCGTTTTGCGGCGTCATGGGCGTCGCTCTGGCCGAAGCCGGCCAGCACAGCACGATCCCACCTCGGCGCGTCGGCGGCAACATGGACGTCCGTCAGTTGACGGCCGGCACGACACTGTACTTGCCGATCGAAGTCGATCGCGCGCTGTTCTCGGTCGGCGACGCGCACGGCGCCCAGGGCGATGGCGAGGTGTGCATCACGGCCATCGAGATGGACAGCACCACCACGCTGCGCTTTTCCGTGAGCGATGCGCCGGTGCGCGAGCCTCAGTTGCGCATGGCCCACCCGCCGACAACGATCGGCGGCGCCTACCACGGCTGCACCGCCCACGCGCCAGACCTGATGCTCGCCGCTCAGAACGCGACGCGCTACCTGATCGAGTGGCTGTGCCAGACCACGCACCTGAGCGCGGACGACGCCTACGTCCTGGCGAGCGTGACCGCCGAGCTGCACATCAGCCAGCTTGTCGATGCCCCGAACTGGACGGTGACCGCCTTCTTTCCTCTCTCAGTCCTGGACTGACGCCTTCCCATCGGGTCTCGCCTGCGGAAAAATGGGTGCATGCTGTCGAACGAGCTCAACGAACGGCTCACCCAGGTCGGTCCTGGCACGCCCATGGGCGCCCTGTTGCGCCGCTACTGGTTCCCCATCGCTCGTACCCCCGAGCTCGACGCCGAACCCGTGCTCGCCATCACGCTCCTGGGCGAAAACCTGGCGCTGTTCCGCTCCGAGTCAGGCGCGCTCGGCCTGGTGGCGCAACGCTGCCCGCACCGCGGCGCGTCGCTGGCGTACGGCATCCCCGAAGACGACGGCCTGCGCTGCCCGTACCACGGGTGGAAGTTCGGCCGGGGTGGTCAGTGCCTGGAGCAGCCTGCCGAGCCCGCCGACAGTTCGTTCAAAGACCGCATCAAAGTCCCCGCCTATCCGGTCCAGGAGCTTGGCGGACTGATCTGGGCGTACCTCGGCCCCGAGCCGGTTCCGTTGCTTCCCCGCTGGGACATCCTCGTCCGCGACGAGCTGGATCGCTCGATCGGCGTCACCCACCTGCCGTGCAACTGGCTCCAGATCATGGAGAACTCGATGGACCCCATCCACTTCGAGTGGCTGCACGCCGTCTACGGCAACTACGTCAACAAGCGCCAGGGCAAGCCGGCGGCGATGACGCCGCGCAAGCACGAGGAGATCGCCTTTGACGTGTTCGAATACGGCATCTACAAGCGGCGACTACTCGAGGGCGAGGACCCGGCGACCTCCGAGGATTGGCTCACCGGCCACCCGGTGATCTTTCCGTATATCCTCGCCGTCGGCGACCACACGCGACCAACGCTGCAGATCCGCGTGCCCATGGACGACACGCACACCCTCCACTACTGGTATCGGGCGGACCTGCGCGCGCCGGGCGCGCCACGTCAGACCTCGATTCCTATTCCCGAGGTGCCGTATGTGCACCGCAACGGGCGACTCGTTGTGGAAACCATCAACGGTCAGGACATGATGGCGTGGGTGACTCAGGGCGCGGTGTCGGACCGCACCACCGAGCGCCTCGGTACCAGCGACAAGGGCGTGATCCTGTACCGCAACTTGTTGCTGGAGCAGATGGCGAAGGTGGAGCGCGGCGAGGACCCGATGGGCTGATCCGCGACCGGGCCAGAAACGAGCCATTCATCCGCATCGAGCGCGAGAGGGTGGCCCTGAAGAGCTTCGAGGTCCGCCGCGACCTGACCCGGGCCGCCGACAGAGCCGCCATCGCCGAGGCCAGTCACGCCGCCGCGAGCTGACCCAGCAGGACGCTGCGCGCTGGCGTTGAAACCTCTGGAAGGGCTCCACCGTAGGTGGAATCCCTGAACCTGCGTTAGACCGGCGCCGTTCCTCGTTCGTGTCGCGCCGCGAAGGCGTCGTTGTCGCCCGCGGCGACGCGAAATGGCTCCGCCTCGCGATGGATCTGCACCATCGGCGTGTTCTTCGCCTCGTCCCGGATAACCGCCAGCGGGTCTTCCCCGCGTTCGACGCGCGTGATCTGGTCCAGCAACAGATTGCGATACAGGATGATGCCCTGATCGGTGGTGCCCAGTCGCTCGGTGGTGCGGTCTGAGATCGGACCCTGGGTAACCCAGACCATCATGTCCTGGCCGCTGACGGTCTCGACGATCAGCCTGCCATTCTGCTCCTTGTACGCGTAATCCAGCACGGGTATGTCGTGCGGCGACTGCCGCGCGGCCACGCCGTCAGATGTGGACTTGCACCGGTACCACACGTGATACGTGTGTGTGTCGTCCATCGGCACCCGAATCTGGAACTGCGGGAACCGCGGCTCGCCCACCGAGAGGATGTTCGGGAACAGAATCGGGTGCCCGACCTGCCACTCGTCGCTGTCCTCCGAATCGCCTACCCACAGCCGCCGCTTGGTAATCCCATACTCGAAGACGTCGAACGCGATGCGCTCGTGGTGTTTGGTGGTGGTCGGCTCCGGCTTGCCAGCGCGCTTGAAGACGTAATTCATGTACACGCTGTGCAGATATTCGAGGTGGACCGGGTCCAGCGAGTTCTCCATGATCTGCAGCCAGTTGCACGGCAAGCGGGTGATGCCGATTTCGCGCTCCACGTCGTTGCGCACGAACAGGTCATAGCGCGGCAGCAGGGGCGCCGGGTCCGGGCCGAGATAGGCCCAGATGAGACCCCCCATCTCCTGAACCGGGTATGCCGGAATGCGAATGCGGTCCTTGAACGTGCTGTCCGCGGGTTCCGCCGGCTGCTCCAGACACTGGCCGCCGCGTGCGAACTTCCAGCCGTGGTAGGCGCAACGCAAGCCGTCCTCCTCGGGGATGCCGTAGGCCAGCGACGCGCCGCGGTGCGGACAGCGTTGGGCGACCAATCCGAGCGTGCCCGAATCCGAGCGGAACAGCGCCAGGTTCTCGCCAAGAATGGTGACCGCCAGCACCGGCTCGGCGTCGAGCTCGGGAACGGTGGCTACCGGGTGCCAGTAGCGGCGCAGTAGCTCGCCCATCGGCGTGCCCGCGCTCACCTGCGTCAGTCGTTCGTTCACTTGCTTGCTCAGCATGTGCGCACCTCGATGAGAAGGTTAGCATCAGCTCATGAGCGGACCGGGCAACGGACACACGGGCGCCGAAGTGCGGCCAGTTTCGGAGGTGCGCCTGATCGAGATCGATCTGTCCGATCTTGGGCTCTCGGCTGATCTGGCGCAGCCGGACCAGATCGCGCTGGCGACGGCGCACGTCTACGAGCGGTTCGTGTCCTACGCCGACGAGGGCTGGGAATGGGTCACGTTCCCGGGGAGCCGCGATTTCGACGGCTGGGTGGTCTCGGAGCGCGCCCGGAATCGAACCATTCTGGCAGTCAGGCTGCTGAGCCGCCGCGCCGAGCCGAGCGAGTCGCCCCCGCCGACCCGACCCGCCCACGGTCTGAGCGCCTATCGCACCCGCCAGCTCACCGGCCGCGCATGGACGGCCGAACCGGGTTCCAAGCTCTGGCGTTCGATGGCGTAGGGCCTAGCCGTCGACGGTTCGCCCCGGCGTTCGAAAATCCGTGACCCTCGATTCTTCGCCGCGTCGGCGGCGTTGACGTATGCTGCGACCCGGATAGGACTCGGGGCATCGGGTCCTCGAGTCGTCCGACCCTCAGCGACATGGGGAGGCACAGCGCGTGTTGAAACGCGATGGTCAGGCGTACGAGTGGACACTCGTCATCTCGCTGGCGCTGGTATTCGGTTTCGTCGGGCTCAATCGGGCGGGGATCGGCTTTGTCATGCCGCCGATCGTGCAAGAGTTTCATCTCGAGTTCTGGCAGGCCGGCCTGCTCGTGTCGGGCACCTCGCTGGCCTGGGCGATTTCGGCCTGGCTGAGCGGTTCGATCTCTGATCGGATCGGGCGCAAGAAGGTCTACCTGTTCGGCATGTACGGCGCGTCGGTGATCTCGATGCTGATGGGCCTGGCCTGGAACTTCCTCTCGCTGTTCATCCTGCGCGACCTGGTCGGCTTGGGCGATGGTGTCAGCCTGGCGACCGGCCAGGGCACCATCGCCGAACGCACCAATCCCAATCGTCGGGCGCTGTACCAGGGCATTTTCACCGGCGGCTACACCCTGTTCGGCCTCGCCCTGGGTGCGTTCATCATGACGCACCTGGCCACGGCGTTCGGCTGGCGCTGGGCCTTCCCCCTGGTCGGGATCTACGGCGCGCTGCTCGTGACTGGCATGATCTTCATCCTGCCCGCCGACCTGCCGGCGCACACGCGCGAGGCGGCCGGTCAGCTGAAGCCTTCGGCCTTTTTCACGGACCTGAAGGAGATCCTGGGCGCGCGCGGCATGCCCTCCACGACCATCGCCTTCACGCTCGGCCTCGCCTGGCTGGGACTGAACCTCGCGTTCTACGCGCTGTTCCTGACCCAGATCCGCGGCTACGCCCTGAACGACGCCGGCAACATCCTGGCATCCGGCGCGCTGATCGGCCTGCTCGGGGTGCTGATCATCCCTTCGATCGCCGACAACTTCGGTCGCAAACCGGCCGCCATCGTCGCCTCGGTCGCCGCGTGTGTCGGCTTCCTGACGTTCGCGCTCGTCCCGCTGCCGCCGCTGGCGATGATCCCACTTCTGGGGCTCGGCCAGATCGGCGCCAGCGGCCTGAACGCGCTCGCCGGCGCGACGATGCCCAGCGAGCTTGTCCCGCAGCGCAAAGGCGCCGCGATTGGCATTTGCAACCTGTTCGCCGCCACGCTCGGCATCACGCTCAGTCCGATCATCGGCGGCATCCTGGCCGACCGCTTCGGATTGATGGTGCCCGTCGTCCTGGCCGGGCTGCTGTGGGTCGTGAACGTCGTCATCCTGCTGCCCGTGCCAGAGACGGCGCCGCGCATCCTGGCGCGCCGCGGGGTGGTTTCCGCGGAAGGTCACGAGCAGGCCATGCCCGCCCCAGGCATCTAGGCGATACACTCCCTCTCCCTCTGGGAGAGGGTTGGGGTGAGGGTGGATCAGTAGTGGATAGACACCGGCGTGCCGATCGTGGCGAAGCCCCACATGAACGCGGCGTCGGCGTATGACAGCCCCAGACAGCCATGTGAGCCCGGGTAGCCAAAGTTGCTGGACCAGTAGTTGTAGTGAATCGACTGCCCGCCCGGTAGGAAGTACTGCGTGTACAGGACGTTGGTCAGGTAGTAGCCGCCCGGAGAATTCCGTGGGATGCCGACCGTTGCGGAATCCATCGTCTCGTTGGCGACGCGGCGGATGATGCTGAAGGTGCCCGCCGGCGTCGCCAGCGGACCGCGGCCGATGATCGTCAGCATCGAGCGCACGGGAGTCGAACCGTTGTAGGCCACCATGCGTGCCGGCTGGGTGAGGTCCACGTCCACCCAGTGCCCCGCGTACGTACGCGTCGGCGCGGCGGCAACGGCGGGCGCCGCCGGCGCGCTGGGGAATTCGACCGCGCTGGCTGGCAGGAAGTCGCCATCGCTGGTCTGGTACCACTTCTGGTCATCGTCGCCAGTGACGGAGCCGGCGATGGTGACGGACGAGCCGGCCCCGAGCTGGCTGTAGGCGGCCGCCGGATCGTCGGTCGGGTAGAACGAAAGTGCGACGTCCTGGTCGACTCGGCCCGTGCGGTCGAGCGACTCGTCGAGCGGCGGCGGGTCTTTGTCAACATAGCTCGACGGCGGGTCGCCGGGACCGAGTTGATCGCTCTTTACGTAGGCAGTGCCTTTACCTCGCGGGTTGTACACGTACGCCCAGTCGCCCGCGTACCCGAGGATCTGGAGCGGCGCATTGGCCCTCAGGCTGCTGAACTGCTCCGCGTTGTCGTCGGGCTGCGAGCGCAGCGTCACGCCCTGGAGCGCGACCGCCCACAGGGGCGAGTCCAACGTCTGCAGCGCGGGCGGTGATGGCGGCGCGTCACTCTGGGCAAGGACAGGCGTGGCCGCCCCCAGCAGCAGGACAACCGCGACAAACACCGTCAGCCGAGATCGGAGGTAGTGTGAGGCCAACATGCAGGCAACCTCTCAACCGAACTACCCGGCCCACTGCATTTCGCGCGCCACGACGCTGCGCCGAGTCATCCGCCACGCAGCGCGGTACCATTTCCTCCCAGGGGACGAACGTCACGTTGGCAGGCGTTCACATGACTCGGCGGCACTTCCTTCTCGGCGCGGCGCTCTCGGGTGCGGCAGCCGTCGTGGTGGCCTGCACCCCACAAACCACCCCTCCGCCCGCGCCGACCGCGGGAACCGCGGCCAGCAGCTGGGACCAGGTGCTGGCCGCCGGCCATTCCGAGGGCAAGGTCGTCGTCAGCGGTCCGCCCGACCCGGGCGCCTCGACCGCCATCCCCGAAGCTTTCAGAAAGTTCTCGGGCATCGACATGGAGTACCTGGCCGGCAACTCCAGCCAGCTCGCCTCCCGCATTCAGAGCGAGCGCGCCGCCGGCCAGTACACCATCGACGTCAGTCTCGCCGGCGCCGATACCGTGTACGGCACCTTCCTGGCCAGCGGCTGGCTCGCGCCGCTGAAGCCGGTGCTGATGCTCCCAGACGTCGTCGACGGCAAGCTGTACCGCACCGGCGAGCCGTGGTTCCGCGATCCACAGAAGCAGATGGTGATGCAGCTGTTCAACTCCGCAACGGTAGCCCTGCTGGCGCTGAATACCCAGATGGTCTCGCCCGACGACTTCAAGGACTCGAGCTCGCTGCTGGACCCGCGCTGGCAGGGCAAGATCTGCACGTACGACCCGGGCGTCAACGGCGCGGGCATCGCCACCGCCAGCGCGGTGTACGTCACGAAGGGCAAGGACTACTGCTCGCAGCTCTACAAAGGCCAGAACGTCGCCCTCTCACGCGACTATCAACAGGTCGCCGATTGGGTGGCGCACGGCAATTACCCGATCGGCATCGGCGTCACCCACCAGTACCTGGCCGACTACTACGCCGCGGGCCTCCCGTTGAAAGAGATGAACCTGCCAGACATCCCGATCACCGTGGCGGGCGGATTCGGCCTGGTCAACCTGTGGAACAACGCCCCGCACTCCAACGCGGCGATCGTCTTCGCCAACTGGATCGCCAGCAAGGACGGCATCAGCGTCTACGGACCGCTCGACAACGGCGTGCCAGTCCGTAACGACGTGGACCCGACATGGGTCACTCCAGATCAGATTCCGCAACCAGGCGGACGCTACTTCGACACGTATGACCCCGACTACGTGCTGACGAAGCGGCAAGAGGCGCGCGACTTCTTCGCCAGCATCCTCCACTGACGCCCGTCCCCCACGAAAGCCTAGCCCCGTTGTAGCAACTTCTTGTTGTACCGCCAGACAAACGGCTCCCCGGCGGCGTTCACCGCCCCACCGTTGCGCCGGCCACCCGCGTCCGCCCACCGCGCGCGGTGCGCCTCGAGATCGGGCACCCCTTGCGGCGTGCCGATCGCGTACGCCATGTAGTTGGCGTGCGCTAGCTCATCCAGCGTCAGGCTCGTGGCGGTGGCCTCCTCGACGCTCGTGCCTGCCACGGTCATCCCGTGCCCGCGCAGCAGACAGGCACGCCGCTGGCCCATGACTGCCATGAACTCCGCCGCCAGCGCGTCGTCGGTGATCGTCAGCGAACCTTGAAACGTGGGCAGGCCCTCGTCCAGCAGCCGCAGCGCCGCGTCGCCGTCGAAGGCGCCGTAGATGCCCACCATCGGCTTGTCGCACGCGGTCAGCACCACCACTGGCAGCGGGTGGCTGTGGATCACGCTCATGATCTCGGGCCGCGCGCGGTAGATCGCAAGATGCATGGCCGTTTCCGCTGGCGCCTGCAGGCCCGTCGGCGCCTCCAGCACGCGACCGTCAAGCGACAGCGTGATGACGTCGCGGTCGGTCGTGAACTCGAGCGCCTCTTCATCCGGGCCCTTCGACTTGATCAAAATCCTGTTGTCTCCACCGGGGATCCGCGCGCTGACGTGCCCAAACGATCCCTTCGAGACGCCGCGACTGCCAATCATGCGGCACGCCAACACCACTTTTTCGCGCAGCTCGGTCACGTTCGCAACTGAGGTCGTCAAAATTCGCATCCTCCCTGCGGGGTATCCTACAAAGAGATCAGGCACAGGGGGTTGCGGACATGGTGCTCACCAGAGAAGAGAACGATCTGCTGACACGGGTTGGACCTGGCACCCCGGGCGGCGAGTTGTTGCGACGCTACTGGATGCCAGTCGCCGTTGCCGCCGAGCTCACGCCCGAACAGCCCACCAGACTCGTTCGTCTCCTCGGCGAGATCCTCGTCCTGTTCCGCGACAGGACCGGTCGCGTCGGCCTGTTGTCCGACCGCTGCGCGCATCGCAGCGCCTCGCTGGTCTACGGTCGCGTCGAAGAACGCGGCATCTCGTGCGCCTACCACGGCTGGCTGTACGACACCCGCGGTTGCATCCTCGAAACACCGCCCGAGCGCAACGACGCAATCATCAACTCCGTCAAACAACCGGCTTACCCCGTGCGCAAGTACGTGGGCATGTACTGGGCCTATCTCGGCCCCGAACCGGCGCCGGAGCTGCCGCCATACGACACGCTGGTCCGACGTGACGGACGGCGGCGTCTCGTCATCCACCCGGTGCTCGATTGCAACTGGTACCAGGCGATGGAGAACTCCGTCGATCCCGCCCACCTGCAGATCCTCCACCAGGAATATATTGGCCGCGGTCGGCAGCCGGTCAACACCACGCGCGGCTTCACCGACGACGTCGCCGATACGGACTTCTACGTCACGTCCATCGGGATTATGAAGAAGCGGACCTACAAGACGGGTCAGGTCGACGAGCATCCGCTGGTCTTTCCCAATATCTTGCGCCAGGGCTATTCCACGCAAATCCGCGTGCCGCTTGACGACACGCATACCGCGCACATCCACGTGATGTTCGAGCCGACTCCGGACGGCTCACTCGCCGACGAGGCGGAGGATCCACCGGTCGAATACCTCGCGCCATACAAGGACCCACCGGATGCGGTCCATCCGGACGCCGTCTACAACCTGCGTTCGGTCCTGGCGCAGGATCACATGGCCTGGGAAACGCAGGGTCCCATCGCCGATCGAACCCTCGAACATCTCAGCTACTCTGATCGCGGCATCCACCTCTTTCGCAAGGTCACCCGCGAGCAGATCGACCGCGTGCAGCGCGGGCTCGACCCCATGGGCGTCATCCGCGACCCCAACCACCCGATGCTCGACACCAATATCGACGAGTCGACGAAAGTCGAAAGCGGTGGTGGACGTCCAGTCGGAGTTGGCGCACCCACGCCTGCCGACTGAAATGTTCTGCTTCTCTTTCAAGAGAAGACCTTCGAACTTGCACGCGGTGCGAGCGCGCAAGCGGCATGCCGCTCGCCGGCGGGGCTGAGATTCATGGCTGCGCGCGTAACCGCACCCGCGCTCCCGCGCTTCGCGACGCCCGAGTTGGGCTCCCTGTCCCGACGCGCGGCTTCGCGCGTCTTGCCGCTCATCGTCGGCATCATTCTGGTGCTGCCGCTGGGAATGCTGCTGGTCAACAGTTTCAACGTCGCGCCCGCCGGTCAGGCGTTCAAATACGGTCTCGGCAACTGGCAGTCGGCGTTCGCCGATCCATCCGCGATGAGCGCGCTGTGGAACAGTTTCGCGCTCTCCGTCACCCGCACCGCGATTTCACTCCCGGTGGCGCTGGTGCTCGTGTGGTTGATCGCGCGGACCGACATGCCCGGCCGGAACTTCATCGAAGTGCTGGCCTGGTTGTCCATTTTCGTACCGGTCTTGCCACTGGCGTTTGGCTGGGTCCTCCTGCTGGACCCCAAGTTCGGACTCCTCAACACACTCCTGTCGTCGGTGATGGGCAAGCCCGTGTCCGTCTTCAACATCTACGGCTTCTGGGGCATTACCTGGGTCCACCTGGCATCGACCGCCATTGCCTACAAAGTCATCCTGCTCACGCCGGCGTTCCGCCGCATCAACGCGGCCATCGAACAATCCGCGCGCGTCTGCGGCGCCACGCCTCGACAGACCATCATGCGCATCACCCTGCCGCTGCTGGCGCCCGCCGTGCTGCTGGTGACCGTCATCTCGCTGGTCCTGAGCTTCGAGGCCTTCGAAGTGGAGTTGTTGCTCGGCCAACCGGTCCACCTGTACGTGTACTCGACTCGCATTTATGACCTGGTCAACAACGCGCCCTCCAACGTCGGCGAGGCCACCGCGATGGCGGTGGTTTTCCTGGTGTGGCTGGTCGGGCTGACGTGGCTGTACCGTCGCGCGCTGGGCGGCCGCAACTACACCACGGTGACCGGCCGCGAGTACGCCAGTCGGCCCGCGAAACTCGGACGCTGGCGGTGGCCGGCGCTGGTCCTGTGCGTGACGTTTTTCCTGGTCGCCCTGGCTGCCCCATTGACACTCCTGGTCATCGGCTCCGTGATGCGGCTGTACGGCTTCTTCAACGTGGCCAATGCCTACACGCTGGCACACTGGCAGGAGTTGTTCGCGGATCCCGCCTTTTTCACCGGCATCCGAAACAGCCTGATCATCGCGACCACCGCCGGAGTGGTCACGATGCTGGTCTACTCGATGCTGGCGTACACACTGACGCGCTACCACTCGCGGGTGCTACGCGCGGTCGACGCGTGTGTCTGGGCGCCATGGGCGGTGCCGGGCGTCCTCATGAGTCTGGCGCTGCTGTGGCTGTTCCTGGCTACTCCGGCGCGCTCGCTGCTGTACGGCAGCGTCGTCGGATTGGCGGTGGCATTCGTATTTCGCGCCGCGCCGCTCAGCTCGCAATTCTTCAAGACCTCCCTGATGCAGCTCGGCCGCGATGTAGAGGAGGCCGCCCGCACCTGCGGTGCCGGCTGGCTGCGCATGTACTGGAAAATCGTGGTACCCATGCTGGCGCCAACGGCGGTCACCGTCGGACTGATCACGTTTCTCACCGCCGTCTACGACATCAGCACGCCCGTCCTGCTGTACAACGCCAGCTCGCGACCGCTGTCGATCCTGATGCTGGAGTACAGCTTCGCCGGCGCACGCGAGCGCAGCGCGGCAATTGGCGTAGTGCTGACGGTTGTGGTGCTGCTGGTCCTGCTCGCGTCCAGGTCATTCGGTTACCGTGCGAGTCGCGAAAGATTATGAATGGAGTGGAGACTCTCATATGGCCCTCGAGATGACTTCGGCACCCGACATTACGGCTTCGCTCGATCCAATGCAGCGCGTCGACGCGTACGAGGAGTGGCAGCGTTCAGAGGGGGTACCCCTGGTCACCGGCTTTTACATTGGGGACCTGAACACACTCCAGCTCGGGCCGTGGCAACGCAAGGGCGGCAGCGGCGCGATCGTAAACCTTGAAGGCACCGGCGGCGTCAACGACATGCACGTCGTCGAGCTTGGTCCCGGCCGCTCGTCGGAGCCCGAGCACCACATTTACGAAGCCATGATCTACGTCCTCTCAGGTCGTGGCGCGACGCAGGTCTGGTACGACGAAAACCGCAAAGTCAGCTTCGAATGGGGCCCTGGCAGCCTGTTTGCCATTCCCATCAACGCCCATTACCGCGTCTTCAACGGTTCCGGAGTCCAGCCGGCTCGCTATGTGGCCGTCACCAACGCGCCGACCATCATCAGCCTGTTCCATAATTCTGGGTTCGTGTTTGACAACCCGTATCGTTTCGAAGATCGGTTCAGTGGAGCAGACGACTATTTCACCAACGAGGGCACCCTCCATCGCGGCCGAACGCTCGAGACCAACTTCATCGCCGACGTCCACACCGTGCAGCTGCACGACTGGAAAGCGCGCGGTGGTGGGGGTACCAACGTGATGATCGAGCTCGCCCAGAACAGCATGGGCGCCCATGTCTCCCAGTTCCGGCCGGGCACGTACAAAAAGGCGCATCGACATGGGCCGGGTGCGCACGTCATCATCCTCGACGGACAGGGTTTCTCGCTGCTCTGGCGCGAGGGCGACGCAGACTGGATGAAGTGCGACTGGCGCCCCGGCGCGGTCGTCGTCCCGCCCGAGAACTGGTTCCACGAGCACTTCAACTCCGGCGCCAATCCGGCTCGCTATCTGGCGCTGCGCTTCACTGGCAGGCACTACAAGCAGCGTGGCGCGTATCAGGGCGGCGAGGCCGACGTCAGCGTCAAAGAGGGCGGCGCTCAGATCGAGTACGAGGACGAAGACCCGCGCATCCATGCGATGTTCGAGGACGAGCTCGCCGCCCACGGGGCCGAATGCCGCATGAAAGGACTCGTGCCGTGGTGCAAGTCCAGACTCTAAAAATCGGCATGATCGGCATCGGCGTGGGCGGTGCCGAAATCCTGCCCGCGATGGAGGCCATGGACTCCATCGACGTGGTGGCCGGCGCCGACATCGTGCCGGCCACCCTCGAGCGCTTCGCCGATCGCTTTCCTTCGGCGAAGACCTACTCCTCCGCCGAAGACTTGTGTGGCGACCCTGACGTCGAAGCGGTCTGGATTTCGTCTCCCAATCGGTTCCACGCCGAGCACACGATCCTCGCCGCGAACCATGGCAAACACGTCGTGGTCGAAAAGCCGATGGCCGTCACGCTGGCCGACGCGGAGCGGATGGTGGAAGCCGCCGACAAAAACTCCGTAAAGCTCCTCGCCGGTCACACGCGGGCCTTCACGCTGCCGATCCGTGCCATCCGGCGCGTAATCGAGTCCGGCAAGTACGGCCAGTTGCGCGCGCTGAACATCTGGTCATATTCCGACTGGATGCTCCGCCCGCGAACCGCCGACGAGCTCGACCTGAACCAGGGCGGCGGCATTCCCTATCGCCAGGGTCCGCACCAGGTGGACACGGTCCGACTGCTCGGTGGCGGGATGCTGCGCAGTGTCCGCGCGCAGGTTGGACAGTGGATGCCGGAACGGCCGATCCCCGGGTACTATTCGGCGTTTCTGGAGTTCGAAAACGGGACCCCCGCGACTATCAGCCACAACGGCTACGGCTACTTCCTGGGCGCCGAGCTGGTGCCATGGGGTCACGACCGTCAGCGGTATACCGCCTCCGAACGGGCATCGATCCGCGCCCAGTTGCGTGATGGCACGCGCGCCGAGGGCGATGAGAAGCAGGCGCTGCGTATCGGCGGCGAACAGGAGCGCATCATTTTCCGACGCAACGAGCCGGAGCCCTGGGTGCCCGAGGATATGGGCATGGCGATCGCCAGCCTCGACCGCGCGGATATTCGTCAAGCGCGATACGGCATCTACATTCATTCGGACGCGGGCAAGCAAGAGGTGAACGTCCTCGCCGGGCGAGAAATGGGCGTGGGCCAGCGTCGAGCGGAGCTGGAGGAGCTCTACAACTCGGTCGTCGGCGGTCAACCGGTCTGGCACGACGGTCGCTGGGGCATGGCCACCCTGGAGGTGTGCCTGGGCATCATGCAGTCCGCCCGCGAGCGAAAAGAGATCCGGCTTCAACACCAGGTGCCGGTACCCGACGGCTACGACGCCGATTTCCCAATTCCCGAGCCCGCATAACGTGCCGGCGATCAACGGCGACGCCGTCCTGGAGTTGCGCGATGTCCAGAAGACCTTCGGCTCGACCGCCGCCGTCGATGGCATCACCCTGTCCGTCTCGCCGGGCGAGGTCTTCACGCTCCTCGGCCCCAGCGGCTGCGGCAAAAGCACCACACTGCGGATCGTCGCCGGCCTGGAGGAGCTGGACGCCGGCGAGGTCCTGCTGGGCGGTCGCCTGATCGCCTCCGGGGCGCGCGGCTTCTCGCTGCCGCCCGAGCGCCGCGACCTGGGCATGGTCTTTCAAAGCTACGCCATCTGGCCGCACATGACCGTCTTCGAAAATGTCGCTTTTCCCCTGAAGTTGCGCGGCGTTCCAAAGAACGTGACGCAGTCCAGAGTGGAGCACGTCCTGGATCTCGTCGGCCTGAGCGGATTGGGCAGCCGCGGCGCGACGGACCTGAGCGGTGGCCAGCAACAGCGCGTGGCCCTGGCGCGCGCTATTGTGTACGAACCGAAGCTGTTGTTGCTTGACGAACCCCTGAGCAACCTGGACGCCAAACTGCGCGAGCACATGCGCATCGAATTGCGCGCGCTCCAGCAACGACTGGGCATCGCAGTCCTGTTCGTGACGCACGATCAGGCCGAGGCTATGGTGCTGTCGGATCGCATTGCCGTCATGCAGTCCGGGCGCCTGGAACAGGTTGGTACTCCGGTCGCGCTGTACGAGCGACCGGCATCGCCATTCGTGCGCGATTTTCTCGGGCGCGTGCTCACGCTGGAGGTGTGCTTGCGTTCGGCGGAGCGGGCCGAGGCGCCCGGGGAGGCCGGCGTGGTCTTTCAGTTGCCGCCAGGCTGCTCGCGGGCCGTCGACGGAACGTCGAAACTGGTACTCGCCTGGCGACCCGAGAACGTCTCGATCGAACCCGACAGCGCGCCGGGCCTGAATCGGCTGTCGGCCATTATCGAGAGCGCCGCCTATCTCGGCGAGCGGATCGAGTATGGCGTGCGTACCGCTGGCGGCCGGTCGATGCTGGTCGTCAGCACTCGCCAGAACCGCTATGAGCCCGGAGCCATGGTGGGTTTACGAGTCGACACGAGTGAAGCCACACTGTGGCCAGGGGAGTGAGCTGATTCATGAAGACCAGACGTGACGTGTTGAAGATGGTCCAGATCGCGACGCTGGGTGTGCTGGGGGCCGCCTGCGCGCCGAGCAGTCCAGCCGCAGCGCCCACCTCTGCGCCGGCCGCGCCAACCCCGCCGGCTTCGGCTCCGGCTTCGGCGCCAACGACAGCGCCCGCGGCGGCCCCGAAGCCGACGACAGCCGCGGCGCCGGCCTCGACGGCCGCACCCGCCGCTGCTGGCGGGGCAACCGTCGCGCCGGCGCCGGCCTCCTCCGGCGCCGGTACCCCCAACTGGGATCAGATGGTCGCCGCCGCGCAAGGTGAAGGCAAGGTCGTCGTCAGCGGACCCCCAGCGCCTGACGCGCGCACCAAACTGCCAGACGCCTTCAAGAAGCGCTTCAATATCGACGTCGAGTACCTGGCTGGCAATAGCAGCGAGCTTGCTTCGCGCATCCAGAGCGAGCGAGCCGCCAATCAGTACACCATCGACGTCAGCCTCGGCGGACCGGATACCGTCTACGGCACCTTCCTCCCGAACAACTGGCTGGACCCGCTCAAACCGGTGCTGACGTTGCCGGAAGTCATCGATCCCTCGGTATGGCCGAGCGGCGCGCCGTGGTTCCGCGATCCAAACGGCAATACCAGTCTGCAGTTGTTCAACACGATCAGTCCAATTGGCTACATCAACACGTCGATGGTCGACCCGGAGGAACTCCGCACCACCGACGACCTGTTGAACTCCAAGTGGAAGGGCAAGATCGCGTCCTACGACCCGAGCGTCAACGGTGGCGGCTTGATTTTCGGCTCGGTGCTATACGTCACCCGCGGAGCCGACGTCGCCAAACAGCTGTACCAGGGCCAGGAGGTCGCCTACACGCGCGATTACCAGCAGATCGCCGATTGGGTGGCGCACGGCAGCTACCCGATTGGAATCGGCGCGACTCC
>JAFAOS010000557.1 GCA_019247515.1 Chloroflexota bacterium | reverse complement strand
GGCTCTGGCGTGCCGTCGACAAGCACGGCGTTGTCCTGGACATCCTGGTCCAGCAGCGCCGTGATCAAGTCGCCGCTGAGACCTTCTTGCGACGCGTTCTTGCGGCGACCCGAAGCGAGCCTCGTGTGGTCATCACGGATAAGCTCCCCAGCTATCGACCAGCACTGCGGCGCGTGCTGCCAAACATCGACCACCGTCGACACAAAGGCCTCGACAACCGCGCCAAGAATTCACACCAGCCTACACGGCAACGGGAGCGGGTTGATGCGTCGCTTCAAATCGCCGGAGCACGCCCAGTCTTTTCTTGGACCATTCGGCGCGGTAGGCGACCACTTCCGAGTCGGACGTTACCGCGCTCCGGCTCGCACGCGGCGGCAGCTGCTTGTGGAACGACACTCCACCTGGCGCGAGGTCGTTGGTCTCCGCGTGGCCTGAATCGAAGACTCCAACACTCCCGACCGCAGTCCGCCACCCCACTACCAGCGGCTCCTCCGGCCTTAACTTGACGGTGCCTATCAAACAATCGCTCCAGCAAATTTCTGACGCACTCGAATCAGTACCGAAAGTCCAGACCGTGAAGCTGCGCTCTTCCAGCCAGCGATGGTGTCGGTCGGCAAGGTCCGTGGTTAGATTGACCTGTCCACCGAGGGTCTGAAAGCCGACATCATAAAACTGTTGGATCGCAGGCACATTGTGGGCTACCGGCCGGACCGCCAGGTACACATAGCCACGCGCAACGGCGTCAGTAACAACCCGTTTTCAATGGCAATCGCGGCGCGGCGGGTTCAGCCACCGGTCGAAGAAGCCAATCTGGTTGCGGTTTGCGGGGGTGGTGTTCGACCGGACCACCGAATGGCCTTTGTGATGGTCGCCCGCGTGTGGAGCGCTCGGCGGTCGCGCCCGCCCCGCCCCTCGAACGGCAGGCTTGAGACGGCACGACGGGGGAAGCGCGCGCGGCACGAGCTCGCTCCCCCATTGCTCGAGCGCGGCTGTGTTGTGCGCAACGTCTACCACGTGCACGGGCCCATTCAGGTTCGGCGCATGCAATCTCGGATCGGGCGTCCCCATCTGGAATCGAGACCCGGCGAGCGCACAGCCAGTCCGTTGCGGTGCCTCCGATGGCGGCTCACAGTCCCGCCAGACTGGCCGCGTTATCCGCGGCGAACAGGTTCGCCGCGCGCATGTAGCGGCGCACCATGTCGGTCGAGCGGTGGCCGGTCTGGGCCATGATCGCCCACTCGGAGGCACCACCGGCTGGCGCGCTGGTCGCCAGGCCGGCTCTGAGTGAATGCCCGGCATAGCGATCGAGATCTCTAGACCAACCGCGGCTGCCCGACGCTTCACAATGCGGGCAACCGCCTTGTCCGACAGCCGTTTCGGCTGGACGCGCTGAAACTTGTCCAAGGACCTGAATACCGCGCCGTCGTGATGCGCCGTCTCGAGCCAGGCCGGCGCTGGAGAACTCGAGATGCTCGAAGTTCAAAGCAACGAGCTCGGAGCGGCGGAACGCACCGGCGAAGCCGAGCAGCAGCAGCGCGCGGTCGCGCAGTCCAACGCGTGTGTTCGGCAACTTCTGCAGCATGCGCTTCAGATCGGCGACCACAGCTGGTGCCTTTGCCGCCTGGGCGGTGCGGATCGAGCGGCGGATGCCGGCGTGGGTGCGACGCACCAGCGACGAGGTGGTCGGCGAGGGCAGGTCCCCAGCGCGATGCGCCTGGGAGATGACCACCAGGCGGCGGGCGATGGAGGCCGCCTTGACGCCGGCGTCGGCCAGCTCGGCCAGATACCCGGCCACCATCTCGTCGGTCGCGGGGGGCGCCACCGCGCCGCGGCGCTCGCAGAAGTTGAGAAAGTCCCGCCACCCGCTCGCATACGGCTTGATCGTCGCCGGCGATTTGCTCCGGCCCGCGTAGTGATTGGCGCGCTCCGCGGCGTCCGCGAGCGTGGCCAGCGCGGCAAGGCTTTCAGGAAAGTTTGACGAGACGCCCTCTTCAGACTGCCCGTTGTAGAGCGAAAGAATCCTGACACCTGCCGCGACGCAATTCTGTCACTGGTAGGCCGACGTTGGCGATACTGCCGATGGCACAGTATTCGACAGTCACTCTGCTTCGAAGGGCCAGGCTGGCAAGGGCTCGCGAGAAGCGTGCCACGCGTCTGGCAAGCTGCCGACGCCCGTTCGTGCCGAAATAATGCCACCGGCGATGGCGCAAGTGGTGTCGCGATCACCCAGACCGCTCACCGTCGTCCAGAGTGCATCCTCCAGACTGCTGAGGTTGCCGGCCGCGCACCAGAGAGCGAATGGGACGGTATCCTGGGCCGACAGTTGCTCGCCATTGCCAAGGGCGGCAACCGCCAGGCGGACCGATGCGTCTGCGGCGAGGTGGATAGCGCGACCGATCCCGCCGCGCACGTCACTGTCAGGCACCCCCGCGCGCACCAGATCCAGGAACTCGGCTCGAGTCGGCAGCGTATCCGCATCAACGAGCCGAATTGCCTGCGCCGCCGCAAGAGCCACCGCGATGGCTCCGGCGATGCCCTCGGCGTGAGCATGCGTCACTTCGGCCGATAGCGCCGCCTGCTCAATCACACTGTCGAGATCATCAGCGAAGTAGGCGCCCAGGGGTGCGACGCGCATGGCAGCGCCGTTGCCGAAGGAACCTTGACCGGAGAACAGTCCGCCTGCAGCTTCTCGCCACGGCTGACCCTCTCTGATCTGCCGCAGCAGCCGGTGCATGGCTGGCCCGTAACCGCGGTTGACGTTGTAGCGGTGGGCAAAACTGTGCGCGAGCCAGTCCTGGTTGACGAGCTGGAAGCGAGCGAGTGCGCCAACCACGGACAGCGCCATTTCGGTGTCGTCGGTGTACGACCACTGTGGACCCGGCAGCGCTCGCTCGGTGATGAACCGCTCGACCAGGTCCGACCGCACGAAGAACTCGCCACCGAAGGCGTCGCCGAAAGCCAGACCCTCGAGCGAGCGCCGAGCGCGGACCATATCGGCGGAGCGATGTCCGGTCTGGGCCATGATGAGCCATTCGCTTGCGCCGGCGGCGGCAGCGCTGGTGGCCAGCCTAGCGCGGAGGGAATGACCGGCGTAGCGGGCGGGATCCAGGCCGACAGCTTTGGCCCGGCGCTTGACGATCAGCGCGACGGCCTTATCTGACAGACGGGCGGGCTGGACGCGCTGGAAGGTGTCCAGCGAGCGAAACACCGGGCCGTCGGTGATGCGCGCAGCGGCCAGCCAGACCTGCAGCGAGCGCACAGGACAGGTCGCTTCCGACGAGCCGTACGGAATCCCGATGCGGCGACGCTTGCCTTCCTGATCGGTTTTGGATTTTCGAAGCGTAACCACAAGGCCAGCCTGCGAAAACTCCAGATCGGCGACGTCGAGTGAGACCAGCTCGAAACGGCGGAAGGCACCGGCGAAGCCAAGTAGCAACACCGCACGGTCGCGCAGCCCGACGCGCGTACCGGGCAGCGCCTGGAGCATTTGCTTCAAGTCGCTGACCAGGGCGGGCGCTGGGCCGCCTGGGCCGTGCCAAGGCTGCGCCGCCCGCCGGCGTGGACACCGCGGACGAGGCTCGAGGTGGTCGGCGAGGGCAGGTCGGCGGCTTTGCGCGCCTGCGAAATGAGCACCAGGCGCCTGGCGGTATGCGGCCTTGGCGCCGCGGTGGGCGAGTGCGGCCAGGTAGGCGGCGACCGTCTCGTCGCTGGCCGCTAGGGGAGTGGCCGCGTGCTGCTCACAGAAACTGTGAAAATCGCGCCAGTCGGTCGCGTAGGCCTTGATGGTCGCCTTCGACTTGGAGCGTGCGGCGTAGTCGGCGACGCGCTCATTTAAGCGCGCGAAGCTG